>JAUYJH010000013.1 GCA_030688705.1 Deltaproteobacteria bacterium
CGAGGGAGCGTCTGGAATATCGCTCCATTTGATTTTGCCGCGCCCCAGTTTTTCGGCCAAATTTTTTGGATCTTCTCTTGCGCCCAAAGGAGATAAAAGCGCCCTCCCCCACCAATAAGAGGCTCCCAAGCGGAGCTGATCTTTGGTGAGGCTCTCTACAAGCCAGCTTGCCAGATGTTTGCCGCGATAATCGCCCTCGATACCCAAAAGCATCAAAGTGGCCCTCTCTACCGAAGGGCTCGAGTGGCGGTCTATATATTTTGAGGCAAAAGAAACGATTTGGCCGGAAACTTGGTAACAGCCATCCAGTTTGTCGCGGTCCAGATTGAGTTGACGAGCCAACGGTTACCCCCTATGCAAAGAGCGCCGGTTTGTAGCCCATTTCAAAGACCCAAAGCAAGAGCAATTACAGATGCAAATCCGAAATCCGAAATCCGAAATCCCAAACAAATCACAAATCGTAAACAGCAAATCACAAACTGTTTGGAATTTGAGATTTAGAATTTGGAATTTGTTTAGAATTTCGGATTTAGTATTTAGTATTTGTATTATTGGTATTGGTTCTTCTTTATGGGCAATAGAGCCGGCACAGATTAATATTCGAGTGGAGGATCGGCCCGAGGCAAAACTGACCGCCACCGCCGCGGCGGAGGTCATCATCCCGAAAAAAATCACCGGGTTTGCGCAGACCGTTCCGCAGCTTTTGGAGCGGGCGGCGGGGGTTCATCTCTCTTCTTACGGCGGTCTGGACGATTTTTCGGCCATTTCGATCCGGGGCTCCACATCGGAACAGGTTTTGATTTATCTCGACGGCGTTTTGCTCAATTCGGCGCAGGGGCAAACGGTTGATCTCTCTTTTATTCCGCTCGATATCGTCGAAAGCATCGAAATCTATCGCGGAGGATCGCCGGGGAAGATTGTCGATTCAACGCCGGGCGGGGTCATCTATATCCGCACCAAGGGAAAACCAAAAAAAACCGAAAATCTTTTGCGCAACTCGGTCGGGTCTTACTACACCTATCGCGGCCATCTGCAGCGCATACAGCCGATCGATAATTTTTATTATCTGGGGTCGTTTGATTATTTCAGAAGCCGCGGCAACTTTCCCTATGTGGACAATAAGGGGACGCGAAGCAACCCCAATGACGATGTTTTGATCGACCGGGCCAACAACGATTTTGTCGCCTATGATTTTACCGGCATCGGCGGCAATGAAAATAAAGAAACCCTGAACTGGAAAGTTTTTGAGAATTTTTTCTACAAAGAAGAAGGGGTGGCGGGGTTGGGGTCGCAGATCGCCACCGACACCAGTCTTAAAACAATTAAAAATTTCATCCACGGAAAGTTGACTCCCCCCCGGGGGAGCGGCCCCCTCCAATGGGAGGCCGATCTGTTTTTTGATTATCTCAAAAGCCGTTTCAGCGACCCGCAAGGGGAGATCGGTCTGGGGGTGCAGAACAATAACGACACGACCGTCCGGGTCGGGCCCGAATTTCATGCCAATATGCCATGGGGAAAAAACCAGATTTTAAGCGGCTTTCTGGCCTACCGAATCGAAAATTTCTGGCCGACCAATTACGCCGCAAACCCCGCCAGCGGGCCGATGAGCCAGAGGCAGATGATCGGAATCGGCGGTGAAGATGAGTTGGGTTTCTTTGATGAAAAACTGGTTTTGGATCCCTCTTTGAGATTGCAAGTTTATCTAAACCATTTGAGCGGCGACGATCCTTCCATCACCCCGGCGGTTCCCAACAATGACACCACCAACACGCAATTGTCGGGGAAGTTGGGGGTCAAATGGGCCGCTTTTTCTTTTTTGTATTTCAAAGGAAATGCCTATCGCGGTTTCAGACAGCCGACTTTCGGCGAACTCTTTGGCGACCGGGGTAACATCGTCGGCAATCCGGGGCTTTTGCCCGAAAAATCGCTCAACTGGGATGCGGGGGCGAGAGCCTTATGGAACGATTTGGGTTTTGTCGATCAGTTTTCTTTGGAGGCCGGCTATTTTCGCCAAAACGTCGATGAATTAATCCAGTTTGTGCAGACCTCCCAATTTACAATCCGCGCGCAAAACGCCGCATCGGCGCTCATTTGGGGGGCAGAAGCGGCCCTGTCGATGCGAATGTGGGAGCATCTTAAAATCGGCGGCAATTATATGTATCAAATTGCCAAAGATGATTCGAATAATTCTCCCACGCGGGGGAAATTTCTCCCCGGCCGCCCCAAACAGCAGATTTATGCCGATGCGGAGTGGCAATATTTATATTTTACACCGTTCACCCAGCTTCAACTCTTGACGAGTAACTTTCTCGATTCGCAAAACCTGCTTAAAGTGAATCACCGGACCCTTTTGGCCGCCGGTTTTTATACCCAACCTTTAAATTGGCTCAAATTCACTTTCACCACGAAAAACTTGCTAAACGAGCATGTAGTCGATATTGCCGGATTCCCGCTCCCGGAGAGATCGTATTGGGCGGAGCTGGAGTTAAGATTATGAGAGCCAAAAGATGTCATTCTGAGCCCAAAGGGCGAAGAATCCTGGGATCCTTCCCCTTCGATAAACTCAGGGTCAGGATGACAATATGTTTCCTTTTAATGCTTGGCTGTGGTGGCTCCATCACCGAACAGATCAACCCAACGCCTGAAGGAACAACCGCCCTTAGTCTTTCTCCGCAAGAGCAGGTTTATGTCGCCGCCGCCAATTTTACCGATTCGGTGGGAAGCATTGCTACGGTCGGCTTGAATAATCCCCACTCCATTCAAACGGCCAAACAGATCACCGACGGAAGCGATGTCGTTTTAAAAAGTTTCGACGGCAAACTCTATGTCATCAATCGCGGCGGCGTCAGCACCATCCAAGTCATCGACCCGGAATCTTTTAAAATTTTGGGGAATTATTCGGTCGGGAGCCCCGGCAACCCGCAAGATTTGGTGGTGGCCAACGGCAAGGCATTTATCACGCGGCTCGATGCCCATTTGGATAAAAGCAACGCCGATGATCTTTTGATTGTCGATCCCTTGACCGGCAATAAAATTACAGGCATCGATTTAAAACCCTATACTGAAAATGACGGTGATCGCTTGGCCCGCGCCGCCGGCATGGCCTTGGCGGGAGACAACCTTTATGTGGTGATCCAAGACCTCTCTAAAAATTTTCAAGCGACAACAAACGGAAAAGTGGCGGTGATCGACACAAAAAACAATTCCATTATCGACACCGTTCAGCTTGCCGGCAGAAACCCGACCGACATCGCCTATCATGCCGACTTGCAAAAAATCTTTGTCGCCAACTCCGGCGTTTTTGATTCCAATTTTAATAACGATGTGACAACCGCTTTCGGCGGTATTGAAGTGATCGATACGACGACCCATAACAGTCTCGGCATTTTAGTGGATGACGCCGGTTTTGGAAATTATGTCTCGCTCGTCCGCATTATCAGTGAAAATTTGGGGGTGGTGACAGTCAATGCCGCGGTTGTGGCCTCTTTTAATCCGACCACTCTCGAAATTATCAGCAAAAATCTCTACTCCAGTCCCGGAGCTTTTCTTCCCGAATTGTTGGTCGATAAAAACGGTCTTTTGTGGGTTCCAGAGCGCAATTTAAAAGGCTCCGGCATGATTCTGCTAGATCCCCAAACCGGCGCCGTCATCAACGGCCCCTTTGAAGTCGGCGCCCTCCCCGCTTCTATGAGCTTGATTCGTTAGGGGAGCGGTGGAAAATGTCATTCCGGCGAAAGCCGGAATCCAGAAGTTATTAAAATTGCCGGATCCCGACTTTCGTCGGGATGACAGAAAGTGCGTTTTTCACCGCCCCTTAAATGTTAGCTGAAGTTATAAGCATTTACGGCAACGGAATGGCGGCGGACTTGGTGATCAAGCGGCACGGCGTTTTTTAACAAGTGGTATCGGTTTCTCATGGGCCAATTTATACAGGATCCATTGATTCAAAGAGACACCCTGTTCTGTAGCCTCTTGTTCCAGCTCACAATGTAATGCCTTAGGCATGCGAAGAGCAAATCGCCCGCTGAATTTTTTATCCATAATCGGTTCTGGAACTTTTCTCTTTTCTTTTTTTGCAGCTTGAATCCATAATTTGGCGGCCAACTCAATCTCTTTTAGCGCCGCTTCAGGTGTTTTTCCATAAGCCGAGCATCCTGCCAATTCATGCACTGTGGCAATAAATCCCTCGTCCTCTTGACTGTAGAAAAGATGAATTTGATAAGACAACATAAATTATTCCTCCATTTTCAAGTCATATTTATCAACGATATTGATAAACTGTCGCACCTGATAGTGTTTAACCCGCCCTTGTACATTCTGGAAATTGAGTATTTCAAATACGCCTTGTCGAACATACACTCGATGGCTCCCCTTTCCTCCCTTGAAACGAAACCCAAATTTTTCAACCAATTTACACATATCATTAAAACGAACATTTTTTGGATTACGACGAACCTCTTCAAAAAAATCCTCCCAAGATGGCATGAAAAGATGATATCGTATATGATATCACTTTGTCTATAAGAAATTTATGGCAACGGGATGAGGGCTGGGTTG
>JAUYJH010000014.1 GCA_030688705.1 Deltaproteobacteria bacterium
TGGCGAGCGGTTTGTTGGGGGGAATGGGCGGGGAATTTTTTGTCAATTTTTTGCGGCGCCAGAAACAGACACTAACCGATGGAAGTGCCGTGCTGACCGGCATTTTGCTTGTGGGAACACTTTCTCCCGGATTGCCGTTATGGATGCCGGCTGCGGGTTCTTTTGTTGCGATTGTTTTCGGCAAAATGCTTTTTGGGGGCTTGGGGTACAATATTTTCAATCCCGCCCTGATCGGCCGCGCCTTTCTGATGGCCACCTTCCCTTTGGCGATGACGGCGACATGGCTCAAACCGTTCGACGCGGTGACCATGGCGACGCCGCTCAATCTTTTAAAATTGGAAGGGGTGCAAAACGCCGTTTATCGGGATCTTTTTTTCGGGGTCCGCTCGGGTTCGATCGGAGAGCTTTCGGTTTTTCTGGTTTTGCTCGGGGCCGCGATCCTCCTTTGGAAAAAAATCATCCGTCTGACCATTCCCCTTTCGGTGATCGCCGGGTTTTTGCTGGTCGCCCTTTTTTCAAAATATCCCCTTTTTCAGCTGATGACGGGGGGGCTTTGGTTCGGTGCTTTCTTTATGGCGACCGATTATGTCACGGCACCGATGACTCCCAAGGGAGAAATTATTTTTGGTTTGGGTGTCGGCATTCTGACGGCGGTGATCCGTCTAAAAGGGGGATACCCTGAAGGAATCTGCTACGCGATTTTAATCATGAATGCGGTGACGCCGGCGCTCAATCGCTGGTTCAAGCCGAAAAGACCTTCATGGGAAGGAGGGGTCCCCTGAAAGAGATGCTCAAAATCACTTTGTGTCTCGCCACGACCTGTCTTGTTGCGGGGGCCATTGTGGGCGGCGTCTATTTTTTCACCGAGCCGGCAAGGCGTGCTTCGCAGGTGGCCGGCGAGGGGGAAAGAGTCCGTTCTTTATTAGGGCTCAAAGCTGAAGAGACGGTTATTGAAGTCCGAAGATACGGGGATTTGAAAGGGGAAGATTTTATCGGCTATCTGTTTCCCGAAAGTTTCGATCTCTACGATCTTGAGGGATTGCCCCTCCAAAAAATTCCGGTGAAGGAAATTTTTCAATCGGCGGAAGAAAAAGACCGTTTTGTCAAAAACCGTTTTCCGGAAGCGGAGTTCGCGGGGCGGTTTTTCATCACCCCGAAAGGCTATGTTACCGAGTCGGTTCAATACGGCTTCAAAAGCCCCATCCGTATTTTTGTGGCGCTGACCCCCGATTTCGAAATTGGGGGGGTGGAAGTGATCTCGCATGAAGAAGATCCGGGCCTTGGGGACGAAATCACGAAGCCCGAATTTAAAAACCAGTTTTTGGGGCTGAATGCAAAAGAGCTGCAAGCGATAAAGGTGGTCAAGGGGCCCCCTCCAAAAAATTCGAAGGAGAGACTCCCAAAAACGATTTATGGGGTCACCGGTGCCACCATCAGCAGCAAGGCCATCACCGAAGGGGTTCAAAAAGGGGTATCCCAGCTCCGGTATCGCCTGAAAATCGCCCTTCCCAAGGAGGTGCCGGATGAGTGAGCTCAAGATGCGTGAGCTTTTATGGCGCGGATTTTTCACCGAAAACCCCGTTTTTAGGCTGGCGTTGAGTCTTTGTCCGGCGGTGGCGGTTACCAACTCGGTCAAAAACGGTCTGCTCATGGGGGTGGCTGTTTTAGCCGTGCAGGTGCTGTCGAGCGCTACGGTTGCCGTTTTTAAAAACCAGATCCACGACAAGGTCCGCATCCCCGTTTACATCATCATCATTGCCGTCTGGGTGACGGTGATCGACATGGGGACCGCCGCCGTGGCTCCGGCGGTTTACGCGCAGATAGGCCTCTACATCAAATTGATTGTGGCGTTTGCGATTATTATTTCCAGACTGGAAGTTTTTGCCTCGAGGGAGCCTTTGATTCCCTCACTGGTTGACGGCTTCGGCATGGGGTTTGGGTTTTTGTTCGCGATGGTTTTGATCGGCTCTTTCCGGGAGGTTTTGGGGAACGGGACTTTCTGGGGGTTTCCTCTTGTCGATGCCAGACCGATTCTGCTTTTTATTCTGCCGGCCGGCGGTTTTTTCACGATCGGCCTTTTGATGGCGGCGATGAACTGGATCGAAGGGGGCCGACGTGGCTGACGGCGCAAAAATAATAGGCGACCGCCAGATCACCTTTTCATGGGCGGGAGAGCATCTCCCCCAAGCGGGAGAACTGCGGCTCTCCACGAAGAAGGATCCCGATATTCCGATTTCCATTCAGCGCATCGAGTGGGCGACGGGCCTCCCCAGAAAAGCCTTGGCGACGGTTGAAGCCACGCTGGACCCTTCCCAAACCTACCGGCTGATAGCGCCTTCAACAAAGGAACAGTGGATGATAGCCCCGTCTCTTTTCGGGACGGTGATCACCGTACTGCTCACGGCGGCGCTCGTTCAAAATTTTGTTTTTACGCGGTATCTGGGCCTCTGCGTTTTTTTCGGCGTCTCCAGAAAAAAAGAGACCGCCATCGGCATGGGGGTTACCTTCACGGTGGTCGGCGTTTTGTCGGGTCTCATGGCGTGGGGGATCGACCGGTTTGTGCTGGGCCCCTTGTCGCTCAATTTTCTGCAGATCATTGTTTTTATCGGCATCGTCGCCGCGCTCGTCCAGATGGTGGATACCATCCTGAAAAAAATAAACCGGGCGCTGCACAAAAAATTCGGCATCTACGTCGTTTTGATCACCACCAATTGCATTATTCTGGCGGTCCCCCTTTTGAACGCGATGAATGACAGCGGATTTTGGGAATCGCTCGCTTTGGCGACCGGCGCCGGCCTGGGGTTCGCGCTCGCCCTTTTTCTGATGAGTTGTGCCAGAGAAAAGGCCGATTTGGCGCCGGTACCGGAAATTTTTAAGGGATTGCCGATCGCTTTTATTCTGGCGGGGCTTTTCGCCCTCGCCTTTTTGGGATTTTCGGGGCTTAAAATCTGATGGAACTGACATCGATTGCCATATGGGGTCTGGTGGTTTTTACGCTGTTCGGCATTTTTTTCGGCTTCGCGCTGGCGGCGACGGCCCGGCGTTTTGACGTCCCCGTCGATCCGAGGGTGGAGAGGGTGCGCCATGAGCTCCCTTCAGCAAATTGCGGTGCCTGCGGATTTGGCGGCTGCCAAGCCTATGCCGAGGCGGTGGTGGAGGAAGAAAAAATTTCTCCCGCGTTGTGCGTCCCCGGAGGATCTGTCACCGCCGCGACCGTGGCGGAACTGACCGGAAAAAAGCCGGAGACTGTGGAAGAGAGGGTGGCGGTGCTCCGCTGTCACGGGACCACTGCGTATGTAAAAGAACAGGCCGAATATCTGGGAGTCAGAAGCTGTACCGGGGCCGCCCTTATTTTTGGGGGACCGAGGGCTTGCAAAAACGGTTGTCTGGGGCTGGGGGATTGCGTGCGGGCCTGTCCCTTCTTTGCCATGAAAATCAAATGCACCGGGATTGTCGCAATCGATCGTGAAAAGTGCACCGGATGCGGACTTTGTCTTCCGGCCTGCCCCAAAAAAATACTGGAACTCTATCCGAAACAACACCGCGTGGAACTGGCCTGCGTGGCAAGGGAAAAGGCCTCCGCGGTCAGGGCCAAATGCCTTGTCGGGTGCACCACCTGCCAAAAGTGCGTTCAGGCCTGCCCCGCGCAGGCGGTTTTGTGGGACGGCGCCACGATTAAAATGGAACATGCCCGATGCGTGGCTTACGGCCCGGCATGCAAAGAGATTTGCGTCGATGTCTGTCCCACGTTTGTTTTGCACCGGGTCGGGCAAAAACCGCTGCCGGAAGAACTGGCCCACGGCCAGCTGCCGGCAATGAATATGTAGAAAGGGAGAAACTATGAAAGAAAAACAGGTTTGGAATTTGTCACTGGTCGGGAGCGGCGGCGACGGCGTCATGACCACCGCCAATATGCTGCTCAAAACGGCGGCCCGCACGGGGCTCTACGGGATGATGACGCAGAGCTACGGCCCGCAAATCCGGGGGGGAGAGGCGGCGGCGCACGTGACCATCGGCGTCGACCCTGTGACGATGGTGGACCGGAAAAAAGACTGGATTGTCTGCTTTCGTTTTGCCGATGCGGTCCGTTTTGAAAAAGAGATGGAGGCCGCGAAAAATACCGTGGTGATTCACGCGGCGGAAGAGACAGAAATTCCCGCGATGTTTGCCAAGGCAAAAGGGAAAAACATCCCGATCCCTTTTTTGAAAGTTTTGCAAGAGGCGGGGCTTTCCGAGCTGGCGAAAAACGTTTTTCTCTTCGGTATTCTGGTCCGGGCTTTGGGATGGAAAGAAGAGGATGGAAAGGCCTGTGTTGCGGAGATGTTCTCCAGAAAATCGTCGGCAGTGGTCTCTTCCAACATTCGTGCCTTTGAGTTGGGGCTTCATTACATGGAACAGTTCACCGGGCCTGCCAAAATATTCAAACCCAAAAGCGGGGTTTCGCGCCCCGTGATGACCGGCAACGAGGCCTGTGCTTTGGCTTCGGTCGCGGCTGGCTGCCGTTTTTACGCCGGCTATCCGATCACCCCCTCTTCTGAAATTTTGGAGGAGATGAATGAGCTGCTCCCCAAGGCGGGGGGAAAGTTGATTCAGGCGGAAGACGAGATCTCCGCGCTGGGGATGGTGATAGGGGCCAGTTACGGCGGCGTTCCCTCCATGACCGCCACCAGCGGCCCGGGGCTTTCTTTGATGACCGAGATGTTGGGGCTCTCCGGCATAGCGGAAATCCCCCTCGTGGTGGTCGATTGCCAGCGGGCGGGGCCCTCTACCGGCATGCCTTCAAGAATGGAGCAATCCGATTTTTGGCACGCGGTTTTCGGCGGCCACGGCGATTTTCCGCGCGTGGTTTTGGCGCCGACCGATGTGCGCGACTGCTATCAGACGATGTTTCGCGCTTTTTACTGCGCCGAAAATTTTCAGCTTCCGGTCATTGTCTTGTCCGATGCCAATATCGCCCAGCGGGCCGAGGTGATTGATCCGGTCGATACCGATTCCTTTGAAAAACCGAAACGCTTGAACTGGACCGACGGGCCGCAGGGCTACCGCCGGTTTGGTTTGGATGCTTTGATCAGTCCGATGGCTTTTCCCGGAACGGCGGGTGGAATTCATTGTATTGCCGGAATCGAGCATTCCGAAAAGGGGATGCCTTCTTCCGACGGTGCGATGCACGAAGCCATGAACCAAAAACGGTTTCGCAAATGGGAGGCATTGTCCGAAACTGCCGTGGGCTGGCATCGGCATTACGGGCCGCCCAAGGCTCCCCATGTGCTGATCGCTTGGGGGAGTTCCGCGGCGGTGGCAAGGGAGTTTGCCGAAAGTCACCCCGACTTTGCCGTTTTCGTTCCGCTAATTTTGCATCCTTTTCCAAAAAAGGCGTTGCAGCATTTTTTGAAAAATCGGAAAACGGTTTCGGTTTTGGAAATGAATTATCAAGGGCAGTTTTATCATTATCTGAAGGGGATCGGCGCCATTGACGGAAACGCGCAAAGTTTCAAGCGATCCGGCGGGCAGCCCTTTCATATCGAAGAACTTGGACAAATGATCCAAGAAGGAGGTATTTTATGAATTCCATTGAGAAATCGCCGATGTCATTCCGCAACGAAATACCGCCGGTCTGGTGCACCGGGTGCGGCGACTATGGTGTGCTGAAAAGTTTCACACGCGCCTTTGCAAAGCTGGGGCTCAAAAACGAGTCGATCGCCATCATCTCGGGGATCGGCTGTTCCAGCCGGCTCCCCGGCTATTGCGCGGCGTATGGTTTCAACACCGTTCACGGCCGTTCCCTGCCGATTGCCACCGGTCTTAAAACCGCGCGCCCCGATCTGACCGTCGTTGCCTGCGGCGGCGACGGCGACGCCTTTGCCATCGGCGCGGGGCACATCCCGCACGCGATCCGCAGGAATCCCGACATGACCTATTTTGTGATGGACAATTCCATTTACGGGCTGACAAAAGGGCAGGCCTCGCCGACCACCTCGCGCGAGATAAAAATGCTGAAGGGGCTGGCCGGGCAGGAGGAGATGCCGCTCAATCCCGTTTTGTATGTTATGGCCTCGGGGGCCGGTTTCGTGGCCCGAACGCAGGCGGGGGATATGAAACATATGACCGAGATGCTGACAGAGGCGATTCGTTATCCCGGATTTTCTTTCATCCATTGCCTTTCGGTTTGCGTGACGTATCAGGGGAGGGTGTTTCAGGAAGATTTGGAAAAACGGATCCATTTTTTGGCGCCCGAACACAACAAAGAAAATGAAGATGCGGCTTATCAGATTGCCAGAAACGATCCGTGGGCATTGGGGGTGATTTATCGCCGCCCGGTGGTTGCAGAGGGTAACGGTCAGCGCGTGGAGCCGGTGGAATGACCATAAAATGTCATAAAGGAATTGATCTTTTGCATGACCCCCTTTTGAACAAGGGGACCGCCTTTACCAAAAAGGAGCGGAAGGCTTTTGGTTTGGAGGGGCTTTTGCCGCCGCGGGTCGTTTTGCTGGAAGAACAGGTGGCGCGCGTTTATGAAAATTTGCGGCGCAAATCCTCCAACCTCGGAAAATATATCGAACTGCGCATGCTGCAGGATAGAAACGAGGTTTTGTTCTACGCGCTCGTCCAAAAATATCTGGAAGAGATGATCCCCATTATTTACACACCCACCGTGGGGGAGGCGGTGCAACTGCACAGTCATATCTACCGCTTTGCGCGCGGTCTCTACATTTCGCCGGAAAATGTCCGGCAGATGAAAGAGATGGCAAAAAACCTTCCGACCGGCGATATCGAACTGATTGTGGTCACCGACAATCAGGGGATTTTGGGGATAGGCGATCAGGGGATAGGCGGCATGGGGATCCCCATCGGCAAACTTTCGTTATATACGCTGGGGGCGGGGATTCACCCTTCGCGCTGTCTGCCGATCAGCCTTGATGTGGGGACCGACAACGAGACTCTGTTGAAAGACCCGTTTTATCTTGGTATTAAACAGAAGAGAATCACCGGAAAAAAATACGCCGCTTTTATCGATACTTTTGTCCGCAATATCCAAAAACTCTACCCCAAAGCCTTGGTGCAGTGGGAAGATTTGAGCAAACAAAATGCCTTTTATAATTTGGAGCATTATCGGGACACGCTTCTCTCATTCAACGACGACATCCAGGGGACGGGAGCGGTAGCGGCGGCGGGGCTTCTCAATGCCTGTAAAATTAAAAAAGAGCGGTTTCAAGATCAGATTTTTTGCATTTACGGAGCGGGGGCGGGGGGGATTGGCGTGGCGACGCAGATTTTGAACAGCCTTATCGATGAAGGTGTCCCCCACAAAGAGGCCCTGCGAAAAATTTTCGTTTTGGATAGCAAGGGGCTGTTGATGGAAGGGGCCCCCTTAGAGGACTATAAAAAACCGTTTGCGAAATCCCTACCTGGTAGGGAAGGGGGGGCTCCCTACCAGGTAGGGGATGTGGTGAAAAAGATGAAAGTAACCGCTTTGCTGGGGCTTTCCGGAAAGGCCGGCGCCTTTACGCGCGATATTGCCGAGGCAATGCTTTGTAATACAAGCCGCCCCGTTATTTTTCCGCTATCAAACCCCACTGCAAATGCGGAAGCGAATCCGAATGATCTGATGCAGTGGACAAACGGGGCGGCCATTGTGGCGACCGGTTCCCCTTTTGAAGGGTTTGGACAGGGAAACAACGTTTTTATTTTTCCCGGTGTCGGGCTTGGGGCTTTGGCGGCGGGGGCTAAAAAAATCACCGATGCGATGTTCACGGCGGCGGCCCGAAGGCTTTCCGAACTTGTTTCCAAAGGAGAGCTGGATCGGGGGTCGATCTATCCGCCGATGAAAAATCTAAGAAGCGTTTGCGTGGAAGTGGCGATGGCCGTGTCCGGAAAATCCAAAAAAGAAATTGTAAAAAGAATGTGGGAGCCGAAATATACTGCTCTATGATGAATTGTCATTCCCGCGGCAGCGGGAATCCAATTGATATCACGAGATTCCCATCCGTCCTACATTAATGAAAATCATTTCCAAAAGGCTTTTCTTGACGGATCAGTTTTTTGGAGAGAGAAGATTCTGAATCAAATAAACATGCTCCAGCTCATGCATATCATAATAGTGCTTTTAGTCGGCGCTTCTTGCAGTCTTTCTTTCAATGCTGCTCAAGCAATGCCGTATCAGCATTTCTTAAAACCAAATGAAATTTTTAAGGCTGTGCGCTATCCAAAAGGTAATGCTTCCATCACCAAACAAATTGCAATTGTCTTTTACCTGCCAAGAGAAAATTTGGACATGTCAGTGGGGAATCATCGAGCATTTGTTATATATAACACTGGCAAAAAACTCGTTCGATTAGATTTGCGTAACGCAACGAAAATCGATGACCGAGAACTTTGTAGTGATGATTATGATGTGACAATATTTGATTCAGTACCCAGACAAGATGCAGAAGTAATTCAAATAACTCCAAATGCTATTCCAGAATTAGTGATTTATGGAACTAATGCTGGCAGTGCAGGATTCACCGATATAGCTTTGTATAAGCTGCCATCCGCTTGGCTATCTCCTAAAAATCGGAGTGGGAGTCTTTGTTCAGAGAGTCAATTATTGGGCGAATGTCAGAAATGGGCAGAGAGCCAGTGGAAGTTGCAGTCAATAGTACGCTACAATCGCTGGATGCGTGCCGAATCCATCGATGATATCATCTATGTGATTCGTAAGATTAGAGGAGAATAGACCGGGCAGATTATTAGTAAAATCGTGTGACATAGGTAATGCCCTTATTTTCAGAAGGAGGATTGGTATGAGTTTAAAACGATTATCCGAGGAAGAACTTAAGCAACGAACCGTTTCTGAACGTAAAAAAATTCAAGTTGAAACTAGAAAAAGGATTAAAGAATTTGAGAGATTATCTTATTCAAAAATAAAATGTGGTGAAATTGACCATCCCCCTTTAACTACGCCACTGAAAAGCTCACAGAATTGGGTAGCGGGTTAGTTATAAAAGCCATTGCCGCCATCTTCGGAGTTCGTCCTTTCAGTCCGCTGTGGGGGCGGATGTTTTCG
>JAUYJH010000022.1 GCA_030688705.1 Deltaproteobacteria bacterium
CTACACGCTTCATGACGGCGCTTTTTCTGCGTGGGTCGTCGATACGCTTCGCGAAAGAAACCATGCGGACCGTGTCGGCATTATTTTGTCACGTTCTTATGGTCACATGGCTCTGGCGCAGGCCATCGGTGCTTTTATCGCTCTGCCCCTTTATCTTTCGGGATACGTTTTTTATGCTTTTTCGCTGGGTTTTACCAGTTGCATTCTCTGTGCCGTCTTTTGCAGTATTATGATGCGTGAGAACAAGGATATTGCTTTCCATGAAGGGCCGCTTGTTTGGAAACACTCCTTGGATAGGATGAAATCCCTCACTATTGAGGGCCTTAAAATCAGTTTCAAAGTTCCGGCCGTCGGCTATCTTGTTTTGATGTACGTTGCCTTCATGTTTTTGACCCACGTTGTTTCTTATCTCTGGCCCGTTGCCATGAAAGCCAATTTCGGCGTTGGAAGAATGAGTTCCTATTGGTATGCCATTGTAGGTCTTTCTTTGTTTTTAAATTTTCTGGGGGCCAAAGCTATGGAACTGATTGCCCACAAGTCTCCTTCCAATGTTGCGCTGTGGATTTGGTTTATGTTGATTTCTCTGGTGATGTCGTCTCCCGTTGCTTATCTGGGTATTAAAACAATGGAGGGGGATGTATCGCTGGTGCTTTTGGTGTTGTCTGTTGTGTTGTGCCGTTTTGGATATGGCTTTTTGCGCCCCTGTTACGACATGCTCGTTAACAAGTATATCAGTGCAGAGCATTCCAAAAGAAGGGCCACTATTTTATCGCTGGGCGGGACTTTAAGCAGTCTTGTTGTTGTTCTTCTTATGATTCCGTCTTCAGGGACAACTGGAGAAAACACAACTTTTGGCTGGCTGATTCCCAGCGGTCTTCTCATTGTGTTGACACTGGTTCTGGGCTTTCTAATGCGCCGGTATCAGCGGCGTATCGGAGAATTGCCGTCATGATCCATAGAATCAAAACATTTTGCAATCAATCCATCCGCAATAAATTGGTTGTCATTTTGCCGCTGGCCACGGGGCTTTTTCTTTTATTCCCTTCGGTCTTGGGGATTTTTTCACTGAGAAAACAGATTCAGGATTATCTGGGGCCGGTCGGTTTTCCATCCGCCGCGATAGAAACATTGATGTTGCACGAAACCGTGACACTGGTTTTGATCAATCTGATGGCCATTGCCGCGCTGGCCGTGCTGGTGGGGCTCATCGCCTATGGCATCACGCACCCCATCACCGAACTGGCAAGAGAAACAGAAGATATGGCAACCGGTAAAAGAGAACTCAAGCCGCATCCCTATGAATGCGCAGACGAAGTCGGCACCTTGGCCAAAAGCATCAATCACTTCATCTCGACCATCGACAAAATGGAAAAGGAAAAAAGCCAGGACGCGGCGCTGGTGGCGATCGGCAAAATGTCGGCCGAGCTGGCCCACGAATTGAGAAACCCGATCGGGGCCATCGACATGTTTTGTCAGCTTTTTCCGGAGCGCTGGAACGATGAAAGTTTCAGGGCCAGTTTCGATAAAAATGTGACGTATGAACTGGGCCGTGTGAAACATCTGCTGGACGAGCTTTTGGAAATCGCGCGGCCGGTCAAACTCGATTTCAAAGAGGTCCATTTGACGGGGGTTGTGGAAAGAGCGGCGCAGGGTTTCAAAAACGGCAATCATGCCGATCTTAAACTGACATTCGAATCCCAGGGCGTGTCTGAAAAAATTCTTGCGGACGAGTTTGCGCTGTTGCGTGTTTTTCAGAATCTGATTCAAAACGCGGCGCAAGCCATGAAAAACAACGGCCAAATAACCATAGGCTGGAAAAAAGGCCGGAATGGCATGGAATTGTATTTCAAAGACACAGGGCCCGGCATGGAAGAAGAAGTTTTGAGCCGGATTTTCGAACCCTTCTTTTCCAACAAGCAGGGGGGGACCGGTTTGGGATTGGCTATCTGCCGAAAAATTATTCAGGGCCATGGTGGCACCATTCACGCCGAAAGTCAGATAGGAAAAGGGACCACATTTTTTCTCAAACTGCCGCAGAACCCGGCCGAAGCACTCTCCTGAACTATTCTAGCGATGTCATTCTGACCCTGAACGGCCTTCACTGCGTTCAGCGGGAAATTCACGGTAATCAGGAATAGCCAAAGCTATAAAAGTTAGCCTTGGCTATTATTTGATTGACATCTTCCCCCACTCGCGTAAAAGCAGTCGCAGCTATAAACATCCATCAACTGGAGACATTTTATGACCACACAATTCGCGCGTAAAACCGGTTTAAACTGCGTGGCCTGCCACGCGGCGCCGCCCAAATTGAATGCCAAGGGCGAAGCCTTTTTGGCCAGAGGCTATCGGATGTCATCGGAGACCGCGGACGGAAAACCGTTCAAAACCATTGATCCTCTCCCCGTTGCCGTCTGGGTCACAGGGCGGCATGAAGAACAAATGGACAAGGGCTATGGTGACACCTTCGTCCCCAAAGTGGAACTCATCAGCGGCGGCCCCATCGGCAATGCATTTTCCTATTTCGTAGAGTGGCGCGTGGTAAGCCTGTCCGCACAGCCGGATGGCACTTTGCAGGATCGCGGCGGGCGTTTTGAAGATGCGTTCATTAATTGGGATTTCGCAAACGGACATGCTCTCCGCGCGGGCCAGTTTCGCGCCTTGGGGCAATATGACGTGTCACGGCGCCTGTCGGTCAGCGAGCCTATTTTGATGAGCGGATCTCTTTCCGGAGACCCCTCTTCAAACACAAGAATCCAGTCATTGGGCGCATTTTCCCCATCCGGACGATCCCCCGGAGTGGCCTACACTTATCAATCCATGGGGGGTGCATTGCCCAGCGACGGGTTGTTCCATACGATGACGCTTCCATGGGTGGGAGAATTCTCACTGCCACTGTCCACCGGAGCACAGGAAGAAGCAAGCTTCGAACTGGACCCCAGCCTCAAGGGCGTTTTTTTGGAGACATTTTACCGTCTGGGAGTCAGCTCCGTTGGGAGCCATGCTTTTATTGATGACGATCGATGGCTCTTCGGAGGGCTGGGCCTCTTCAATATCGGTGATGTCTACACCACCGCCGGGCTTGGATTGGATGGCGGGGACAATTTTCCAACCCGAAAACGCTACAGTGCAGAGGTGGAATGGCTTCCCAGCTGGTTTGATCGGTTCCGTCCCGGAATAGGCGCCCGTGCGGAGCATATCAGTGAAATCTCAAATGAACCGGCGGTTATTCCCTATATGGTCTTGATCGGCCCAAACACGTTCTATACATTTGTCTTGCAGGGGGAAGGTCGTTTTCAAGAGGGAAGCAACGCTGTGATTCTGGATTTGTCGGCCGTCTTCTAATAAAAAACTTGCCCTTTGAGCCACTCTTTTGCTAGGCCGTTCCTTATGCCACTTGGATTTGCTCCGTGGATCGATTTTGGAGCCGTTGCCTCGAGGGGACTGTATTTGTTGGACACCTTTTCTCCGAGCTTGGGGGCCCCTTTTGAAGTGCGCCAGGTTAAGGAAGCGCTGCGGAGCGGCCAAATTGATTTTACCTTGGCCCAAAAAAACGGTGATGTGCGACAGCTGGCCCTAAGCGCCGAGCGGGTTGCCGGTTCCTTCTCCAGGGCGTTGGAACTTTTTAAGCAACTCCCCCCCGATGCAAGAGGGCATTGTGAGCGGTTACTCGCGGAGGCCCCTTCCTTGCCTTCATCGAAACAGCCGAAAAAAAGTCCGACAGACTGGAAAAAAGTTTGGGAAAAAATCGAGACCGATATTTTTAGAGGAATGGGGCGGCGCACGGTCAGCGTTTCGGAAGCCCTTCGGATTTTTGGTATTCCGGATTCCAAAGAGAATAGGGTTGCATTGGTGGGGTACCTTCGCTCGACCCCTTCTCTTGATGGGGCGGTTCATGCCGTAGCGGGCCGCACCCTTCTCCATTTTTTTCACGTTGAAAATCAGAATGCGTTTCGGGAAAGGGTGGAAGAGATTTTGCAAAAGGCCTGTCAAACGGGAGAAAAAATCACCCGCGCGCAGGTGCTCGAAAGGGCTTTGCACCAGATGGGTTTTTTGGGCCCCTTTCCTGCAATTCCCGCGGCACTCGATTTGAAGATAGGGGATGTTTTAAGGAAAAACGGGGCATTATGGGAGCGTGTGGCGAAAACCAAAAACAGGCCCGCCCCCGTCTCCAGGCCTGTGCCGCTTAGCAAGGGGGAGTGGCAGTCTCTGCGAAAGACAACATTGGCCATTCTTGAAGAGGGGTTGGCCCATCCAAACGGTTTACGCGTGACCAAGAGAGAATTGATCAATCGGCTTGCGAGCGAAAGAAAGACCTCCCGCATTTTCAAAGAGAAAAGAGTTTCCGCGGTGGAGGCGATGCTGCAAATTGTGTGGCAGTGGGTCGGCCCTGCCTATCCAACGCCCCGGAGCAGGATGCTTCATTTCAATCTGCTCCAGGTGTTGCGCCAAAACGGATTGTCGATTTAAATAAAGTCAAAGGGGTCAAATTGAAGTTCCTCTGAAACAGCGGACGCCTTCATTGCCTTTAAAAATCGGAAAATTGAAAACGGAGGGAGCCGCCTGCCGGCGGCTCTGTTCACTCAAGTAGACGCCTATCGAACTTTTCTGATGGGTTCAGCGGGCAGAAATCTGCTAGCAGTTGCAGGTAGATTGATGGCATGAGTCAGCTACTCTTCTTTTCAAACACTCAAATTTTTGTTGGGGTGACAGGGGGGTCGAACCTGTGACATCCGCGGTGTAAATGCGGCGCTCTACCACTGAGCTACGCTCCAGTAATGCCAAGCACCTTCCCTGATTGCTACCGTCAAGTCAATATCAGGATGTTGTGGTTTATAGTGGCGATATTATGGCGACAAGAATTTTGTCCCTGTAACTGGCTCATGTCCTTGTGCAGATCGGTAAGATATTTTTCGGCCGTGGGGGTGGGTTGGATTTTGTTTTTTTTCTTCAGCCTTTCACAGGTTGAGAGGTGCTTTTTGAGCCCCTCGATGTCTCCTGATTTTTGACATAAGCGGGCCCGCAACAGGCGAGAGCCGAATTTTAATTCCGCTGGCATTCCCTTTTTTTTCAGAGATCCTTCCGCCTTTAAAAGGCAGATAGCCGCATTGTCCCATTTGTCAGCATTTGCATGGGTGTCGGCCAAAAGCAGGTAACTTTGACATAGCCGGAGCCATGTTTTTTTGGATTTCACTTTTTTATTTTCCAATGTGGCGATGATCGATTCAACATGCTCTTTGGTTTTTTCCAACATTCCGCATTCTTGATAAACCATGGCCATGGTGAGTCGAATGGCTGATATTTCTTCGTCCGTTTGATGGGCTGTCCCCTTCAATCGGATGGCAATGGCCAAGCTTTTTTCGAAATAAGCCGTTGCCTGTGCGTAGGCATTGGTTTGATCTCCGGAATGTGCCCGGTCAAGATAGGTTGCGGCTAAGCCGTGATAGGCACGCATCAATCGTTCAATGTCTTTTGTGTCACGCGCGTTTTCTTCACATTTTCGGTAATAAAATATGGCCTTATTGAAATCCTTCTTGAGCACCCGAGCTGTTGCCCCCAGCAGGTAATAACAGCGTGTCAGGCGCGTGCTATTGGGAGATGCCAAGAGATGATGGCCCAGATCTTCTTCAAGTGTTTCTAGGGCATCGTCGCCTTGCTGGAGAAGGAAATAGCAGTATCCAAGATCGTTGTTTGTAATTTTCAAACGCTGTTCGGGAGGGAGTTGCTTCGATGCTTCCCTTGTTTCTTTGTAGATCGATATCCCTTTTTCGATATTGCCCTCGACCACGTAACTTTTGGCAAGGAGATTGCGAAGGGTGAGACTTTCGCAATTATTCAAAGCCGATGATGCCTCCTTGGCAAGAGCCTCTTCTATCAGTTGTCTGGCCGAGAGCGTTTTCTTCTGTTTCAAGTGGTGTTCAACCCTATTTTGAAAAGTTTCGGTGCCACCAGCAATTTCTTTTGAGCCTTTGGGGGCGATTGAATGACGCAAGTCGATTGGCATGTCATGAAGCAAAGAAGCCTGCCAATGTCCGTGTTCATCCAGAAGATATCCGTTTTCAAAAAGGCTTCTGATACAGGAAAAAACCGATTGAGGATTGCCTCTTGTATAGTCCATCAGCTGTCGCAGGAGGTGAGTAGGTGCTGTCCCATTGTCTTCGCCGTATTCCTTGAGCAATGCCCCAATGTCTTTTATGCTGAAATCGTCCAAAATAATTTCTTTGGCGTTAATATCCATCGGCACCTTTTCAGAGGAGGTCAGAACAATAAGCGATGGAGTTAAAATCGTCTGATCAATGTTTTTCAGTATCTGACGGGCAGTGTGCTCTTTGTGAAAGTCGTCCAAGACGATGAGGGTGGGTTTTGTTCTATCTTGGAATATTTTGGGGAGGTCAGATGACCATTGCAAGACTTGCCCTTCGTCCGTCTGAACGTGATTTTTTAAAAGTTCCAGTATTTTACTTTTTCCTGTCCCTTTTTCTCCATAAACATGAACGATCATGGGACCGCTGTTTTCTGTTTTAACCTGATTCCAGAGGTCTGTCAGTGTTTGCCATGCTTCTTTTCGTCCGATCCATTTCCCGTCGGGTAAAAATTGGGAACGAGAGGAATTTGGAACCACCGAATAACTCGAACCGGAAAGACGATTGATTTCACGGATGACTTCATCAGCGCCATCAAAACGCTCTTCGGGATTTTTCTTGAGCAGATTGAGAATAATTTTATCCATATAAGCGGGTATTTCCGGTCTGAAAGAAGAGGGGGGCGGTGGTATGTAATCAAAGTGGCGTTGCAATGTTTCAGAAGGATCAGTCTCCAACAAAAAAGGATTGATACCAGTCAGGCAGAAATACCAAACAACGCCCAGAGAATAGAGATCGGCCCTTTGATCTGGATTGGCAAAACTCATTTGTTTGGCATGTGGAAATGTCACGGCAATCTGTTCGGGGGCCATATAGGGTAGGGTCCCACCTCTTATGGGCAGGGGGGCAAAACGGGTCAGACCGAAATCAATAAGTTTGAGAAACAATTTTCCATCAATAGTTTTCTCAACAAGAATGTTGCTCGGTTTTATATCGTTATGACGGAGGCCAGCACCGTCAAAAGTATGAAGATAATAGAGAGCCTGCAATGCCTGAACAAACAGCCCCTCAATTTCTTGCACAGACAAGGTTTGGCAGGCGGTCTTTAAATCCTCACCTCGTATGAGTTCTCCGATGCAGTAATATTTCTTCAATCCATCGTCGTAGCCAAAATCAAAAACCTTGTTGATATGGGGATGGCTTAGTTGTTTGAGACGGGAAAACTCTTTTTTAAAACGATGGATTCTCTCTTTTTGATTTCTATCTGGCAAAAGATTGAGCAGTTTGATGGCAACACTTTCGTTCTCCCGTTTTCCAAGAAATACCCGTGATCGCAAACCTTCGCCCAAAAGTTCCAATAGCTCATAATCGTTGTCCATCTTGTGGGGGAGAATTAGCGGTTTCATAAAATATTTTTACAAGGGGTCTATCGTAATTTCTGCAAGACCCAGCTCCTTCATATATTTGTGAAGTGTGACACGGCTGATGCCGAGACTTTCTGCGGCTTTGGTGAAATTCCAGTTTGTTGTTTCCATGGCGGACAAAATATAGTCCCTTCTGGAGTTTTCAAGATGTTCACTCAAAGGTTTCGGTGCTGTGAAATCGGCATCAATAACCTT
>JAUYJH010000049.1 GCA_030688705.1 Deltaproteobacteria bacterium
TGACAAGCGTGGGGGCTCGCAATGACACCTGCAAAGGGTTTGTCAACAGACTGCTAGCAAACAACTTGCAATTGCTGCAAATTTGGGTTAGCAGACCCCCTTTAGAATGACCAAAAAAGCCCACCTTGTTTTAGCCGATGGAACCATCTTTGAGGGAGAGTCATTTGGATTTGAAGGGGAAACCAGCGGCGAAGTTGTTTTTAACACCTCTATCACCGGTTACCAGGAAATTCTGACAGACCCTTCTTATTGTCGGCAGATCGTCATTTTAACCTACCCGATGATCGGCAATTACGGGGTCAACCGTGAAGATGCCGAATCGTCCAAAATTCAGGCCGCCGGCCTTATCATCAAAGAATATTGCGAACACCCCAGTAACTGGCGCTCCACCCAAAGTTTGGCGCAATATTTAAGAGACAATAAAATTGTCGGCGTGCACAAATTGCCGACACGGGAGATTGTGCGGCACATTCGTGATAAGGGGGCGATGCCTGGGATATTAACGACGGACAATGGACAATGGACCATGGACTATGGACCAAAAACTGCAGAGAAGGGCAATAGTTTAATTGAAAAAGCGAAAAAACTACCAAGCATGGCGGGGCAGGAGCTGGTGCACGAGGTGACGTGCAAGACCTCATATGTTGTGCCGCCTGCCGGCGGCAAAAAAGAATATTCCATTGTTGCCTATGATTTTGGCATCAAACAAAACATTGTGCGGGAACTGGCAAAAAGAAATTGTGAAGTGACTGTTGTCCCCGCGCTCACCAAACCGGCTGATGTGCTTAAAATGAAACCGAACGGGGTTTTGTTTTCCAACGGCCCCGGTGATCCTGCGGCTTGCGAAGAAATTGTAGAAAATATTCGTTCGCTGATCGGCAAACTGCCGATCATGGGCATTTGCCTGGGCCATCAATTATTGGGGCTGGCTCTCGGGGCAAAAACCTTCAAATTAAAGTTCGGGCATCGCGGCGCCAACCAGCCTGTTAAAGATCTGAAAAATGACAAGGTATTGATCACCTCGCAAAATCACGGTTTTTCCATTGATCCGGCGTCCATCCCCGCAGAGATGATCGTAACGCAAATCAATTTGAATGATCAGACGGTGGAGGCCTTTGAACACAAAAAATATCCGATACTCTCGGTGCAATATCATCCGGAAGCGGCCCCGGGGCCGCATGATGCCAATAATATTTTTAATAAGTTTATAGAAATGGTGACGAATGGAAATTCTAAATACTAAATTCGAAATTCTAAACAAGCTCCAATGTTCCAAACCAAAATGTTTCAAACGAATTGTTTGCAATTTATATAATTGGAATTTGGGATTTGTTTAGGATTTAGATATTAGGATTTAGAATTTAATTTTTTGAACTATGCCGAAACGCACGGACATAAAAAAAATAATGGTGATCGGATCGGGGCCCATCCAAATTGGGCAGGCTTGTGAATTTGATTATTCCGGAACGCAAGCCTTAAAAGCCTTAAAGCAAGAAGGTTATGCAACGGTTTTGATCAATTCAAACCCAGCCACGATCATGACCGACCCCGATTTTGCCGATGTCACCTACATTGAACCCTTAACCATGGAGTGCGCTTCTCAAATTATCGAAAAGGAGAGGCCTGATGCCATTCTCCCCACCGTCGGCGGACAAACGGCCCTCAATTTGGCTATGGATTTAAACCGCGCCGGTGTTCTGGAAACATTCAACGTAAAATTGATCGGCGCCAGCGTGGAGGCGATCCATAAGGCAGAAGATCGCAAGGCCTTTAAAGATTGCATGACCGGCATAGGCCTGAAAGTGCCGGAGAGCGGTCTGGCCCACACCATGGCCGAGTCAAGAGAAGTGGCGGCGAAGATCGGTTTTCCCTGCGTGATCCGCCCCGCTTATACTTTGGGAGGGATGGGGGGAAATATCGCGCATGATACTCAAGAATTTGAAAATTTTGCCGCATGGGGCTTGTCTTTAAGCCCCATCCGCCAGATTTTGGTGGAGCAGTCGGTGGAAGGGTGGAAAGAATTTGAACTCGAAGTGATGCGCGATTGCAAAGATAATGTGGTGATTATTTGCTCCATTGAAAACCTGGATCCGATGGGGGTCCACACCGGCGACAGCATTACAGTCGCCCCCGCGCAAACGCTCACAGACAAGGAATATCAGGTGATGCGCGATTCGGCGATCAGGGCGATCCGCGCCATCGGCGTCGATACCGGCGGCTGCAACATCCAATTCGCGGTCAATCCAAAAACCGGCGAACAGACCATCATCGAAATAAATCCGAGGGTATCGCGCTCTTCGGCGCTGGCCTCCAAGGCAACCGGTTTTCCCATCGCCAAAATCGCGGCCAAATTGGCGGTGGGCTATACATTGGACGAACTCCCGAATGATATTACCAAAAAAACGCCGGCCAGTTTTGAACCCTCCATCGATTATGTTGTGACTAAAATACCCCGATTCGATTTTGAAAAATTTCCGGCTGCTTCTTCCACGCTGACCACCCAAATGAAATCGGTGGGGGAGGTGATGGCGATTGGGCGCACTTTCAAGGAGTCGCTGCAAAAGGCCGTTCGTTCTTTGGAGGTAAAACGCTTTGGTTTGGATAGATCCGCCGACCCCAAAGAGGCCTCCTTGGAAGAGGGCCTTAAAATACCGAAAGCCAACCGTCTCTGGAAAATTGCCAACGCTTTTTGGAAAGGTTCCAGCGTCGAAAAAATTTATGAAATCACAAAAATCGACCCGTGGTTTTTGAACCAAATCCGCGAAATTGTGATGATGGAAAGAGAAATGCAAAACAGGACCGTGGACCAGGGACCATGGACCAGGGACCAATTGCTCAAACTAAAACAGGCGGGGTTTTCGGATGCGCGTATCGCCGTTTTTTTAAAATGTTCCGAGGCGGATGTCCGCTCTTTGCGTAAAAAGCATGACATCCGCCCCGTCTATAAAACGGTCGATACCTGCGCGGCTGAATTTGAAGCCTTTACCCCCTATCTTTATTCTACCTATGAAAATGAAGAAGAATTTCCCCCTTCCGACAGAAAAAAAGTGATTATTTTGGGGAGCGGTCCCAACCGGATCGGGCAGGGGATCGAATTCGATTACGCCTGCGTTCACGCCTGCATGGCCTTTCGTGAAGCCGGTTTTGAAACGATCATGGTCAATTGCAATCCCGAAACCGTTTCCACCGATTATGATATTTCGGATCGTCTCTATTTTGAGCCGCTGACTTTCGAAGATGTGATGCATATTATCGAGAAAGAAAAACCGGCGGGGGTGGTGATTCAATTTGGCGGGCAAACGCCGCTCAAACTGGCGCTAAGCTTGCATGAAGCCGGCGTTCCCTTGCTGGGAACGTCCGCGGAAGAAATCGACAGGGCCGAAGACAGAAAAAAATTCAAAAAATTGATCGAGGATTTGCAATTAAAACAGCCGGCTAACGGACTTGCCTCCACTATACTCAAGGCGAGAGAGCTGGTTTTGGAACTCGGTTACCCCGTTTTACTGCGTCCATCCTATGTTTTAGGGGGGCGGGCGATGGTGGTCGTGCACGATGAAAAAAATCTTGAGGAGTGTCTGCAAAAAGCCTTTGAGGTTTCTGACGGCCATCCGGTCTTAGTCGACCATTTTTTGAAAGGGGCCATTGAGGTGGATGTCGATGCGCTGGGAGACGGTGAAAATATTGTTGTTGCAGGGGTCATGGAACACGTTGAAGAAGCGGGCATTCATTCGGGCGACAGCTCTTGCTGTCTGCCGCCGCACACATTGCCGCGAGAGATTATAGAAGAAATTAAAGGGCAAACGGTGGCTTTGGGAAAAGCCCTTAAAGTAAAAGGCCTCATGAACATCCAATTTGCCGTTCAAAAGGGTGTGGTTTATGTGCTGGAAGTCAACCCCAGAGCTTCACGCACGGTTCCCTTTGTTTCCAAGGCAACCGGTGTTGCTTGGGCCAAGTTGGCGGCGAAAATTTTAGCGGGGGCCACAGTCGGCGATGTCGTTACAAATCTTCCCCGGCAAAATCTTTTTGCGATCAAGTCCCCTGTTTTTCCTTTTATCAAATTTCCGGGGGTCGATACCATCTTGTCGGCTGAAATGTGTTCGATTGGCGAGGTGATGGGGCGGGGAAAAACATTTGCGGAAGGTTTTGCAAAAGCACAGATTGCCGCGGGGCAGAGTCTGCCCAAGCAAAGGGGAAAAGTTTTTTTGAGCGTACATGATGGGGACAAACCCCATGTTGCCGATCTGGCGGCCAACCTATCCACTCTGGGTTACACACTTGTCTGCACCCGAGGGACCCATCTTTATTTGGATCAGCAAGGCATTCCCTCCACCATCATCAATAAAATTACGGAGCGGTCGCCCCATATTGTGGAGGCCTTAAAAAATGGAGAGATTCAGCTTGTCATCAACACCACCATTGAAAAACAGCAGATTATCGACTCCTTTCCCATTCGACGTGTCGCCCTTGAAAAAGGAATACCCTATTTTACCAATATCAATGCCGCCCAGGCGGCTGTGCAAGCGATGCAATATCTATGCGAGGGGGGCACACTCACCCCAATTCCACTTTAATCTTGTCATCCTGAACACATTCGCTTCGCTCAGTGTAAACTCCGTGAAGGATCCCGGTGAGAACGGGATTCTTCGTCCTTCGACAATCTCAGGACTCAGAATGACAACACACCCTGATAAAATATTGAACCATCTCATTAAATTCCTTCGCCCTCTCCACATGTAAAAGATGTTTAGCCCCCTCAAAAATATGCAACGTGGCCTGCGGGTAGCGTTTTTGCAGTTCATGGGCCATCTTTGGTGGCGTGATCGGATCCTCGCTCCCCGCGAAAATCATTATCGGAATCGTATGGGTGCGGCGGATCGGATGCGGAGTGAAATTTAAAACGGCACGAACCTGTTTTTGCAAAACCTCTCGGGGTGCGGCGAATTTTTCGGCCTTTTGGGCGTAATGCCGGACGATGGCCGGATGTTCCTTGATAAATTGGGCCGAGAGCATCAACGGCAAAACATTGTGAATACGCACTTTAGTCGATTGTCTGGAGCGGAGCAGGGGCCCAAGAATCTGCATGATATGTTGATCGACATGGCCAAAGGTGGCGGAGAGGACCAATCCTGAAATTTTTTCAGGCCATTTTTCAAGACAATGTTGGGCGATCAACCCCCCCATGGAAGAGCCGACCAATGCGACTTTTTCCAACTTCAGATGTTGCATAAGACGATGCACATCTTCGGCCATCTGCTCTATCGATATTTCACAATCGGGATGAACCGATTTTCCCGAGCCGGCATTGTCAAGGCTGATGACCTGGCAGTGTTTCGATAGGGTCGGAAACTGCTGAAACCACTCCTGATGGCTGGCCCCCATGCCGGGGATCAGAATAATCGGAAAACCCTTTCCCCGTTTGACATAGAAAATTTTCCCAAAGACCCCTTGAAAATAAGGCATGGGCGCAATATAACGTGTCTGTCATTCTGAGCGAAGCGAAGAATCTAAATGAATAAAAAATTGAAATTTCGGTGCAAAGAACGGGTTCGATATTCCGACTGCGACATGCACCAGCACTTAAACCACGCCCGGTATTTTTCATTTTTGGAGCAGGCGCGGGTCGATTATTTCAAAAAGACCGGCTTTATAAAGGGGACCGGCTACAAAGCGATCCCGTTTATCATTGCCGCAGCCCATTGCGATTATTTAGCGCCCGCCCATTTGGGGGATATTGTTGAAATAAGGCTTGGCACCACCCATATCGGCAATAAGAGCTTTCGGATCGACTATGAAATGCGTGATTTGACCACCAAAACCCTCCTCGCCACCGCCTACACCATTCAAGTGATGTTTGATTACGACAAGATGCGCTCCATTCCGGTCCCAAAAATCTTAAAACGCAAATTATAAGCAACTAATTTCGAGATCTGCCGATAACTGTAATGTGAAGGCTTTTCATCGTCTTATAGGCTATTTAATTGGGTTTGCGGGTGGAATGAAGCTGATTGCCTTCGTTATTGACGCCGTTTCTTAAACAATCCTCAAGAACATTTCCCAAAATCCATTTAAATTATAAGCCATTGCATCGATCCACTTTTTGCCGCCGACAAATCACCGGGATTTAAAAAAAAAGTTAAAATTTTTTTATCCTTATTTTATCTGTATTGGCGGGCGACATGAAAAAATGGTATTGCGGGATTTTTGGATTCCAGTAAAACCACCCATGTTGTTGATGCAAAAAAAGTTGAGTTCTTTGACAAGCAATTAAATAATCGTTTAGGGGTGGCACGCCGAAGTGGCGCTCGATCTACGTAAGGCTGGGGATATAAGTTTTGAACCGCAAATCAAGGAGTAGTGATACCGCCTGATTTGGGGGGGAACCGGAACTAAAAGCACGTATCCTCTTAAAGGTTGAGTGTTAACCGGACAAAGAACTAAAAAGGGTTTGGTCATCCAACAGGGTGGTCAATATCAGGGGCGAGAGCAAGACTCTAAGATTCAGCAGTTTCCCAAACTCTAGGGTAAGGGGAGCCGCCAAGGGTGAAAGAGGATGAGGGGCTGGAAGCAGTCTCCCTCAAGTTTCTGAAAAAACCTTACAGGTTCAAAGGAAATCCCACGAGAGGATGGGCAACCAAAGTTTGGCGATCCGGTCAAGCAAAAGTTGCCGTCGACAGAGGATGGAATCTAATCTCTGAAGTTCAGGGTCTGGGCCGTACGAGCCCAAATCAGAAAGAACAAGAGAGATAATGGAGCCCGAAAGGGAGTCCGCCTACCGCTGCGAAAGAGACTCTGGAGGGACATCCGCCACTAACCTAAACGGTTATTTGAATGCTTGTCGCCAAACCCACCGTAAAACAGTGGGTTTTTTGTTGTCTAAAAATTAAAGTTATTATTCAGATTTTAACCGATTTTTGAATGTAGAGAGCGGCGGTCATATCCCCAGTCACGTTCAGAACAGTCCGCCCCATATCGAGCAGGCGATCGACCCCCAAAATGACAGCCAGCCCTTCAGGTGGGACCCCCATCGTTGCCAGAATCAGCGCCAGCAGGGGAATAGAACCCCCGGGAACACCCGCCGCCCCTACAGCGGAAACGACGGCCAAAACCAACACGATGGTCTGCTGGCCCAATGTCAAATCGACCCCGAAGACCTGTGCCAAAAACAAGACCGCGACCCCTTCAAAAAGAGCAGTTCCATTCATATTGAGAGTGGCGCCCAGCGGCAAAACAAACCCGGCGATATCCGGAGAGACCTTTAATTCTTCTTCGGTTGTCTTGATGCTGGTCGGCAGGGTCGCGGCGCTGGAGCTGGTTGAAAAAGCGGTCACTAAAACCGGGAGGGCCTTTTTATAAAACTCCCACGGTCGCATTTTTCCGAAAAAGAAAATGAGCAAGGGATAGACCACCAGCAAAACCAGAAAATACCCAAAGAAGACGACACTTACATAATAGAGAAGCTGTTTTAAAATCAGCCAGCCGAATTTGCTGGTGATGGCAAACAAAAGACAAAAAACGGCGAGGGGTGCCATTTTCATAATCAGGCCGACGATAGCCACCATCACGTCATTTAAGGCCTCAATCGGTTTTAAAAGCCAAGCTCCCTTTTCTTTTTCGAGAAACCCCAAGCCCAGCCCGAAAAAAAGCGTGAAAACAATCCATGGGATCATCTCGTTGTTGGCCCCCGATTGCAGGGGATTTTTGGGAATAAATTGGATGAAGGTCTGAATGCCGAACTCAGCGATTTTTCCCTTTTGAGCCGCCTCTTGAGCCTGCCCATGAAAAGTTTCCAAAAGTTGAGCTTGGGTCGACGCATCAAAACCGACCCCCGGTTTGAAAATATTCACCAAGAAAAGGCCGATCGTGCAGGCCACAACGGTTATGGAAAGAAAATAGACGGCCGTTTTTAAACCGATCCGTCCCAGTTTATGAACCTCCAAATGGGCTACCCCTTTTGCCAAAGAGGCAAAAACGAGTGGGATGACGATCATAAAGAGAAGGCGGAGAAATATCTGCCCTATCGGTTCCGCAAAATAAGAGGTGAAAAATTGGAGAGCGGTCTTGAAAACGGGATAGTGTGCAACGGCAAAATTGGCCCCGATTCCACAGAGGGCGCCCGCAACAAGACCGAACAGAATGGCGAAATGATTTTGTCGCCGCATTTCGGGCGTGTATATAGGGGATTCTATAAAATGGAAAGGCTCTTTTGATAGGACCCGTTCTTTGCGCCCAATATTTTGGATCGTAAAAGGGCGGCATCGGGAAAATGGCTCAAATAGCCGGCCAAATGTTTTCCAAGGGATGCGAGACGCGTCTCTCCGCGTTTTTGCACATAATAAGCGGTGTGCTCCCGAGCCGTGGCGATTCTCTCTTCACGAGTCGGCTTGTGATTATTAAAAACCCACGGGTTGCCAATGGCGTGCCGGCCGATCAGCACGCCGTCGACACCGGTTTCCTCAATCCGTCGGTGAGCCTCTTCTAAAGAAGTAATATCTCCATTGCCAAGAACCAGCGTCTCTGTTTGATGAATTATTTTTGCCGCTTTGGCGATGGCTTCCCAATCGGCCTTTCCCTGATACATCTGTTTTAACGTGCGGCCGTGAATGGAAATCGCCGCCGGTTTTTCTTCCAATAATGTCTCCATCCACCATTCAATGACATTCGAATCATAACCGATCCGCGTTTTGATGGAATAGGGGACAGTCCCCCCCGTTCCCTCTTTTGTGGCGCGGATAATTTCAATGGCCAGATCGGGGGCGGTGATCAGCTTGGCGCCGCAATTTCTTTTGACGACCGCCTTGGAAGGGCAGCCCATGTTGATGTCGATTCCGTCAAACCCCAGCTTGCAAACAATCTGCGCGGCCTTGTAAAAATATTCCGGTGTGGCGCCGTAAATCTGGGCGACAATCGGCCGCTCGATTTCGGAATATTCAAAATCGCGCAGGATTTTTTCAGGGGCATGAAACAGCCCCTCGACTGTCGTAAATTCGGTGAACATCACATCGGGCTTGGCCGTTTTTGCCATCATGTAGCGGCAGGCAAAATCGGTCACCCCGTCCATGGGGGACAATCCGATAATCGGCTTTTTCAGGTTGTGCCAAAACATTCGGGATGCGATACAACAATTTAACAGGGCCGTCACGAAATTATCATAATGAGCCAGCAGAATTGCCGCCAAGGGGGGAAATTATGAAAAAACTATTCTTGGCTTTTTTGCTTTTGGTCCTCGGTCCATGGTCCCTGGTCCCTGGTCCTGCCTTTGCAGGGATCGACGGCGGTTACAAAGACGGGCTCTACATCCAGACATTAGATGAAAAATACAGGCTGGTGTTCAACGTTTGGGCCCAGCCACAGTATCAGTTTTTATCGATTAGCAATCAGGGAACAGTCAATACGTTCCAAATCCGCCGGGCGCGGCTCTCTTTTTCGGGGCATGCGTTTACGAAAGATTTTACCTATCGTGTCGAACCGGAACTGGTGCAGGGGCGTACTTTTACAGTCTCTCCGGGGTTGAATTACGGCGGCGTGAATTTACAGGACGGGTGGGCTAACTACAAATTGCGGCCATGGGTCCAGTTTCAAGTGGGGCAGTTCAAAACTTATTTCAACCGTGAGGAAATGACATCCACAAGTCAATTGCAAATGGTCGATTATTCACTGACCAATGAAGCGTTCAGCTACCATCGCGATATCGGCGTTGCCATCAAGGGGGATCTTTCGGACAAAAAATTTCAGTATGCCTTCAATATCATGAACGACGGATCGCACCGGAATGCCGCCAATAAAAACAATATGTTTTTGTTCACGGGCCGGTTTGTCTACAACGTTTTGGGTTTTCACGGTTACACCATGGGCGATCTCGATTATTTGGGATATTCTGAAAGCGCTCTTGCCAACGGTGCAAAACCGCAATTGGCTTTTGGATTGGCCTCTTCTTACGACCGAGTCAAAGCGACACAGGCCGCCCCTAACCACCACACCACCGCAACCACTTGGGATATTATTTATCGTTATTCCGGCTTCTCATTTTTTGGGGCCGGTTATTATTTTCATAACCTCTCTCAAGGAAACAAAGCTTTGGGTTTTATCGGACAGTCAGGTTATTTTTTGGTTCCAAAACGTCTGGAAGTGGCGGCCCGCTATGCCGGGGCCATGCCGACGGCGCAAAATGTGGCAAGCGGTTATGAACTGGGCGCCGCCCTCAATTATTTTTTCCACGGTCATAATTTAAAATTGCAGGCCGATTACAATTGGCTCATCAACAGCCCTCTAACTTATGGGGCCAATGGAAATCCGGGAGTCGCCAATCCCGCCAACATCGTCACCACCGGCGGCCAACCCGGCTTCCACCAGGGGCAACATGACCATCAGGTAAGACTGCAATTCCAGTTTTATTTATAAAACTGTAATGAAAAACACAAACCAAAAGTCAAAAATATCCATCTTCATGGTTTTGTTGTTCTTTTTGAATTTTGATCTGTGGTTTTGATCTTTTATTTTTAATTTTTCATTTTTTCTGGGGTTCGATCGGGGAAAGCAGCCTTAGGTCCCCCGCCGCATTACAATGCAAAATAGGTGTGCGAAATGGATTTCGCTTGATTGAAAGAGGTAATAATCTTATAAGTTCGCCCGCGTAAAATGAACTTTCTCATTGTCTCGCTTGCCATCTTTCTAGCCGCGTCGGTTCTTTCAGTTTTGGGCCG
>JAUYJH010000138.1 GCA_030688705.1 Deltaproteobacteria bacterium
TGTTAAGCCTTATCTTTCACCCTAAAGAGAATGTTGATAAATTAATTTGTGGTGTCATTTCGAGGCTGATCTTGGCGAAGCCGAAGCAATCTACAAGGACTATACGGGAGATTGCTTCGTCGTTTCACTCCTCGCAATGACAAAATCAACAGTCCCTAAAGACGTCAATATTTTGACTCTTTTCTCAATTTGATACCGCTTTGTCATCCTGATCCGCCTCTGGCGGAGAAGGATCCTGATATTACAAGGGATTCTTCGTTTCACTCAGAATGACAATCTCTTCTTACGTTGGCATTTCCATTGCAGTATAATGCCGCGGTATGCGCCTTTCACTTATCATCGCTTTTGGTCTTCTCTCTTCTGTCATCGGTCTTCGGTCTTCTTCTGCCCAGTTCCCCGATTATTCAAGTCCCATTCCCCTCACCAAAGGGGAGAGAAATAAGGCCGAAGTCAATGCCAACCGGGTCCTCTTTTTCAGGCATTCCCCCGTCTCCAATTCGGGCCAAAATTTTCGGGTGGCTCCTTCGGTGATCCGCTTTGAAGGGAATGACATCCTCGCGGAGGATGTGGCCGGCGCTCCGGGCCAGATTCCAAAAACTCAAGATGCGGCGGCGTATATCGGCCGCCTGCTGGCAGACCCCGTGGGGCTTTGTCATGAAAATTGGCTGGAGCTCTCTTGCCCCGGAGACATTTTGGATGACTATAATGCTTTAAGTTTCAACCAGCTTTTGGCCGATGTCCGCAACACGCAAGCGGGTGATGCCGCCGTTTTTACCGATGCCACAGGTCAGGAACCGTACAACGATTACACGATCGCCTCTATTCGGGCCAATTTGTCCTATATCAACGAAGACTCGCCCCACGCCGTCTGCTATGACATTGTCGCGGCGGATGACTGGTTGGCCTGTCCCGTCTTTGGCATCGTTTATCTCCGTTTTCCCCATTCGGCAGGCCATGTCCGCCCGCCGGCTGTAAATGAAGACCCTATTTTACAAGCAAGGCTCAATCGTGAATTACTGCGATTGGAAAGTCCCATCATTTTATACCGGCGCGGCAAAACAGATCCGCGCTACCATCTCTCGGGTTATCTCTCCAATCCCTCTTTATTTGATTACATGGTTTTTGGCGGCGGCCCTTCCCATCCGCAAAGACGCCTTGGCGGCCAGCAGTTTTCCCTTTCGATTGCCGCCGGGAATTTTTCGGATCAGCCCCTCTCCAAAAATCAGGCCGATATCGCTGTGATGGGGACCGCCACGCTCCCCTATTTTTTGTGCGAAATATACCAAAAGATTTTTGAGACGCATGGCCGCGGCAAAATGCCCCATGGCCTTAACTGCGCGCATGGCCTGACGTGGGTGCGGGTTTTGAACGATTTCAGCCTCCCCGTGCAGGAGGTGTTTGATTCACTCGATCTTTTGGTGGGCGGCCCGGCCATTTATGACATGGCCGCGGGCAAAGACCAAAATAAAACGGTTTTGTTCGCCCCCTCCGGTGCCATCACCGAGGTTTCGGAAAAGGGAGAATATTACGTCTATAAATATTATGAAGAGGGGATCGCCCCGATTACCAATGTGGCGCCGGTTATGCCCCAGCTGATTCCGCCGCGGGCCATTAAGGTAAGCCCTCCGAAAGGGAATCTGAATTTTGGACCCTATCGGATCGCCGTGGAGGATATCAACGGGGATGGTTACGCCGATTTCGCGCTGACTTGGAAACACAGAAATAATAAACAGATCGAACCGGATCATCATCTGTGGGCCTCTGTTTATTCTCCCTATGTAAGCGTGTTTGTCTCCACTCTTGAAGGGGGAAAAATCGGATACAGATCGTACGATTATTCGGTGCCGCAATGGGAGAGCCCCGATCCCAAGGGGGGGGCGCAGATTGCCTCTGTGGCTTTTGGAAAACATCGGGGGCAAAAATTTCTGGCGGCCGGAAACCAAAAACGGATGGAGGCGGGCGGGGAGGTCCACTCTTTTGCCGCCCTTTTTCCCATTTACGATGATGGCATTGTCGATAATTTGAATGTGAAAATTATCCAGGCAAGTGCTTTGAACCAGAAGGGGCCCGGTATTGCCGATCTCTCTGCCGATGACAACGGGAATATCGTCGCGTTGAGCCGCGCCCCGTTTTTGCGCGCCCCCGAAGGGTGCAACCGCGAGGCGGGTGAGGTCTATGGCACGGCGTGGACATTGAACTTTTCGGGAACGCCCGGCGGCTACGGTCTTTTGGATGTGGATGGAGATGGCGTTCCAAACCGCTGTGAATGTCCCGCTCTAGGTTTGCCGAACCCTCCAGATAACGATGCCGATTGGGATGAGCTGATCGATGCTTGCGACAGTTGCCCGAAGAAATTCAACATCGGCGATTTTGATGGCGACGAGGTGGATGACGCCTGTGATAACTGCCCCGCTTCGCGGTGTCTTGCCAAAGGGTTGCCCGCGGAGGCTTGCAATAACGAGGATCAGGCCGACGCTGATCATGATGGCATTGGAGACAAATGCGATAATTGCCCCGGTTTGACCAATCCCCAGCAAGGGAATGTCTATCTTCTTTATATGAAAAACTTTTACGGCGAAGGGAAGCATGAGTGGAACTACTGCTCTAAATGCCCCAACGCGTATCTGGTTCCGGGGCGTAATGAGCCGGTGGTTGTGATACCGATAGACAGTCGCGCGGAGGCGGATATTTATATCAAGGTATGTGCGGGAACCGATGTGGAACCCTATCTACAGGATTCAGATGAAGACGGTATTCCTGATGTTCGCGACAATTGTCCCCACATGATCAATCCCCGTCAGGTCGATACCGACCAAGACGGCTCCGGAGATGCCTGCGATTGCGGTACCGGCGGGGCGGGACAGGCGCCTGTGTATAATACCGGCCCCGAAGACAACTGCGACAACGACAGTGTCCCCAATCGTTTTGACCGCCGGCCGTTTAGTCCCAGTGTCTCCCAAGTGCCGTCCCGCTCGCACGAATATTATGCCCACATGGATACGGTTTATGACCGCCAAGCGGCAGTGATCGCCGACGCGCGCGATCTGCAGACCGCAGAGTCCCCTAGTTTTCGTATCATTCCCACCGGACAAAACGGATCATTTTGGAATCTCTTGGAAGATTATTTTCGCCTGATGGGCGAGGAAGAAGAATCCGCGGGAGCCGGTTCGGAAGGAATCCGGATAATCCCCGTTCAACCGCAATTGATTCCTCCCCAACAAAAACCGGAGCGTCTGTGCGGCATGTCGTCTTTTGAATATCCCGGACCCGTCGCCCCTTGCCATTATATGGGGAATGCCCCGCGCGAACTGACTGTTTTACTCCCCAAAGCTCAATTGGCGGTGCCGCCAGGAGGAGAGCCGGACGGGCCGCCACCGGGCGGGCCGCCGATCACCGGTGACGGCTCCATCATCACCCCGTGTATCGCCAAAGTGGGGCGCGGCGGCCCCAAGACCGTTGCCGCTTTTGAAGGCGATCAAAAAATCATCCAAAACTGGAACAGCCAGGTTCGCGACATTACCGGAATCGCCGATTATGATCTGTTTGTGGGGGGCGAGGCCGGCATCGTCCATTATGAATGTCTCTTTAACGCCGGAGCCGCCGTTTCCATTTCCAAGGCGACCGGCGTATTGCCGAATGTCTCTGGCAACGTCGCCCCGTTTGGCATCTGGCAGACGGCAGGTCTTCCTCCGCTCCATTTTGAGACAAGACCGTCGCCCGATCAGGTTTTGGCCCAGGGCCAGGCTTTCCGCGTGGCGCCGCAGGGTACTGCCATGAACGGCGCGGCACGGGGGAAGGCCTCGGGAGTTTCTTGGGAATTGTCCGCTTTACCAACGCCCAATCTCAACGCGGTGATGCCCGGCGTCAGCGAAGAGATTTTCCCCGAAGAAGGGGTGCAGTCGGGAAGTCTTGCCTACAATATCAACGGGCAGGCGGTGGCCAAGGTGCTTACCTCCGAGAGTGCTCCGGGGAGCGGCGTGGAATTGGTCCCGAATAATTTGCAAAGCGTTGTCTCTTTGGATGTGAGGGCCTACCCGGAACCGTTCATGGCGGGCAAGCCGATTGAGTATCGCCAGTATAATATCGCGGCATTGTTGGGTGAGCTCCGCCGCCGCGTGGCGGAAAGAAAAGAGAGTGGAGAAGCGATCACCCTTGATATTTACCGGGACCTTCCGTGGGAGCCGGCCATGAAGCCGGAGTTTGTGATGGCGCAAAATACCGTTCCAGAGGCGGTCCATGCGATCAATAAATCACTCTCCAAGGCGATGGCGGCGGGCCCAAGCCAGGCGTTAAGCGAGGGGATGGTCCATCAGGCGGTGCTCCCCACTTATATTGCTCCGCCCGGTTTGAGTCTTACCGGCGGCGGGTGCGGGTGCCGGTTTTATACCGGGCCCGATTGGCCGGTGGCCCTTGTCAACCTTGCCGTTTTTATCTTGACCTTTCTGGGTAGTATGATTTTAAGGACACTATGCGCCAAAAGAGCGACAAGGCGTCGGTTGTCCACCAAATCCGGAACTGCCTAAACCCCGTTTTCACTTTTGTTCAGATGGTCGATACCTCTTCCATGGAGCCGCATGTCCGGGAATTTCAGAAAATCTGCAAAAAACACTTCGAAAGCGCCCTCGAATTACTAAAAAAACTGGAAGAGAAATAGGACAGTGTGTCTCTTTTGGGACACATTCTTGTCATGAGGGATGTTTATTTTCCATCCTGATCTGGTCCCTTTTTTGCATTTACCTGTGGGCAACAAAGGGGGAGTTATGGGGGAATCCAATCTGTCCGTCAGGAGCATTCCGTTTAATTACAGCGCCTATTTTATTCTGGCGCCCGAGTCAGCAGTAAAACCGTCAACGCATCTGGAGAAAAGCATCGACCATTTTGTCGATGTTGGCGGCCATCGCCGTCAGCCACGATGGTTTCAGCTTAATTTTTCTCCTTCATCTTTATTTGGAACGCCGAAGATGGTTGCGCATAAGGTGTTCAAACCGGAGAGGCCCGATTTTTTGAAACCGGATACGGGAGCGAAGCCTGTCAAAAAAGATTTTCCAGAATGGGCGTCTCCCGGGGCGTGCGTATTACCGACGTGCGGGAGAGTTTTTTAGGGCGTGGCTTGATCCTAGAAGGAAAAGACCATCAACCCAAAAGCTCCATTTCTCTCTAATGAGAAATCAAACAGATGGGACAAAGGCTGGGAGCCTGTTTTTTGGGAGGAGTGGTCCAGATAAAAAAACACCCCGGCAGCGGCCATGGAAAGGGTGCCAGCGACAAAACTGATATTTGCAAAAGTCGCGGCATCTCGGCTCTCTTTTTTCAACGCATCCAATGTGGGTTTGTATTTGGATTTTGCCGCATCGTTGCGAAATACAAAATTTTGGCCGCTTGGAACGGCAAGACCGGTATTTTCCAGGTCGCCAAGCATGGTATCATAACTGTTTTCCTTGCTCCGTGAGCGTAAGGCCCTTTCCGCCCCCAGACCGAAACTCCCCAGGGCGAAAACAAGACTGCTCCATTTCAAAATTTGAAAAGTTCTCCACGGCGTTGAAGGTTCCTGCCACAAGATAGGCGCGATTAACCGCTGTGTGGCTTGGTCGGTCGCCTCCAAAAAGTCTTTTTCATCACCCTGTTTGACACGTGCCTGAGCCCGACTTTCCACCTGTGCCCTTTGAATATCGATTAACTGTAAACTGATGATATAGTTCTCCCCCAAAAAGCCGACGGAACCGGTGATTAATTTATCAACCCCCATCGCGCCGCCGATTTCCGCCAGACAACTGACATCGGATTCACACCCGGCCATTTGTTTTTTTTCCTCCAGATTGAGCATGGCTATTATTTCTTCATAGTTGATGACATCCAGTTCCGCGTGACTCCCCACATTGTCTGTTATGACCGTTTCTATGTTACGGACAACGATTGGATGCGCCCCCTTGGAAGTCACATTGCCGATCGCTATTTTGATCGGTTGTCTGGGTTGTGGAGAAATGGGATTGGGCATAAAATTATCTCGAAAAATTTCCAAAAATGCGAGCAATCTGAAAACTACGATTTGGACC
>JAUYJH010000140.1 GCA_030688705.1 Deltaproteobacteria bacterium
GCCTTTGAGGACTTTTTCAAGGGGATACTAAAATAAAACTGCGAACCTTTGCCCTGTACACTTTCGGCCCAGATTTTTCCCCCTTGGCGATCCATCATTTCACGGCAAATGGCCAACCCCAAACCGGTCCCTTTATAGCCATTCCCGTTTCCATTCACGGGACGATGGATCTGGACAAATTTATCGAAAATGATTGGGACCTCCTGCGGACGGAGGCCCGGGCCGTCATCGATGACGCTGACCTTAATGTTTTTATCGACTTTGCACACCGTAACAAGGACCTTTGATTTTGCAAACCGAAAGGCATTATCCAAAAGATTTATCAGGGTGCGTGTCAACAGATCGGGATCGGCCGTGACTTCCGGAAGATTTTTTTCGTATTCCTCTTCCAAAACAAGGCCCTTTTCTCTGGCCCTGCTCTGACACTCTTGAACGACTCTCTTGGTGAGAGAGTTCATTTGGACTGTTTGCGGGGAGATTTTGCTTTTGCCCGACTCAAGCTTAGACAGATCGAGCAGATCGTTGATCAGTTTTGTCAACTTACTGACATTCCGTTTGAGAATTTCAACGACATTATTTTCACCCTCTTTATATGTTTCGGTGAGATTCTCCTCGAGATCGTCAATTCCCATCTTCAAGACGGCAAGAGGGGAGCGAATCTCGTGGGCTGCAGTACTAATACAATCGTCCCTTATGTCATCGAGTCGTTTCCTCTCACTGACATCGCGGATGTTGCATTGGATAACCTCCTCTGACCCAACCCGATAGGCGTTGCTGATAAACTCCACTTCCATGATCTTCCCGCTCTTCGTTTCCAAGGGGAGATTATCGTAGCGCGCATATCCTGTCCGTTGCAGAACCTTAAACGCCGCCTTGGAGGCCGTAACATCTTTGAAAAAACCGAGCTCCCAGAGCCTTTTCCCCAAGAGCTTCTTGAGGGGGTGGCCCAAAATTTTAAGCAGAAACGGGTTCGCGCTGGTAATTCTTCCCATCTTGGCATTTAGCAGGAGAATGCCATCTTGGGCCGTTTCAAACAACCGCCTGAATTTGGCCTCTGACCCTCCCACTAGAAGAAGCTCTTTTTTCTTCTGTTGCAGTTCGCTTTCTTGGTCTGTTTGCTTTGCGGACATACATCCCCCCCAAGACAGCATCCTACAAGTGAAAGGTGCGGGAAACAATCGGGAGGAACACGATTTTAAGCTGGGGGATTCCCTTATCTATTCACTATACGGTCGGTTTCATGCGGGAATTAAAAAGTGGTGTAAGGAAATTCCCTATTCCAGAATCCTGTTTCCCCCGATTGTTTCTCCCACCCCTTTTCCCGTAGAATTTTCGCACGAAGGGGGTGAGATTTATGACAAACATTATACGCATTACCGTGTTTTGCACGGTGTTGTTGGGCGGCTTGTGGTTCGCCCGAACAGGACGGTCTGTGATGACTATCCCAGAGGCGACGCCTCCTGACGCCTGCCAAGCGGCGCAACAGAATAGGGAAGTGTGCGCACGCTGGTATGTGCTCACAGAGATCCAAAACCCCATTGAGTGGGAGACGGACCGTTACAACGAGTCCCATCAACGGTGGTACGGATTGGGGGAGGTGAAGAAGGAAAGGGTGATTGTGCTTAGGGGGATTGAATTTGACTTCGACAAATCCAATATCCGCCCCAGTTCCTTGCCCATTGTTCAGAAAGATGTCGCTGAGTTGAAATCCTATAAGAACGTTGATATCAGGATCGTCGGTCACACCGATTCGAAAGGCTCGGACGCATACAATCAGAAACTGTCCGAGAGAAGAGCCGATGCTGTGATGCAATACTTTCTCCAGCAGGGTGTCAATGGTGATCGGATGTCCTCAAGTGGTAGAGGCGAGTCTGAACCAGTAGCGCCTAACACCAACCCGGATGGTTCCGACAATCCGGCCGGTCGGCAAGAGAATCGCCGGATTGAGATTCATATTAAATAACTCGGAGTCTTTCAGGGAGAGTTTTACCGAGAGGAGGTGTTATGCTTTACTGGGCGTTGGTGTTTTTCGTATTCGCGGTCGTTGCTGGAATACTTGGGTTCACGGGCATTGCGGCCAGTGCCGCTTACATAGCAAAGATACTTTTCGTTATCTTTCTTGTGTTGTTCCTTGTTTCACTGGTGTTTCCGAGGTTCAGAAGACCGCCATCTTGACGTCAAAAAGGGGGGTTTATGAAAAGAGCTATTCTCTTGGTTTTGGCGATGCTTGTCTCCTTTTCTTTCATTGCCTGTGAGCGCAAGACGACTGTCATCAGGGAAGGGGTGGTGGCACCGCAACCCGATCCGGCAGTCAAGATCAGGATCAATGACGGAAGCGGGTCGGGCGTTGATGTGAATATCCCGACGAAGAAATAAAATAAACGAACGGGGGGATTGTGAAAAATTGTACATGTATCTTGTCTGTGATGTTCTTATGTGTTCTTGTTTTTCCCTTGATGGCGGAGGAAAAGAAGACAGATTGCCGTATGCAGTTCTCGCTGAACAGTTGGTCCGCCTTTTACAAGTCTGGAAAAGGTCATGGCAACATTACCTGCGACAATGGACAGAAGGCGGCGGTCAAAATACGGACGCATGGCGGCGGCGTCACATTTGGCAAAAGTAAAATTGTGAATGGCATTGGCAACTTTTCCAAAGTGAACAGCATCAATGACCTCTTCGGAGGTTATGCCGAATCAGAAGCACATGCCGGCGCCTCAGGGTCTGCTGATGCGCATGCCATGTGGAAGGGCGATGTCTCATTGGCCATTTCAGGTACTGGAACAGGGTGGAACTTGGGTGTCAATTTCGGTAAATTTAAAATCACCCGCCGCTGATGTTCTGTACTCCCCATCCCGCAAAAAAAAACAGACCCCCCTGCGGGGACCTGTTTTTTTTTGAGCGGGAGACGGGTCTCGAACCCGCGACCTCAACCTTGGCAAGGTTGCGCTCTACCAATTGAGCTACTCCCGCGTGGAGCTGGCTTTCTATCCATCTTTTTAAAAATTGCAATACCAATTAAGCGAAGCCTTTAACGCCCGAAGGAATTTCCGGAACTGCTTCCGGAAAAACTGCCGCTGTTGTTTTGTTGGTTATAACCCCTTGAAGTGGCCTGATTGGAATAATGCTGGGTTTGCACATGCTGCTGAAAAGAATTTAGATTGTTGAGCATGCCGCCGATCACTTGAAGGTAATTTTGAAATAATTCTGTCTTGCTCTGTTGGTTCGGTTGATAATAGGGATTATTGCCAGTTCCGTATTGATTATTTTGATTGTAGGGATTATTGGATAACGAGCCGTAACCGTATGTTTGCGCCATCAGCCCCAAGCAAACCATCCATCCCCATTTTTTCATCGGACACCCCCGGTTTACAACTTCGGTAAAACCTTGGCCGAAGCCTTGAGCGTGACATAAACAATCAAAAAGCCGACCGCCAAGACCACAACCGCCATCCAGTGTTTGTCTACCGGAAAATGGCTCGCCGCCCCCATGCCGAAAAGCATCGGCACCGAAAGATAGGTGTTCACCTTTGAAACGTGCGCAGCCCTCTTTGCAAGGCCCGCCATTTCAGCGGGAGCCTCCCCGTTTTTCACCCAACGGATGATTTTTTTCTGCGCCGGCCAAATGATAAACCAGACATTAAACCACATGATGATGCCCAAAACACCGCCAAAAGTGATCCAAAAACCGTAAGAGCCGGCAAAAAGGGCCGAAAACCCGCCGCTGCTCGCAACCCAATAATTCCAGTACAGGATGAAAAGACCGGAGAGAAGGGTGAGCATGGCCCCCCATCGAAACCAAAAAAGGGCCCGCGGCATCAGCTCCGGAACCACTTTCTTTTTTGTTTCGGCATCCAACAGCTTTGCGAAATGGACATTAACGAGATTGAAAAAATAGAGCATTCCGATCCAGGTGATGCCGACCATAAAATGAATCCAGCGCGCCAGGAACGTGACCCATAAATTGTTGTCTATTCCAAACATGTCTCCCCCCTTTTGGATTTGCAAAATAAAACATCGCTTAAGAGGCGTCAATGACTAAAAAGACTAAAAAGTAGCTGAAAAATAATCATTTTTTCCTTTGACACCCTTTTCAAAAAAAACTATGTACGAACCACTTTAAATCAAGGAGGTACACTTTTTCATGGCCGCCATCATTCATACGACACAGAAGCAGAGCAGTTCCGAGTTTGCCAAGCTGTTCGAATCGACAGCCGCAAAAACCCCCATTGAAGAGGGGAACATCATCAAGGGAAAGGTCGTCAAAATCACCGACGATTATGTGATTTTGGATATCGGGTTCAAATCAGAGGGCCAAATCCCCAAAAATGAATTTAAAAACGCGCAAGGCCAGCTGACCGTGCAGGAAGGGGACGAGGTCGAGATCTTGCTCGAAAATATCGAGGATGACAACGGGATGATCCGGCTCTCCAAAGAGCGGGCCGATGCCCTCAAGGCTTGGGACGCGCTGGTCAAAATTCAGGACGAAGACGGCGTGGTGGAGGGGGTCGTTATCGGCAAAATCAAGGGGGGCTTGGTGGTGGATGTCGGCGTAAAAGCCTTTTTGCCCGGCTCACAGATCGACAGCCGCCCGCAAAAAAATCTCGACCGTTATCTGGGCAAAAAGTTCAAATTCAAGATTTTAAAACTCAACAAGCGCCGCGGCAATATTGTTTTGTCTCGCAAAGGGCTCGCTGATAAAGAGACCGACGGGGCCAAAGATGCCCTTTTCCAGAATATAAAGGTGGGGCAGGTGTTTGATGGCAACGTGAAGAACGTCACCGATTACGGCGTGTTTGTCGATCTGGGCGGCATCGACGGCCTGTTGCACGTGACCGACATGAGCTGGGGGCGGATCAATCACCCCACCGACATGTTCAAGGCCGGTGACGATATTCGCGTGGTGGTTTTAAAATATGATGAAACCAATCACCGCGTTTCTTTGGGTTATAAACAACTTCAAGAAGACCCTTGGATAGGCGTTGAGGGGCGTTTTCCGGTCGGCTCCCGCATCAAGGGAAAGGTCGTTTCTCTGACCGACTACGGCGCTTTTGTGGAGCTTTCACCCGGCATTGAAGGTTTGGTGCATATCTCCGAAATTTCTTGGAACAAAAAAATGAAACATCCTTCGCAAGAATTGACGGTGGGCCAAGAGGTGGATGCCATCATTATGGACTGTGATATAGTCGCGCGCCGCATTGCATTGGGGATGAAACAGTTGAGACCCAACCCGTGGGAGACTTTGTCACAACAGTATCCGGTCGGTTCCAAGGCAAAAGGGACTGTCCGTAACGTCACCGATTTTGGCGTTTTTATCGATTGCGGCGTCGGTGTGGATGGTTTGATCCATATTTCGGATATCAGCTGGGTGCAAAATTTTTCCCATCCGCAAGACCTTTATAAAAAGGGGGACACGGTCGAAGTGGTGGTGACCAATGTGGACCCCGATGCCGAACGGTTTTCTTTAAGTTTGAAGGCCCTTGAGGGAAATCCTTGGGAGACGATTCATTCGCGCTATCCGGAAGGGACGCAGGTCGAGGGGACTGTTCTTTCGGTTCAAACGGGTGGCGCGCAAATGGCTCTTGAAGGGGATGTCGTCGGTTTTTTACCGAAGGCGAATTTGCCCAAGGAACTTAAAACAGGCGACAAGCTAAGCCTGGTTGTACAGACGGTCGATGAAGAAGGGCGCAAGTTTTATTTGAAAACGGCATAGTGATGTCATTCTGACCCTGAGTGAAACGAAGGGGAAGAATCCCGGGATCCTTCACTTCGTTCAGGATGACAATTCTTAAGATGAAAAAATGGGCTAAAAGGCTGGGCTTTCTTTTCTTGATTCTTTTTGCCCTCGTCGGTTTAACCCGTACATGTTCCTCTCCCGTCGGGCCGTTTAGCAAGGCCGTTGGGGTGCTGGAGGTTAATGGCACCCTTTGGGTTTCCGATGATCTGGTCAAACAAATCGAATCCTTCCGCAAAAATCAAAATATCCGCTCCGTGGTGGTCCGTATTAATTCCCCGGGCGGGACGGTCGGCGCTTCTCAAGAAATTTATTCCGCCCTTCAAAATTTGTCGCAAAAAAAACCGGTAGTGGCCTCCATGGGGACCATCGCCGCTTCGGGGGGCCTTTATGTCGCCATGGGGGCGCAAAAAGTTTTTGCCGACCCGGGCACGCTGACCGGCTCCATCGGGGTTAAAATGCAGCACATCGACATCGGCTCTTTGCTGAAATTCCTGAAAATTGAAATGGAAACGATCAAGAGCGGGCGTTTTAAAGACATGGCCTCTTTTACAAAACCGCTTGGCCCCGAAGAGGCGGCTCTTCTGGAATCGCTGATGCAAGAGATTCACGGCCAGTTCAAAGAGGCGGTCTCCAAATCGCGAAATATCCCGATGGAAACACTCGACACTTTTGCCGATGGCCGCATTTTTACGGGGGCGAAAGCCAAAGAGTTGAACTTGGTCGATGCATTGGGAGATTTTTTGGATGCGGTGAAAATGGCCGCGCAGATGGGGGGCATTAAAGGCGAACCGGAGCTTGTTTACGGTGAAAAAGAGATGGCGTGGTGGGTGAAGTCTCTTTTCGGAGAAGCCAAGGCGGCCGTTTCCGGGCCGCTGGCATTTTATTTGTATCCCTAAAAAAGGACCAAGGACAATGGACAAGGGACTATGGACCAAAAGTAAAGATAAAAAAAGCAGTTGGTCCACTGTCCGTGGTCCTTTGTCCATGGTCCATCAAGGAGGAACGCATGAATAAAAGTGATCTCGTTCAGTTGGTCTCGGGCAAATTGCCCACCTTGGCGTTCAAAGATGTCGAGGTAATCGTCAACACCATCTTCGACGCGATGTGCCGCTCGTTGACAAGGGGGGACCGCATAGAAATCCGCGGCTTTGGCAGTTTCGAGGTGCGGGTGAGAAACCCCCGGACCGGCCGCAACCCCAAAACCGGCAGATCGGTGGAGGTGGGGACAAGAAAAGTCCCCTTTTTCAAAGTCGGCAAAGAATTGAAGGAAAAGGTAAACAATGGCGGCTGATAATCTGTGGGCTCCATGGCGGATGGAGTTCATCAAAGACAAGCGTTTCAAAACAGGCGAGGCTCCTTGCGTTTTTTGCGAACTCAAAGAAAAAAAGCCCGATGAGCAAAATCTGGTTTTATACCAGGGTAAAAATAATTACATTGTGATGAACCGCTTTCCCTACACGACCGGGCATCTGCTGGTTGTCTCTCACGAGCATACGGCCGATCTCAAAACTCTTTCGGCAGACGCCCACGGGGAAATTATGGGGCTCTTGGCCAAGGGGATGGAGGTTTTGAAAGAGGTGTTGGGTGCCGAAGGTTTTAATTGCGGCGTCAATGTGGGCCGTGTGGGGGGGTGCGGCATTCTGGATCATCTTCACTGGCATATTGTGCCGCGCTGGACGGGAGACACCAATTTTTTGCCGGTGTTGACCGGCTCCCGCTGTATGCCCGAATATTTGGGTGAAACGCATAAA
>JAUYJH010000066.1 GCA_030688705.1 Deltaproteobacteria bacterium
CAACGCAAGGGCTGGCCGCCCTCGTTGCGAAAAATTGCTGATTATGGAAATGAATGAGTCACCGATGCCGCAAATACGGCACCGGTGACTCATTTGCGTCCCCTACCGGATTCGAACCGGTGTCGTCGCCGTGAAAGGGCGATGTCCTAGGCCTCTAGACGAAGGGGACAAACATTTTGTCGGCTCAATGCCGACAAAATGTTTCGTACCACGTTATTACGCATCACGATCACGAAAAACGGGCTTCGTGTCGCAATCAAAACTTTGTGCTAATCGGGTCAACATTTGGATAATCCGTTTTAATTTCTCACGAGAGCTAGCGTGTTCTTCCTTACTTATCAATAATTTAGTTTCCAGCAGAGACAGAATAGGGACACACTCAAAAGCCGAACCACGGCTAATGAAACAAAATTGTCTTTTTTCTTTCTCGTGCCAACGACCGGAGCCCTCTGCAATATTTAAAGTCCGCCAAAGGATACTCTCTGCTAGGAATATTTTTTAAAAACCCATCCGTATCCTGACAAAATTCCATGGCAAGATTGTAGACATCTAACTTCTCAAATTCAAACATCTAACACCCCCAAAAACGTGATACGCAAAACGTGATCGTGATACGAAAACTTGGCCAATCAATAAGATTGGCCAAGTTTTGGTGAGGCGCCCGGGGCTCGAACCCGGGACCCTTTCCTTAAAAGGGAAATGCTCTACCAGCTGAGCTAGCGCCTCAAAAAAATTCGCCGGACGATATAAAAGGGGGCTCCTTATGTCAACATGACTTTATCTGTCTTCATTTCAAATATTATCCGTCTTCGATCAAAAAAAATCGGGATATCTATTGACGCACCACAGCACGAAGCGTAGCATTTTAAAAAAAAGAAAGGGGCTAACATGAAAAACATTGTGCGAATGGCAGTCTGCTTGGCGGTAGTTTTGGGAAGTTGGAGCGTGGCGCGTGCGGAGCACGACGATTGGATGGAGGTTCCGCAGATTCAAAATCCCGACGCCTGCTCTTCCACCCTGCAAAATCGGGAGCCGTGTACGCGATGGTATGTCCTGACGGAGGTTGAAAATCCGGCCTCATGGAAAACCGACCGCTATAATGAGCCGAACCAGAGATGGTACGGTCTGGGTCAGCCGAAGAAAAAAGTGATCGTCTATTCGGATCTCAAAGGAGTCCGTTTTGATTTTGACAAGCACAATATCCGCGAGGAGGCGCGTCCCATTCTTCAAAAGGACGTGGCTGAACTGAAATCGGATAAAACCGACAAGATTCATATTATAGGCTACACCGATTCCATCGGTTCAGACCAATACAACAAGAGCCTCTCAGCAAAAAGGGCCCTTGAGGTGAAAGAATATTTCATCCGCCAGGGGGTTGATCCTTCCTTGATCACCGTTGAAGGGCGCGGCAAGGCAAACCCGGTGGCTCCCAACATCAAACCGGACGGCTCTGACAATCCGATGGGAAGAGCCGAAAACCGGCGCATCGAACTACACGTTAACTGAAAGCCATTTTTATGAGCAGGCTTAAGAAGACCCTCTTTGCAGTCTCTCTGCTATTGGGTCTTCTTATTGCCTCTCTGTTTTTTTTCCGTGCGGCCCCCGTTCAAAAAGTTTTTTCCACAACGCTCCCAATAAGTATAAAATCTCTTGCATATACAGGCCTTTTCCCATAGGGAGGGCCCTCTTTATGAAGACAATGCAAAACGAAAAAGTCCGTAATATCGCGATTATTGCCCACGTGGATCATGGCAAAACAACCCTGGTCGATTTTATGCTTCGCCAATCGGGCACTTTCAGAGCCAATCAGGCTGTGGATGAGCGGGTGATGGACAGCATGGATCTGGAACGGGAACGGGGGATTACCATCGCCTCCAAAAACTGCTCGATCCACTATAAAGGGGTGAAAATTAACATTATTGATACCCCCGGCCACTCCGATTTCGGCGGTGAGGTGGAGCGCGGATTGAAGATGGTCGACGGCGCTATTTTGTTGGTCGATGCTTCGGAAGGCCCCCTCCCCCAGACCCGCTTTGTTTTGAAAAAGGCGCTGGAAGCCAGGCTTAAAATTGTCGTTCTCATCAATAAAATTGACCGCAAAGATGCGCGGCCTCAAGAAGTGATTGATGCCATTTATAGTCTTTTCATTGATCTGGATGCCGATGATGCGCAGATTGAATTTCCAATTCTTTACGCCATTGGGCGTGAAGGGCTTGCGCAAAAAACTTTGAACGAAAAAGGGAAAGATCTCTCCCCTCTTTTTGAAACTATTTTGGAAGAAATTCCACCCCCCTCTTATCACCCCGCGGAACCTTTTCAAATGCTGGTCACCAATTTGTCTTATTCCGATTATGTCGGGCGGCTTGCGATCGGACGCGTGTTTAACGGCAGCGCCAAAATCAGCGATAATCTCGTTTGCATCGGCAAAGACGGCATCCCAAAGCCATTGAGGGTTTCCAGTCTGCAGATTTATGAAGGCATTCGCCTGCAAGAGGCCGAAGAGGTGGCGCCGGGGGATATCATCATTCTCTCCGGCATTGAAGAGGTCGAAATCGGAGACACCATCTGCACCGCGGAATCGCCAAAGCCTTTGAAGCGGATTACGGTCGATGAACCGACCATCTCGATGAAGTTTATGATCAACACCTCTCCTTTTTCGGGCCGCGACGGAAAAATCGTCCAATCTCGAAAAATCATCGAACGTCTCCAAAAAGAAATGCTCTACAATGTGGCGCTTCGGGTGGAGATGGGGGAAAATTCCGACAGCTTTGTTGTCAAAGGGCGCGGCGAGTTTCAGATGGCCATTCTGGTTGAAACCATGCGGCGCGAAGGTTTTGAATTATCGGTTGGCCGTCCGCAGGTGATTCTCAAAGAAAAAGACGGGGTAAAGTTGGAGCCGATCGAACATCTTTTTATCGACTGCCACGAAGAATTTATCGGCATTATCACCGAAAAATTGTCACTGCGCCAGGGGCGGATGATCAACATGGTCAATCACGGCTCGGGCCGCGTGCGATTGGAGTTTTCGGTTCCGAGCCGGGGTTTGATCGGCTATCGGAATCAATTTTTAACCGATACGCGCGGCATGGGACTGATGAATTCTTACCTGATGGGTTATGAGCCCTATCGCGGCGATGTCACGGCACGCACCAGCGGCGCGTTGGTTTGCGATCGCGCCGGCCAGTCGGTCGCCTATGCCCTTTTTCACCTGGAACCGAGGGGCACTTTATTTATCGGGCCGGGTGTCCCTGTTTATGAAGGGATGATTGTCGGGGAACATAATCGCGAGAACGATCTGGATGTGAACCCGACCAAAGAAAAGAAATTGAGCAACATGCGGGCCGCGGGAAAAGATGAAAATATTATCTTGAGCCCGGCATTGCCGATAACACTGGAACGGGCCATTGAATTTATCAAAGACGACGAACAGATCGAAGTGACCCCCAAAAGCATCCGTTTGCGCAAAAATATCCTGCAGGCGAATCAACGTTAACCTAGTTACTCCCTCCCCCTTGATGGGGGAGGGTTGGGGAGAGGGAGACCGGGTAACGTGGCCCCCTCACCCCATCCACCTTCGGTGGATTTCCCTCTCCCGCCAGGGGAGAGGGAGATTAAGGAAAAAAAGCTATCATAGGCAACTTTTTTGACCCCGATGACGATAACTCTATTGAAACGATTTTTGCCGTATGCCGTCCTTTTGGCGGCCTTTTTTATAGCGGAGGATGCAATGGGCGAAGTAAAACCAGCTCAAGGGGTACTACCAACGGTTCGACTGGAATATTTAGATGATTTTAATATGACTTCCGAACCGGTTTGGGGCCCCATGACCCCCGGCCAGATTTCCGGCTTGGCGTATGATCCCTCCCAAAAAAGTTTTTTTGCCATTTCTGATGATCGTTACAATCCGGATGATAAAAGATCGAGAGGCCACCCCCGTTTTTATCAATTAACGATGTCAATTTCGCAAAATGCCATCCGCTTTTCAGACCAATTTAAATTCACGTATCTCAAGGATAAAAAAGGGAAACACATTCCGTTTGAAAAGGGAGATGGAGAAGGAATTGTGATACTTCCCAACGGCAACTTGGCGATTGCAACCGAAGGGTGGGCGGAAATGGGGCTCAAAATTGATGGCCGTGTTCTTCCGTTGGCCAACCCTTCCATCGATGAATTCCGCCGCGATGGAAAATGGGTGCGCGCCTACCGCGTTCCCGATTATTACCGCCCGGAGTTCAGCAAAGATGGAAAACAAACGCAGGGTGTTTTTAGAAACAACGGTTTTGAAAGTTTGACCCAATTTAAAGACACTCTCTTCACCGCAACAGAGGGTCCGCTGGTTCAAGATGGCGGCCCAGCCACTTTTGAAAAAGGGGGATTGGCTCGCATTCTGGTATTAAATTCAAAACGAAATGGAGCCTATGCCCCAACACAGGAATTTGCCTATCCTATTGACCCTATTCCTGTGCCATCCTCATGGGGAACAGAGAGGCCGGAAAGCGGAGAGAACGGCATTTCAGAAATGTTGGCCATTGATAACAACACCCTCTTAGTGCTGGAGCGTTCTTTTGCAACCAAACCGTATTGGCGCAACCATGTTCGTCTTTATCAGGTCGATTTGCGGGGGGCTACAAACACTTTGAGAGAAAAAACATTATCGGAAACAGTGCGCCCAGTGAAAAAAGAACTGGTTTTTGATTTCGAAGAACTTTTGCCAAAGCTGGAGCCAAAGGGTGTGCAAAAAAATGCTTCTGGTGTTTTGGAAAATTATGAAGCCATGGCCGTTGTGAATTTGCCCGACGGCACTCGCGGCCTGGTCATCGTCTCCGACAACAACCACAACCACCCCCACCAGAGGCAAACAGCCCTCCTCTTTAGGCTAAAATAAAACCATGGAATCCCTGGACAATTAGGGGGATATCGACTATGCCCGCATCACATTTATGAGCGACACGTTTAACAATCTGGGGATTTGCCCTGAAATCATGGGGGTTTTGGACCGCCTTCGTTTCACGATCCCCACCCCCATTCAGCATCAATCGATTCCTGCGGGTTTGGCGGGGAAAGACATCATCGGCATCGCCCAGACGGGGACCGGCAAAACCTTGGCATTTGGCATTCCCATGGTCCAGCGCCTTCAGACCATTCCCGGGCGCGGGCTTATTTTATTGCCGACACGCGAGCTGGCGCTTCAAGTGAATGAAACACTTCAAAGAGTTGCCAGGCCTTTTAACATGTCGACCGCCGTTTTGATCGGCGGAGAGTCGATGTTTCATCAAATAGCCTCTCTGCGCCGCCGCCCCCGCGTTCTGGTGGCCACCCCCGGGCGTCTTCTCGATCACATGCAGCAAAAGCTGGTTTCTCTGGAAGATATCAGCGTGCTGGTGCTGGATGAAGCCGACCGGATGTTCGATATGGGTTTTGCCCCGCAGATCAATCAGATTATCCGCCGTTTGCCGACAAACAGACAAACACTGCTTTATTCCGCCACCATGCCGCACGCCATTGTCAACATTGCAACGTCCCACATGAAATTGCCGGTGCGGGTGGAAGTGGCCCCTTCCGGGACCGCCGCGGAAAATGTCGAACAAGAAATCATCGTGGTTGAAAAAGATGCCAAGCAGGCTTTACTGGAAACCGTTTTGCTTGAAAACGAGGGGACCGTTCTCGTTTTCTCGCGCACCAAAATTGGGGCGCGTAAAATCTGCCGTAACTTGAGTTTCAAAGGCCACAAAGTGTCCGAAATTCATGCCGACCGTTCACAAGCCCAGCGCAAACAGGCGCTGGCCGGTTTTAAAACCGGACGTTACCGGATTCTGGTCGCCACCGATATTGCCGCCCGCGGCATCGACGTCAAAAATATCGGACTCGTCATCAATTATGATCTCCCGGACAACTCGGAAGATTATGTTCACCGGATCGGCCGCACCGGCCGCGCCGGTCTTGAAGGAAAAGCCATCTCTTTCGCCACCCCCGACCAAAGATGGGATGTAAAAGACATTGAAAAACTGATCCGCAAGACGTTAAAAATCGTTTCTCTTCCCGGTTCTTCCAGTTTTATTGAAAGCGCCGCAAAGTCTGCACCCGGAAGAACACGCAGTTTCAAACCGCGGCGCGGACACACGCCGAGATTCCGCAGATTTCGTTAAAAAGTTCAAACCAAGGTGTTATTACGGGGAGCAATAGATAGTTTGCATATCACCCCCGCGAAAGCGTGGGTCCATATTGAAAACACTGGATTCCCGCTTCCGCGGGAATGACAAGAGTAAACTATATTATGCTCCTGTTAATAAGAGTTCTCCAATAATACATGAGGCGTTTTTTCTTCCGATGGTTTTTCCAGCTGATCCGACCAGAGATACTTTCGGGTGAGTCCTGCCGATACACCGCTCAAGGCGAGCAAGGAAATTAAATTGGGGACCGCCATCAAGCCGTTGGCAATGTCGGCAAACGACCAGACCATAGGGAGAGTCGCCACGGAACCGACCATCACCGCCGCCACCCACAAAAGACGATACGGGAAAACCACCTTGGAACCAAAAAGATACTCGGCCGCTTTTTCACCGTAATAAGACCAGCCGAGAATCGTCGAAAAAACAAAAGTCAGAAGCCCCACCGTCAACGCGACAGGCCCGACATACGGAATGTGCGAAAAAGCCTGTTTGGTGAGGGCCGCCCCTTTCACTCCCGACACCCAATCCCCTGAAACCACAATCACCACTCCCGTCAGGGCGCAAACAACAACGGTATCCCAAAAAGTGCCTGTCGAAGAAACGAGTGCCTGGCGAACCGGATTTTTGGTTCGCGCGGCCGCCGCGACAATCGGCGCGGAGCCCAGCCCCGATTCATTAGAAAAAAGCCCGCGAGCCACGCCAAAACGGATCGCCTCTTTCATCCCCGCTCCCAAAAAACCGCCAAGGGCCGCCTGCCCGGTGAAAGCAGATTTGCAGATCAACAGAATGGCTGACGGGACCGCCTGCCAATGGATCGCCAAAATAATAAGACATCCCAACACGTAAAAAATCGCCATAAACGGAACCAATCTCTCGCAAACCCGCGCGATCGATTGAATCCCCCCCAGAATGACCACGGCGGTCAAGCCCGTCATCACAAAACCGGTGACCCAGGGAGAAACGGCAAAGGTTTCTTGCACCAGATGGGCAACCGAATTGGCCTGAACCATATTGCCGATACCGAAGGCGGCCACCGCCGTAAGCCCCGCAAAAACAACGCCCAGCCATTTAAGCCCCATGCCTCTTTCCAAAACATACATCGGGCCGCCGGCCATGGTCCCCTGGGCGGTTTTCACGCGGTATTCGACCGACAGCAAGGCTTCGGCGTATTTTGTCGCAATCCCAAAAACACCGGTCAACCACATCCATAAAACAGCCCCCGGGCCCCCTGCCCCCACCGCGGTGGCCACGCCAACAATGTTTCCGGTGCCGATCGTTGCCGCCATGGCCGTAGCGAGGGCGCCAAACTGGCTGACATCCCCCTCTCCTTCTTTGTCACGGCTGAATGAAATTTTGATTCCCTGCCAGAGATAACGCTGGATGATTTTTAAACGGAAGGTCAAAAACAGATGCGTACCGACCAGCAAGATCAGAAGCGGCGGGCCCCAGACCCAGTCGCTGATTTTGGAAAGCCATGCTTCAAGATGGGTCAGGAATGTCGGCATACGCTTCCCCCTTGGCCGCCGTCATTAATTTGACAATTTGGACGGCCAAAGCAATCATAAAAACAGTGCACGCCGACAAAAACGGGGCGGCGATACCCAAGTGATCATAAAGAAGACCGGCCATGACCGGCCCCAAAATGCGCGCCATACTTCCGGCCGATTGGTAAACCCCCATGGTCAGACCCTGAAAATCTTTTTCCCCCCCTTTGGAAACAAGACTCGACAAAGAAGGGCTCACGATCGAATAGCCGATCACGTAAATCAACATGGAGAGGACAAAGAGTTTTAGATGGGGGACAAACGAGGCCGACAAAAGACCCGGAACCATGAAAAGAACCCCCACCGCCACGAGGCGCATTTCGCCGAACTGCTTGGCCAATTTGCCGATCGCCCCCCCCTGAATCAGGGCCATCATCAGGGCCATGCCGGCCAGAATCATTCCGGCGTGAAAGGCATCGAGCCCGAAACGGGCCAAAACAAAATAGGCAAAACTCGTCTCCAATTGCGCCATGCCGAGGGTCACCAAAAAAAACAGAAGAATAGGAAGACCGGTCGATTCCCGCGTAACAACGCGCCACCAGATTTTTTTGTTCAAAGACACGCGGCCTGTTTTGCGTGAAGGTTCTTTCAAAAAAAGAGCCGCGAAGAAAAAATTAAAAACCGCTAGGCCGGCCACGGCGAAAGCAACCGTTCCGTAACCCCACTGCGAAAGAAAACCGCCCAAGGCCGGCCCGAATAAAAAACCGAGCCCGAACGCCGCGCCGATCAGCCCCATCCCCTTGGCCCTTTCTTCGGGGGGTGTGACATCGGCAATATAGGCCTGCGCCGCGGAGATATTGGCGCCAAAGAACCCGGCCAAAACACGCCCGATAAAAAGCCATAGAAGTGATTTCGCAAACCCCAAAACCAGCATGGAAGAGGCTATCCCGATGATGCAAATCAAAAGGACCGGGCGTCTTCCCACCCGGTCCGACAGGCGCCCCCAAAACGGGGAAAAAAGAAACTGCATGCCGGAGTAGCTCATCATCAAAAAACCAAGCACCGTGGCCGAGGCCCCGAACGATTCGGCGTAGTAAGGCAAAATGGGGATGATCATCCCGAACCCGACAAGGTCGACGAAGACCACCAGAAAAATGGAGAGCAGGGCTTTTTTCTTGGCTTGCATGAAGAGTCCTTTTACCTTAAAAGGCTCAAAAATCAAATCTTTTCAGGGAGGCATTATGGCAATTGTAGAAGAATCAGAATTCAAAGGAAACCCGGTCTTGATCCTTAAAAATGGCGAAGAAGACCGCTACCCCTTCACTTTTGGGGTCAAGAAGGCAAAATTGATGCTCGAGCATATCGAAGACATCAAAAAATTCGTCGCAAAGAACGACAAGGAAAAGGTGTAGATTCCCGCTTTCGCGGGAATGACACATGGGCTATTCCCGTAATGTTTTACGGATTTTGCCTTTGGCCTTTCCATAGATATCCAGGTACACGCGCCAATAGAGAATCCAGGTGGCAATGACGATGGCCGCCAGAATCGCGAACAGATAGCCCTTAGGGTACATAAGAGAACTTAAAACCAAAATCAACCCCCCCAATCCCAGCATCCCCGGGATCACCAGGGGGATTCCTCCAACCCGATAAAGCTTGCGAACCGTGGCGATAATCATCGGGGACGATAAAAGCATCGCGGCAAACCAAAAAGGATCGTTCCAATCTTCGGCCCATTGCAGATGGGCGACGGGAATATAAACGGCGGCGTTTTCCGCCACATGATCTGTCGCGATAAAAACGGCGGCGATCAGGGCCAGATTGATAAAATATTGCAATCCCCCGCGGCTTTTTTGAACCCCTGTTTTTTCCACAGGCGCCGCGCCCAAAGAGTTCATCCATACCCCGTAGCGGTTCAAAAAATCAAAAAGCTTTTTGGGCAGGACTTTGTCAAAAAGCCCCACCCAAAAATCGGAGCTTTTGATCAGATAAGGGGTGGTGAGGGTGGTAATGGCGGAAACCGTGACGACAATCGGATACAAAAAACTGCTGGTGACATTCAAGGTGAGCCCCATGGCCGCGATGATGAATGAAAATTCGCCGATTTGAGCCAGCCCCAAACCGACCTTCAAAGAGGTGTTCAAATCATTGCCGGCAACAAAGGTTCCCACGGTACAGGTCAAAACTTTTCCGATGATGACAGCCAAAGTGATGACCACAACGGGAACCCAATATTGCCCTAAAATATGGGGATTGATCATCAAGCCGACTGCCACAAAAAAAATGGCGCTGAACATGTCTTTGACCGGTTCCACCAACTGACCGATGTTCCCGATATCCCGGATTTCAGCGACGATCGCGCCGATCACAAACGCCCCCAGCGCGATGCTGTAACCCAAATGGGCCGAAAAAATGGAAACCCCAAAGCAGAGCCCCAAAATGGCGATCAGCATGGTCTCTTGGCTTTTCAAACGGTGTACGTAACGGAGAACGCCGGGGATGACCAAAAGCCCCAAAACCAAAGAAGAAACCAAAAAAATGCCCAGCCGCGCCAGCGTATCGCCAATTTCCATGACGCCGACCTCCCCCGTCAGCGCAATACCGGAAAGGAGCGCGATCATGGCTATTCCCAAAAGGTCTTCCATGATCAAGATGCCGAAAATCAGCGAGGCGAATTTTTCCTCGTAGAGCCCCATGTCGTGAAGCGCCTTGACAATGATGGTGGTGGAAGAGATGGCCAGCATCCCCCCCAAAAACAGGGAATCGGTTTCGTTCCAGCCAAACCATTGTCCCGCCTCAAACCCGATCCAAATCATGAAAATGATTTCGAGAAAGGCGGCGGTCAGCGCCGACAGGCCCACAGCCCTTATTTTTTTAAGGTTGAAATGAAGCCCAAGACTGAACATCAAAAGGATCACGCCCAAATCGGCCAAGGCATGGATGCTGGTCTCGTCTTTAATATAGGAAAATGGCGGCGTATGGGGGCCGATAATAAAACCGGCCAAAATGTAGCCCAAGACGACCGGTTGTTTGAATTTTTTAAAAAGAACCGTCACCAAGCCGGCAGCAACCAAAACAATCGCCAAGTCCTGGACAAAAATTTCATTCATTTTCTGGGGTCCGGGTTTTGCGCAATGGCGCGGGTCTGTTTTTTGCGAAAAGAGGCCAATTTTTTGCGAAGCGCCGGGTACCTGCCCGCAAGAATGGCAATCGCCAAGAGAGCGGCATTGGCCGCACCCGCCTTGCCGATGGCCAAAGTCCCCACCGGAATACCGGCGGGCATTTGCACAATAGAGAGAAGCGAGTCGAGGCCTTTAAGCGATTTGGACTCGATGGGGACCCCCAAAACCGGAAGTGTCGTCATGGCGGCTGTTACCCCCGGCAGATGGGCCGCACCTCCTGCACCGGCAATCATCACCTCAAGCCCCCGCTTTTCAGCCGACGAAACATATTGTTGCAGCAAGCCAAGAGCACGGTGGGCCGAAATCGCCTTAACTTCATGCGGCACTTTAAAGTTTTTGAGGATATCCGCGGCATGGCGCATGGTCTCCCAGTCGGAATGGGAACCCATGATAACGCCGACGAGCGGTTTTATTTTTTTCATGAGAGGGCAAAATAAAGTAGCGGCTACTTTCTGTCAAGGAGGCGGAGCAATCCGTTCAGAATAATAAGAGGATGAGGAGGACAGCCGGGGATATATAAATTAACCGGCACTGTCGATGCGGCGCCGTTTAACACCTCACCGGATCCGGCAAAACATCCGCCGTTGATGGCGCACGTCCCCACTGCGATCACGATTTTTGGCTCACCAACCGCATCGTAGGTTTCCTTCAAAGCCAAGGCCATGTTCTTTGTCACGGGACCGGTCACCACAATCCCATCGGCATGCCGGGGCGAGGCGACAAATTGAATCCCAAAGCGCGAAAGATCAAAGACAACATTCCCCAATGCCTGCAATTCCATTTCGCAACCGTTGCAGCTGCCGGCGGAAACAACGCGCAGTTTCAACGAACGGCCGAAAAGTTTTTGCATTCGGGCGTCGAGGGCTTTCACCAACTGCGGTTCACCGTCGTTCGCAGTGGACAGGCGAAACCGTTCCGGCATTTCCACCTTGGATGGAAAATCAACGGTCCGATACCCCTGCTTCCAGCGATTTTTTAAGATGTCCCACATATTAAAAGCTGGGACCATGGACTATGGACCGTGGACCAACTACTTTTTTCTACTGGTCCCTGGTCCCTGGTCCTTTGTCCTTGGTCCATCATGGGAGTGGTGGGAAATGAATAATTTCACGTTTGTCATCCTGAGGCGTAGCCGAAGGATCCCGATTTTTAACGGGATTCTTCACTGCGTTCAGAATGACATCGCGATTTTCATGCATTTTCCACCACTCCCATCATAAATCGTGTCCTGCGTACGACAGATTAAAGCTCTTGTTCACCAGCGGAAAATCGGAAATTTGTCCGTTACGCATCGCAAGGCTCAATGCCATCCAATTGTGAAACGAGGGATCGACAATTTTATAGCGCCGTATCTCCCCCTCTGCGCCGGTCGCAACAACATGGGCAATCTCGCCGCGCCATCCCTCAATCAGGCTCACAATCATTGCCCCCTTTTTCGACATGCCGCAGGGCTGCGCGATTTTGTCGGCAGAGAGATCCTCCAGACGCTCCCGAAGAAACTGCAAAGACCGTTTGCTCTCCAGCGAACGGAGACGAGCCCTTGCATAAACATCCCCTGTTGACATCTTGACCAGTGCAATATTGTGCGCTCGATAGATTCCGGCCGGGTAGTTCTGACGCACATCTCGCAAGAGATTGCTGGCCCGTGCCGCCAATCCTACCGCTCCCAAACTCCGTGCCGTTTCCTGTTTTATAACACCCGTCTGTCCCAGCCGCGTCAACACTGAAGAGGCCCCAAAAAAAAGTTCCGCCAGTTCTTTCACTTCCGTCAAGGCCTTTTCCAGACGCCGAATGAAGGAACGCAGCATCTCCGGCGTGATGTCGAATAAAACGCCGCCGGGCATTACAAAAGAACGGCCGTAGCGGTTTCCCGTCAACTCCATCAGCATGTTCAAAAAATCGCCGCGCAGCCTTCCAAACCACGCGGCGGCCGGCAGAAATCCAACATCACCCGCCAGAGCCCCCAAATCGCCGATATGGTTTGAAACCCGCTCCAGCTCCAACGCAATGGCCCGCAAAGACTGGCAGCGCTTCGGCGTAATCGATCGCTCGGAGAGCCCTTCCATCGCGTGGCAATAGGCAAGCCCATGGCCGATCACCGTGTCTCCCGCAACTGACTCCGCCAATACGGCCTGTTGTTTCGAATCCGCCGCAATCATGAGGGCCTCGACGCCGCGGCGCTGGTATCCGAGTTGAATTTCCAAATGCAAAACTTTTTCACCGTGGCATTGAAACCGAAAATGCCCCGGCTCAATGATCCCCGCGTGTACCGGCCCCACCGCCACCTCGTGAATCCCCTCTCCCTCGATTTTATAAAAAGAATGGTTTTCCTGTTTTCGGACCGGTTTCAGCCACGGATGGTCCACCGGCAAAATCCCAAATTCCTCGTAAAGTTCTCTTTCAAAGAGATGTGCCTCGGGTAAGAGGGGGGTTATGGAAGCATAGGCAGGATTTTTTCCGAAAAAATCGGCGGCGCCGATCAAGAGATGTTTTTTGGAATCGATTCCCAACAAACAATAAACACGTGTTACATCCGGCGTCATCGTCTCTCCAAAAAGAGCCGTGATGCGCGCTTTTCCCTCCGCACAATTTTCAAGAAGGGTCTGTCGCCATGCCTCTGCCGGAAGAATCGGTACACGGGATGCCTCGAAAGAAACGGCGTTTTGTATTGTTAAAAATGGAAAGGTCATGGAGGGCCCCCCAAAAGTTTTGCCGCACTCTTCAAAAAGTCAACCATAGGGGAAGGCAAATAAAATCCAAAAAGGAAAACGGCCGCCGCCAATAAAATGGGAGGGATCATCATGAGAGAATAACGCCCCATTTTTTCCGGCGACTCCCTTTTTTCCCCCTCCAGCATATCCAACAGGATTTTCGACATAGAGACAAAAATAACCCCCAAAAGGATCACATACAAAGACATGGCCACCGGATGGCCGTTTGTAAATCCATCGCGCAAAATCAGAAATTCGCTGATGAAGGGAGAAAAAGGGGGAGTACCGATGATCGCAAAACCCCCGACGGCAAAAAGAACTCCGGTCAATGGCTGGGTACGCAGCAAACCCTGAACCTCGGCCGTTTTTTTTGTCCGGTAGGTCAAAACGATCTGCCCTGCCAGCAAAAAAAGAAGGCACTTGGTCAGCGAATGATTGATGACATGGAAAAGGCTTCCGAATCCGGCCCCCACGCCGATACCCAAAGAAAGAATCCCCATGTGCTCCACGCTGGAATAGGCAAGCATCCTTTTATAATCCCGCTGGGAGGCGATGAAAACAGCCGCGACAACAAGGGAGACAAGACCGAAAAACGTCAACAGCGTGTTGGAAAAGGCGGCAAGCCCGGCCGCCGAAGTAATTTGATAGCATCTCAAGATTCCCAGAAAGGCCGCGTTCAAAAGGGCTCCGGAGAGGAGAGCTGAAACCGGCGAGGGAGCCTCACTGTGGGCATCGGGTAGCCACGTGTGCATCGGAGCCAGTCCCATCTTGGCGCCAAAACCGACCAGAACAAGAATAAAGCCGATGCGGAGCCAGCGGGGGTTGAGCAGTGAGGCCTTTTCCACAAAAGTATCGACATACAAATCGAGGCCGACCCCCTTCCCCGCCGCGGCGATAAAGAAAATCCCCAATAGCGCCAAAGCAATGCCGACGGAACAGATCAAAAGATATTTCCACGTCGCCTCGAGAGCCCGTTCGTGATGGTGGTAATAGATGAGAGGCGCCGTGGCGAGCGTTGTTGTTTCAATCCCCACCCACAAAAGCCCCAGATGGGGAGTAGCCGAAGTGAGCGTCATGGCGCTCAAGAAAAAAAGCATGCAAGGCGTGTAGAGATGGCGGACTCCCTCTTTGGTTTCCGTTTCGATTTTTGCCGGATTATGTTCCTTGTAAAAATAACCGAAGCTGTAAAGGGCGACTAAGAAAAAAAGAAGGCTCGTGATCGTGAGGAAAAGGAGCCCCAGCGGATCGAGAACGAGGTAATCATTCCACCTCCGGGAAACACCCGGAAAATAAAGCAAGAGTGTTCCCAAAAAATGAAGGGAGGCCCCCATCATCAAAATCCGGCGGCGGATGATTCGTTTTGCCTCGC
>JAUYJH010000074.1 GCA_030688705.1 Deltaproteobacteria bacterium
GCACTCATAGTCCTTCACGGGACCGAAAATTTTGGCGCAAAAGAGACCGTCGCGCTCCGGTTTAAAGGTGCGGTAGTTGATCGTCTCGGGCTTCTTGACCTCGCCATGCGACCAACTCCGGATCATTTCCGGAGAGGCCAGCTGGATGCGGATCCCCTCAAACCCCAGAGGATCTCTCGGCTTTTCAAAGAAGCTGTAAATGTCGACCATATTTAATCTCCTTTTGCCTTGTCATTGCGAACCCCTTTAGGGGTGAAGCAATCTCTCGGTGGATTGCTTCGCTTTGCTCGCAATGACACAGCTAATGAATCTGTTTTGTTCCTTGGGACCCCGTTTCTATCAACTCCACATTCAAACCCAAAGCCATCAGTTCTTTCAGCAGAACATTGAACGATTCGGGGATGCCCGGCTCGAGAATCTTCTCCCCCTTCACGATGGCTTCATACATGCGGGTGCGGCCGACAACGTCGTCGGACTTGACGGTCAAAAACTCCTGCAGACAATAGGCGGCGCCATACGCTTCCAGCGCCCAGACCTCCATTTCGCCGAGCCTTTGGCCGCCGAACTGGGCTTTGCCGCCCAAGGGCTGCTGGGTCACCAGCGAATAAGGCCCGATGGAACGGGCATGAATCTTGTCGTCGACCAAATGATGGAGTTTGAGCATATACATGACCCCCACCGTCACCGGCGAATCAAAGGCATCCCCGGTTTTTCCGTCGAAAAGGGTCACCTGGCCGTTCAGGGTCAGGTCGGCCTCTTTGAGGCAATTTTTCACTTCGGCCTCACTGGCGCCGTCAAAGACCGATGTTTTCATCGGAACACCCTTGGATAATTTGCGGGCCAGCGTTTTCAACTGTTCCAGTGTCGCCTTCTGCACAAATTCATCCACTTTGGGAGAGTCGTAAATTTTCTTGAGCTGTTTGGCAAAGGCCTCTTTGTCAAAACCGCTTTGCATGAGCTCCCCTATTTTTTCGCCCAATCCCTTGGCGGCCCAGCCCAAGTGGGTCTCCAAAATCTGGCCGACGTTCATGCGGGACGGAACGCCCAGCGGATTCAAAACAAGATCGACCGATCTGCCATCGGCCATGTAGGGCATGTCTTCCACCGGCAAAATCCGCGAAATAACACCCTTGTTTCCGTGGCGGCCCGCCATTTTATCGCCGACGGAGAGTTTGCGTTTGATGGCCACATATACCTTGACCAACTTGATGACTCCGGGCGGTAATTCATCACCGCTCTTAAGACGATTCATTTTTTGGTCATACATCATCCGGACAAGATCGACTTGTTCATCAATCCCTTCCATAATCTCTTGAACCTGTTCTTCCAACGCTTCGTCATCGACGGAAATTTCGCCCCATTTTTCAAACGGGACCGCTTCCAGGGCCGCGTCGGTAATGGCTTTACCCTTGTTCAGAAGCGTTCTTTCCTCGGTGTCGTCGGTTACTTTGGAAGTCGATGTTTTTCCCACCAGCAGCGCTTTCAGCTTTTTTCTGGCGGCATCGCGCAACCCCTTGATTTCCATTTCCATGTCTTTGTTGATCTTGATTGTCTCTTCGTCCTGGATTTCCCGGGTTCTGTCATCGGCCTCCACCCCTTCGCGGGAGAAAACCTGTGTGTTGATCACGATACCGGTAACGCCGGGAGAGACGCGCAAAGAGGTGTCTTTCACATCGCCGGCCTTTTCGCCGAAAATGGCCCGCAACAGTCTCTCTTCCGGAGAAAGCTGCGTCTCACCCTTGGGGGTGATTTTGCCGACCAGAATATCGTCGGGCTTCACCTCGGCGCCGATGCGGATAATCCCGCCTTCGTCCAGGTTGCGCAAAGCCTCTTCGCCCACATTGGGAATGTCACGGGTGATTTCTTCTTTGCCGAGCTTGGTGTCTCTTGCCGCGCATTCAAATTCTTCGATATGAATGGAGGTGAAAACATCGTCTTTCACCAGACGCTCGCTGACCAGCATCGAGTCTTCAAAATTATAGCCGCCCCACGGCATGAAGGCGACCACCACATTGGCTCCCAGCGCCAATTCCCCTTCTTCGGTGGCGGGGCCGTCGGCAATCACTTCCCCTTTTTTGATTTTGTCTCCGGCGGCGACAATCGGCCTTTGATTCATGCAGGTATTCTGGTTGGAGCGCTGATATTTGATCATGTTGTAGATATCGACATCGGAGGCGAATTTTCCTCCCCCCGATTTTTCCATCTTGTCGGCCTGAATGACAATCCGGTCGGCATCGCACGTGACAACCGTGCCGTCTCTTTTGGCGACCATGGTCACGCCCGAATCTCTGGCCACAATGCTTTCAACACCGGTGCCGACGAGCGGCGCCTGTGTTTTCATGAGAGGCACCGCCTGACGCTGCATGTTGGAACCCATCAAGGCGCGGTTGGCGTCATCGTGTTCCAAAAACGGAATCAGGGCGGCGGCGATGGAAACAAGCTGTTGCGGCGCCACGTCCATAAGGGTCACCTCTTTGGCCCCGGCCGTGACGAATTCGCCATGGTGGCGGCAAGAAACCAGATCGGTCACAAAGTGGCCGTCTTTTCCCACGGCGGCATTGGCCTGCGCGATCTGGTGATTGGCCTCTGCCAAAGCGGAGGCGTAAAAAACGTTGTCGGTTACTTTGCCGTTTTCCACCTTGCGATACGGCGTTTCAATAAATCCGTAATCGTTGACGCGCGCGTAGGTGGACAGTGAAGAGATCAGGCCGATATTCGGACCTTCCGGCGTCTCAATCGGACAAATGCGGCCGTAGTGTGTCGGGTGGACGTCGCGAACCTCAAAACCGGCCCGTTCGCGGGTCAAGCCGCCCGGGCCCAACGCCGACAAACGGCGCTTGTGGGTAATTTCGGCCAGGGGGTTGGTCTGATCCATGAATTGCGATAATTGCGAAGAACCGAAAAACTCCTTGATAACCGCGGAGACCGGTTTGGAATTAATCAGATCATGCGGCATCAACGTCTCCACATCCTGCAGGCTCATTCTTTCTTTGATAGCCCGATCCATGCGAACAAGGCCGACGCGATATTGATTTTCCAATAATTCGCCAACCGAACGGATGCGGCGATTTCCCAAATGATCGATGTCGTCGATTTCCCCTTCCCCGTCTTTGAGGCGCATCAAATAGCGAACCGTCGCCAGAATGTCTTCTTTGCGCAGGGTGCTGACTTCGAGCGGCACATCAAAACCGAACTTGTAATTGATCTTCAAGCGGCCGACTTTTGAAAGATCGTACCGTTCCGGATTGAAAAAAAGATTTTCGAACAGGGTCATGGCCGCTTCGGGAGTGGCCGGATCCCCCGGGCGCAAACGGCGATAAATTTCGAGCATCGCCTCTTCCGGAGAGGTGACCTTGTCGGTCAGCAGGGTATTGCGCAAATAGGGCCCGTAATTGATGTCATCTATATAGAAGAGGGGGAGATCATTGATCTTGCGGTGGCGGACATCTTCAAGAATTTTCTCCGTCAGGGTCTGATTCATCCCCAAAATCACCTCGCCGGTCGCCTTATCGATAATATCATGCGCGGCAATGCGCCCCACAACCTCTTCCTCTTCAACGGGAATATGTTTGATCTTCGCTTTCTTGATTTTTTCAAGAATCGGAGGGGTGAATTTGCGTCCTTTTTTCACAATCACTTCGCCGTCGGCGTCTTTGATATCCTTGCCGGCGCGTTGAAAATAAAGCACCTCGGGAACAATATTCTTGGTGTAATGTTTCCCTTCGTAGGAAACAATCTCGGTAAAATAAAAATAGTTCAGAAGCTCTTCTTCCGTATGACCCAAGGCCCGCAACAAAACAGTCGCCGGCATTTTACGGCGGCGGTCGATGCGGACATGCATGATGTCTTTGGCATCAAACTCCAGATCGAGCCAGGCGCCGCGATAGGGAATCACGCGGGCCGAAAACAGAAGTTTGCCCGAGGAATGGGTTTTGCCCTTGTCATGTTCGAAAAAAATGCCGGGAGAGCGGTGCAATTGGCTCACGACCACCCGTTCGGTTCCGTTGACGATGAAGGTTCCGTTTTCGGTCATCACGGGAATTTCGCCGAAATAGACCTCCTGCTCCTTCACATCGCGAATGCTTTGCACGCCGCTTTCCTGGTCGACACTCCAGACCACAAGACGAACCAACACGCGGATCGGGGCCGAATAAGTCATGCCGCGCAAACGACACTCGGCAACGTCGTATTTCGGCGGGTCCAGCTGGTAGTTGATGAATTCCAGAGAAGCGGTCTGATTGTAATCTTTGATCGGAAAAACGCTTTTAAAAACCCCCTGCAGACCGACATCCTGGCGCTGGTCCAAAGGAATATCGGCCTGGAGAAATTTTTCAAAAGAGGCCTTCTGTATTTCGATCAGGTTGGGGATATCGATAACGGTTTTCAGTTTCGCGAAATCTTTCCGAAATCGGCGAATCGGGAATTGAGTGGCCATGTGTTCTCCTGTTTAATGGACAAAGGACAATGGACCACGGACCATGGACCAACAGCTTCTTTTTTGCCTTTGGTCCCCGGTCCATAGTCCATAGTCCATGGTCCAGACTTCTATTTTAGTTCAACTTTGGCACCAGCCGCTTATTTTAGTTCAACCTTGGCGCCGGCCGCTTCCAACTGTTTCTTGATTTTTTCAGACTCGGCTTTATAGGGGCTCGCGTCGCCCCCTCCGTCGGCAAAGCCGCCGGAGCCTCCCCCTCTCGCCCGCTTTGCGGGCTAAAGGTCTCTCCTACTTCAATTCAACTTTGGCGCCGGCCGCTTCCAACTGTTTCTTGATTTTTTCAGACTCTTCCTTGTTGACACCCTCTTTCACCGTCTTGGGCGCTCCTTCCACAAGGTCTTTTGCCTCTTTAAGGCCCAAATTGGTAATCGCGCGGATCTCTTTGATCACACCGATTTTGTTGGCACCCGCCTCTTTTAAGACGACCGTGAATTCGGTTTGCTCTTCGGCGGCGGCTCCGGCAGCGGCGCCACCGGCGGCAACCGCAACAGGGGCGGCGGCAGAAACACCGAAGGTCTCTTCGAGCTTCTTGACCAATTCAGAAACCTCCAGAAGGCTCATTCCCTTCAGGGTTTCGACGATTTGTTCTTGCGATACGGACATAACATCCTCCTTGTTGATACGTTTGATAACGCGTCCATCACCGAAGTACCTGGTACCTCGTACCTGGTTTCCGGTCCAACTAGGTACCAGGTACTAGGTACCAGGTACTTCCTTTTTTTTGCCTATTGCATCAATAACGGTAACCACTTGACGCGGCAAAGCCGCCAAAACACCGACGAGATTTCTTGCCGGGTTTAAGAGACAGCCCATTAATTTGGCATACAATTCTTCTTTGGACGGCAAGGAGGCCAGCGCCCTAATCTTTTCCGTCGTCAAAACCTCACCGGACATCCAGCCCCCCTTGATGGCGAGCTGTTCATGATCTTTTATAAACTGAACCAATACTTTTGCCGGTGAAACGGGATCGACCTCTGAAGAGGCCACGGCAACCGGCCCCTCAAAAAAACCGTCCAGACCCTGCAACCCCGCTTCTTTAAGAGCCCTCTTAACCAGCCGATTCTTGACCACCTTGATGCTGGACTGGGCATTTTTCAGTCTTTTGCGCAGTTCGGTCACTTCAGAGACTTTAAGCCCCTTATTTTCGGCAAAAATCAACGTTTTTGCCGCCGTGAACCGCTGTCTTAAAGCCTCTACTTCTTTCGGTTTTTGTATCCGTTCCATAATCGATGCCTTTATATAAAATGTTAAGCCGTCTGGATAAATTCCTGGGTGTCTACCTTGATGCCCGGGCCCATCGTGGAGGAAAGGGTAATCGACCGGAGGTAAACGCCTTTTGCTCCCGTCGGCTTCGCTTTGATAATCGCATCGATCAAGACCCGCGCGTTCTCCCTGATTTTTTCAGCCGCGAAAGATTTCTTGCCGATCGCCGCGTGAACGATGCCCGCTTTGTCGATGCGAAACTCCACTTTTCCCGCCTTCAATTCCTTGACCGCCTTGGCGACATCCATGGTAACCGTCCCCAGCTTGGGGTTGGGCATCAGACCCCTGGGGCCCAACACCTTTCCCAATTTGCCGACTTGCGCCATCATGTCGGGGGTTGCCACCACTTTGTCAAAATCGATGAAACCTCCCAAAACTTTTTCTGCCAAATCATCGGCCCCCGTCAGATCGGCGCCGGCCGTTTTTGCCTCATCGGCCTTGGCCCCTTTCGCAAAAACCGCGACGCGGATTGTTTTGCCGGTGCCGTGGGGAAGACCGACCACCCCGCGAACCCCCTGATCGGTCTGTTTGGGATCGACCCCCAAACGGATGGCGACATCGATGCTTTCGTCGAATTTAGCCCCGGCCAATTGCGACAAAAGTTGAACCGCCTCGTTCAGCACATAACGTTTTTCACGATCAATCTGTTCCAAATTTTTTTTGTGCCTTTTATTCATACGATGTCGATCCCCATGCTTCTGGCCGTTCCAGCGACAATCAAACAGGCGCTCTCCAGCGTATCGCAGTTGAGATCGGGAAGTTTCACCTTTGCAATTTCTTCAACCTGTTTTTTGGTCACCTTGCCCACTTTTTCTTTGTTGGGTACGCCGGAACCTTTTTCCACCCCGGCGGCTTTTTTAAGCAAAATGGAAGCCGGCGGCGTTTTGGTTATAAATGTAAAAGAGCGATCGGCGTAAACCGTGATGATTGCCGGAATAACCAGACCGGCCTGCGTTTTTGTTCTTTCATTAAACTGTTTGCAAAACTCCATGATGTTGACGCCGTGCTGGCCCAAAGCCGGACCGACCGGCGGCGCGGGGTTTGCCGCGCCCGCAGGGCATTGCAACTTGACCTGCGCGATCATTTTCTTTTTGGAGGATGTTGGGGCCGCCATAAAATTTAGATCCTTCGACTCCCCCTCGCTAAAGCTCGGAGTCGCTCAGGATGCCTTAAAGTTGCTCCGCAACTTTAAGTCACCTTCTCGACCTGAATGAAGTCGAGTTCAATCGGTGTGGAGCGCCCGAAGATGCTGACCATCACTCTAAGGCGCCCCTTATCTTCGTTAACCTCGTCAACCATGCCAAAGAAACTGGCAAAGGGTCCGCTTATTACGCGAACATTCTCCCCTTTGTCAAATGATACTTTCGGTTTCGGTTTTAAGGTCCCCTCTTCGATCTGGCGGGTGATCCTTTGGACCTCTTCTTCAGGGACTACCGGTGGGTTCAGGCTCCCGCCGACAAAGCCGGTTATTTTGGGGGTTTCCTTGACGATATGCCATGTTTTTTCGTTCAACTCCATTTTGACCAGGATATATCCGGGGAAAAAATGGCGGCTCAAGGTCTTTTTGACCCCTTTTTTGACCTCCACCACGCTTTCTTGGGGAACAAGAATTTCTTCAAAAAAGGGGGCCGCTTTGAGCGATTTCACCCTCTCTTCCAGGGCCTGTTTTGCCTTTTGCTCATAGCCCGAATAGGTATGAACGACGTACCAGTTTTTTGACATAAATAGTTCCTCTCAATACAAGATTGATCTGGCGATCCACGCCCAAACGGTGTCAAAAAACAAAACGCACACCGTGGCGATGGCGGCCAACACGGCAACGACACCCGTTGAAATAATCGTTTCTTTCCGAGCCGGCCACGTCACCTTGCTCAATTCGACCAGAACACTTTCGAGATAGCCGTTCGCCCGGGGCCATTTCACAAAAAAAACAAAAACAGCCAGCCCCGCCGCAACACCGGCAATATCCGAAGGAGCCAACAACCAGCCCGGCTGGACAAAACCGACGGCACTAAAAACAACCTCAAAAATTTCCCGCAAAAAAATCCAGGTGACGATGCCGCAAAATAAAAAACTTAAATTGACCCATTTCTTTAAATTAGGCATATATCTCCGGCTAAAGTTGCGCTTCAGTTCCAGGGGCGTGGTGTCAACGGTAGCATGACGGTCTCCAAAACCGTTGGTCTGGGTTCGAATCCCGGCGCCCCTGCAAAATTATTTTGTCTCTTTGTGCACTGTCTGTTTTCTGCACTTCGAACAAAACTTTTTCAGTTCCAGCCGATCCGGGGTTGTCGACTTATTTTTAGTCGTCGAATAATTCCGGTTCTTACACTCCGTACATTCCAATTGTATAATGATTCTTGCCATAGTTATTAAACTCCGCAAACTTTTCAAGTTTGCTTCGCGGCCCGGCAAAGCCGGGCCTTGACTATTCCATAATCTCCGTCACCACGCCGGCGCCGACGGTGCGGCCCCCTTCGCGAATGGCGAACCGAAGCTCCTTTTCCATAGCGATCGGTGTGATCAATTCCACCGTCATCGCCACATTATCCCCCGGCATCACCATCTCCACCTTCTCC
>JAUYJH010000075.1 GCA_030688705.1 Deltaproteobacteria bacterium
AGAGAAGGGTTAAAAATATGAAAAAATCGATTCTGGTATTTCTATTTTAAATTGGAGTTTAAACTCGCCGATCCGTTACAAACATTTTTTGGCCCGGTTTGCAGACAATCCCAAATCACCGGGGACAATCCAACTTATCCACCGAATCCCTTAAAAACGGCAAAGGCACATCCCAATAGGGCGGCATCCCCTTTTAAGGAACTCTCCGTCAAAACGATTTTTTTAGAGAGACGCGGATAGGTCCCCTTTGCGATTTTCTTTTTGGCGGCATCGATAAAATGGGGCCATGCTTTGGAAACGCCCCCGGCCAAAACAAAATGTTCCACGCCGGTGATGTTGGCCAGATTGCCGATCCCCATTCCCAGGTATTCCCCAAATTCTCTCCAAAAATCTTTCGCCGCGCCGTCACCCGCTTCGGCCAATTTGGAAAGCGACAACGCGGTTTGCCCTTTCGGCACCGCACCGGCAGAGGCGTAACGCTCCCAACACCCTTGGCCGCCGCAGGCACACGGTCTTCCGTTCCTTTCAATCACCATGTGCCCCACTTCTCCCGCAAAACCCTCTTCGCCGCGCCACAATTTGTTCTCCAAAATCAACCCGCCGCCGATGCCGGTACCCAGTGTCAGCATGATAAAGGTGGGGTATTTTCTGGCAACCCCCTTCCAGTGTTCCCCCAACGCGGCCATATTGGCATCGTTGTCGAAATAAACGGGGACTTTAAAACTTTTTTTTAAAATTTTGCCCACCGGAACATCTTTCCATTCGGGATAATGAGGGAGTTGGTGGATCACCCCTTCTTTGGGATTGCAAATACCGGGGAGGCCCAAGCCTATCCCATCAATTTTTTTTAGACGATCGCCGGCTGTTTTTTGGATGACTTGGGCAAGTTGGGTAAAAAATTTTTCAGGAGAACGTTCCGGCCCGACAATGGAGGTTTCTTTGGCGACAATTTTTCCGGTTTCATTCAGCAGGGCCACCCTTAGGTGCGTCCCCCCTGCATCAACCCCGATGGCATATCTCATATTGTTCCAGCGAATAACATATGCTAGAGGTGATCTAAAGGAGAAATATGGATTATAAGACTAAAATCCCAAATACTAATTTCTAAACAAATCCTAAATTTCAATGTTCCAAATTTCAAACACATCGGTTTGAAACATTAGAATTTGGGAAATTGGAGTTTGTTTAGAGTTTAGGATTTAGAATTTAGGATTTGGAGCCAAGATGCCGCAATTTTTGATCGATCCATCTCAAATCAAGGGAAACATCGCCATCATCACGGGCGAAGAGGCCAAGCACCTGGTCCGTGTTTTGCGCCACAAAGTGGGCGATGTGGTTCATTTAAGCGACGGCAAACATCAATACGACGCCGCCATTGAGTCGATCAGTAAAAAAGAGGTTCTGCTCCGTCTGCTGGAGAGACGTCTTTTGAAACAGGCGGCCCCTTCCCCCATTTTGGGAATGTCCCTCTTGAAACACGATCATCTGGAACTGGCGATTCAAAAAGGGGTGGAGCTTGGGGTGGCCGAATTTTTTCTTTTTACCTCCGAGCGAACCATCCCCCATTATGAGGAGGGGGCCACGGCAAAAAAAATCGGCCGTTTTGAAAAAATCGCCAAAGAGGCGGCCAAACAATCGGGGCTCATTACACCGCCCAAAATTCATCCTCCGGTTCCTTGGGTGCAATTTGTGAAGCGTTTCAGGGAATTTTCCGGAGTCTTGCTCGCATGGGAGGAAGCATCGGAAATCAATTTTCACGCTGTTTTTCAAACAATCGATCCGGCACGGCTGCTAGTCATCGTGGGACCGGAGGGGGGCTTTACTCTGGAAGAGGTCACCCTCGCTGAAAAAGAGGGGGCGCAGATAGTGAGTCTGGGGAGACAGATTTTGAAAGCTGAAACGGCGGCGATTACGTTATTGGCGTTGAGTCAGTATGAATTGGGGAATATTTAGGTTGTCATCCTGAACGAAGTGAAGGATCCCGGGATTCGGAGTTTACCCTGAACGGAGTGAAGGGCCCCAGGATTCTTCGCTACGCTCAGAATGACAAATGCGAAGGACTCAGAATGACACCCAAACTTTATGCCCATCGCGGGGCCTGCAGAGAGGCGCCGGAAAATTCACTCGAGGCTTTTCAAAAGGCCCTTGATATCGGCGTTGACGGGATAGAAGTCGATTGCGTTCTCACGAAGGACAAAATTCCGGTCGTTACCCACTATGACGATCTTTCAATCCTCAAAATTGCCTTGGGGAAAGTCAGCCAAAAAACTTGGAACGAAATAAAAGATTTGGGGCTCCCTTCTTTGGCCCAAGTTTTGGAGTTGGCCAAGCCCGCAAACGTAAGAGTCGTGCTCGACATCAAACCGCAGCCGGGGATGATGTTTGAGACCCCCTGCCTCTCTGCCGGATTGGCGCAGGAGATGTTGCCGGTGGAAAGAATTTTGCTCTCTTCTTTTTATGTTCGCCATCTTTTGACACTCAAAAAACATTTCGCCCACATCAAGCGGGCCGCTATTTTGTATCAAAACGCTTTTAGGCTTGTTCCGCCGCCGTTTTTTGATAAATTCTACGGCGTTTCGGCCCTCCATCCTTTTTTGAAATGGACGACGAAGGATTTGGTGGAAAAATGGCAAAAAAAGGGGTTCGAGGTGAATGTCTGGGTGCCCAACACCCCGGAAGCATGGAAACGGTGCCAAGAGATGGGGGTGGATGGCATTTTCACTGATGAATCAAGGGCTTGCAAAACATGGTTGATGAAAAAAATCTAGAGGACGAGTCGACCGAGATGGCCACCCCGCACGGGGTGAGAGACCCTTGGGAGGAAGAAGAAACCCCGCTTCCCCAGAGAACTCCCCTCCCCCTTTCAGAAAATGAGGAAGATGAAACCACCCCCATTCCCCAAACAGGGGTGACGCTGGGCTCTATACGCGACCGTTTTGCATCGGGTATTTTGGATCTGATTGTTTTGGGGTATTTTTATCTTGGATTCCTTCTTGTCTATAATTTCATTGTGTGGCGCCAATTGCTCCGCCCCATCCCGGTTCAGGGGACCCACGCTTATGTCTTTCACGGCATCTCTCTTTTGTTTGCTTTTCTCTATTTTTTCATAGCCGAGGGAGTTTTCTTCACCAGTCTTGGAAAATTTTTCGCCCGATTGAGCGTACGCCGCATCACGGGAGAGGGGGCCTCACTTCTGCAGGTGGCGGTCCGCAATATTTTGCGCCCGCTCGATTATCTTTTGTCGGTTTTTCCCACATGGATGCTTTTGGAAAAATTGCCGCGTCGGCAAAGAGTGGGCGATCTGCTTGCGGGAACGGTGGTCACCAAACATCTCTCTCGCCCGCCGCGCCCCGCAAATGTCAGCGGCACTACCGCTTCTGCCACGCTTCGGCTTTTGGCGGGGGCCGTTGATCTGGCCTTTAGCGCCGCCTTTGTCGGGGGCTTTGCCCTTTTCATCGACTACAAGCGCCCTGTTTTCAGTTTTCTGGTCCTCATTCTCCTCCCCTTGGTTTATCTGGCATGGCACCTGGCGTGGGAAGGAATCTTTAAAACGACAGTCGGTCTTTGGATTTTTGGATGCAAAATCGTAACCGAAGAGGGGGCCCCCATCGGCTTTACCGAAGCGATGATCCGGGCTCTGTTTCGGGTGGTCGATACCAACCCTTTCGGTTGGATGATTTTGTTTCTCTCCCGAAAGAATCAGCGCCCGTCCGATCTGGCGGCGGCCACCGTTGTGGTGCATGACACCCGCCCGTGGAAAACCCTCATCGGCATCGGCCTTTCTCTGGTTTTCATTGCCGGAATCTGGTTTGCCGGAATGGCAAACCCCAGAAATTACCTGACCCCTTTTTTCAAGGCCGATTTTTTGACGAAGGTTTTCAGCGTGCGCGTCGGCGGCGGTGTCGCTCTCCCCGCCTCGCAAGGTCTGATTATTAAACGATTTAACTATTTGGCCCCCGATCGGAAGACACCCCGCCCCAGCGCCGAATTCAAACCGGGGGAGACCCTCTATTTTTCTTTCGACATTACCGGCTTTGCGGTGCGGGATAACGAAGGCTGGATTCAGGAAGATTTAGTGGTCCGCTATCCCGATCAGGCGATCGGTTTCAAACAGGAAAACATCGTCGATTTTCACCAGTTGCTGAAAAACCCTGAAGTACCGCTTGAAATCATAAATACACTGGCCTTGCCCCCCAATGCCCAGCCTGGCCATTACACTTTGGTCATTGTCCTCCACGATCGTTTCGCCAACCGCCACCTCACCGAACAGCGGACGTTTCTTGTCTCTCCATAAAAAGGCAACTTTGGGGTCCCTTCCAGCCGATAATATCTAATGGAGGCACAAGTGTTTTTAATGGCTTGTTTAAGCCCTTTTGAACACTTATAATGGCGGCAATGACCCAAAAGGTTCAAAAAAACGCGACCCTAGCGGCCCATTTTCATCAGGCCTCCAAACCTCAAAACGAGGCCAAAAAGACAGGCCGATCCTTTAGCGAAGAGCTTAAAAATGAAGGTCATGCCTCAAAAGGCGGGGTTCCCCATTTTCCTTCCCATCGCGCAAAACCGCAAAATATTACCACCGGTCAGGCGCAAAAATTGGCCCGTTACGCGCCGATTATTCAAGATTGCGCACGGCGCTACAACATTCCGGTCGAGCTGATTTGCGGGGTGATTTTGCAGGAATCGGGTGGCAACCCAAAGGCGGTTTCTCATGCGGGAGCTCGCGGACTCATGCAACTCATGCCCGGCACCGCCAAACGCTTTGGCGTCACGAATAGTTTTAATCCAGCGCAAAATATCGAGGGGGGAACAAAATATTTGCGTTTTCTTCTCGATCGTTTCAATGGCAATGTCGAATTGACTTTAGCCGGTTACAACGCCGGTGAAAAAAATGTCGAAAAATACGGCAACCGTATTCCGCCGTTCCGCGAAACGCAAAACTATGTCCCCTCCGTTTTGGGTTACGCGTTGGCCATGATTCAAATGCTCCAGCGCCCCACCCCCACAACCCCATTACCTCCTGGTACCAAATTGGCTTGATTCAAAATTCGAAGCACGAAATTCTAAATCCTAAACAATGGGCCTGTCACCAAACTGTCATTCTGAGCCCAAAGGGCGAAGAATCCAGCGCAGAAAACAGTATTAGAACGGGCTTCTTCGTCGCTGACGCTCCTCAGAATGACTTTGGCGACAGGCCCACAATTTCTAATTTTCTAAATTACGGGCACCTCTAAAAACCCCGATTGTCATCCTGAACGAAGTGAAGGATCCCGTGGAAACACGCCAAAAATCGGGATTCTTCGCTTCGCTCAGAATGACAAATTGCAGTTTTCATGAGTTTTTAGAGGTGCCCTTACAATGTTTCAAACAAACAGTGTGTTTGGGATTTGAAAATTGGAATTTAGGATTTGTTT
>JAUYJH010000080.1 GCA_030688705.1 Deltaproteobacteria bacterium
AAGGATCCGTTGAAGATGAAAAAAAGAGGTGTGCACGAGCAAAGAGGAGCATGGGCCTAAGTATGGGAGACCATTAAGCAAAAAAGCGTTCTTTTTTGTTAAGGGAGACCTTTTTTCTATTGACTTATTTTTCTATAGGCAACCTTTTTCGGCTCTGGCCGAAGATTAAGACGTGAAGAACCTTTTCAAAATATCAGGAGGCATCGCAGCCCTCCTGCTTATCCAAGCCTGTTCTCCGGCGAATTTTACGTCGTGGCAGCAGGAGCATTTTAACAAGACGCCGATTACCGAAAAAGAGACCAAAACCATCTCCTTGAAAAATGAGAATAATCAGGAAGTTCAAAAACTGCTCGGTGTCGGTTTTGACGGATCGAGCAATGGCAAAGAGAATTTCAGCATCGACAAAATCATGGTGGGGGACAGGGTGGTTGGCGCCAAAAATATTATTGTTCCTCCGGGAAGTTCTCTTAACATCCAAATTTCCTATGAACCCCGCAACATGGAGACGAGCAAGATCGATTACGGGGGCTGGGTGACGGGGGAGGAAACCCCCTTTAGAACACACAAACCGGGAGAAGAGCCCAAGCCGCCGGACCGTTCCAAGGCGATTCAACGAGCGGTGGTTTTGGCGGTTTATGAATCACCCCGCCAAGGGATTGCGCAGGTAGAACTGGTCGGAACCGCGGTGCCGGGGCCCAACGGAGAACTCTCCCTGCCGGAGGGAGGCGTTTCAGAATGCCAGCCCGGCGGGGGTGTGGCCTGTTTCACCGGTAATTTTTCGATCGATATCCCGAAAATTTTCACGAGCGGTCCGCAGGAGACCCCGCTTCTCGGCGCGATCCGTTTTTCCGTCGACGGCGAGGCCTCTCTCAAAATGTCCGATCTGCCGCCGATCGTTTTTGTTTTAAAAGGGAACGGCCCCGGGGAGCCTCTTGAAGGCCAGCCGATCAGTGCGGTTTCCATTGTCATTCGCGGCGTGGCGGGGGAAGAGGCGACCGGGACATTTGATGGAAGCCAGATGGAACTGCAAAATCTCTCCTTTCGCATCCAAGTTGTGGCGGGGGAAATTCAGCCCGAAGACGCATTGGGCATTACCCCGCTTGTCGACTTCGCCTTGAATAAATTGACGATGATTACCGAGGAGCCTTTGACCGACGGTAAAATCACGTTCAAAATGGATACAACCCTTTCAGAAAACCCTTCGGGCAATCCGATCTTTGACCAATTTTTCGGGAACGCCCAAATCATAGTCCGCTTCAGAGGAAACCTCGCCCTTTAATCCTAGACAAATAGGGATAAAATCTCTAGTTTCCCTCCGCTAATTGATGTGAATGAGCATCCGGCTTTGCCGGTGCGAATGAAAGGGGTGCGGGGGGAAGGAGCCATGAGCGAGGCGAGAGCCGAGTCGAATGGCGAGTCGTTCCCCCCGATATTATGTCCGAATCGATTTTAACCGTTTTCAGACGCAATGCCCTTCGGTTTGGGGGAAAACCCTGTTTTCATTACAAAGACCAAGGAACGTGGCAGGCGTTAAGCTGGGTCGATGCGGAAGAAACGGTCCGCCGTTATGCCTTGGGGTTGGCCGGTCTGGGGATAAAACCGGGCGACAAAGTGGCCATTCTGGCCAAAACAAGACTGGAGTGGACGCTCGTCGATTTGGCTATTCTTGCCGTGCGGGGCATTTCTGTCCCCATTTATTCCACCCTGACTCCGGAGCATGTGGCCTACATTCTTAAAGACGCGGACGTTGCCATGCTGGTGATTGAAAACAACGCCCTGTTGGAGCGTGTTTTGCCCCACCTTAAAGATTGGAAGGGAACCCTTCTTCTGATGGAAGGAGAGAGCAAAGGAGTTCTGCGGCTTGCAGACCTCGCGGAACGGGGAAAGGGGCTTGCCGTCAATCTCTATGACGAAAATTTGAAACAGATGCAGCCTTCGGATACGGCCACCCTCATCTACACCTCCGGAACCACCGGCACCCCGAAGGGAAGCATCATCACCCACCGGAACATTCTGGCGGAGGTGGAGGGGTTGCAGGGTGTTTTTCAATTCGGCCCCGAAAAGATCGGCATGATGTGTCTCCCCTTGGCCCATGTGATTGCGCGGGCCATGCAATTTTATCAACTGGCTCAAGGGTGCCAGGGCGCCTATGTCCAAAATCTCGACATGCTTCCGGCCAATTTAAGAGAGATCGCCCCCCATTTTATGGCGGGGGTTCCGAGGCTTTTTGAAAAAATGCACGATAAAATTTTGGGACAGGTCCATCAGGCGTCCGGCCCGGTGCAAAAACTCTTTCAATGGAGTCTTAAAGTCGGTTCCGAAATGAGCATGCATATTCAGCGCAGGCTCAAAATAAGCCCGGCTCTGAAATTGAAATGGGGCGTGGCCCATCTTCTTATTTTTCGTAAAATACGGAAAGGTTTGGGCGGAAACATCGATTGTTTTATTTCCGGCGGCGCCCCTTTGCGCAAAGAGATCGCGCAATTTTTTCATTCCATCGGCATTTTGGTGGTGGAAGGATACGGGCTCACCGAAACCTTTGCAGCCGTGGCCCTGAACCGGCTGGATGATTTTCGTTTCGGCTCGGTGGGCAAACCGCTGGATGGGGTTCGTGTCAAGATCGCCAAAGACGGCGAAATCTGCGTGAAGGGGGACATTATCTTTTCCGGTTATTGGCATCTCAAAAAAGAGACCGAAGAATCTTTTGATACCGAAGGGTGGTTTTTAACGGGGGATATCGGCGAATTCACCAAAGACGGGTTTTTGCGCATCACCGACAGAAAGCGAGACATCATCAAAACATCCGGCGGAAAAATGGTGGCCCCGCAAAGCATTGAAAGCCTGATGCAGCAGAGCCGCTACATCCAGCAATTCATGGTTTATGGAGAGGGAAAAAAGTTCCTTTCGGCTTTGGTGACGCTCAACTGGGAGGCGGTGGAAAATTACGCCAAAACCAACGGGATTGTATTGCAGGACCGGGAAAATCTGTCCCAAGACCCCAAAATAATCGATTTGATTCAAGAAGAAATCAACCAAAAAAACCGGAATCTTTCGAACTTTGAAACCATCAAAAAATTTGTTATATTGCCGGGCGATTTTACGGTGGAGACGGGGGAGTTGACCCCCACGATGAAACTTAAAAGAAATTTGGTGTTTGAAAAATACAGATCACAGTTGGACCAGCTGTATAACGGTGTTTAAAGAAAGGGGGCAGTATGAAATCAGGAGGCCAAACAGGAGGGGCGTCAAAAGGGAGTGGATTGACGCCCAACATCGCGAGCATGCTCTGCTACATTTGCGCGCCGGTGACGAGTCTCATTTTTCTCTTAATTGAGAAAGACAACAAAGATGTCCGTTTTCACGCCTGGCAGGGGACTCTTTTCGGGGTGGCCATCATCCTCCTCAATATTCTTTTGAATATTGTGGGAATTATTTTCGGCCATATCGCCGATTTTCTGGGGGCTCTCATCTTGAGCTTTGTCATTCCGGTCCTGTGGCTCGGTGTGGTCGTGTTGTGGGTGGTCTGTCTGGTGAAAGCGTACCAGGGAGAGCGCTGGAGGCTCCCCATTATCGGAGACATGGCAGCGCAAAAAACGGGTGTCTAAAAGGAGATGTTTGTGTGTGCCTTGGAGCATTTTTTGGGGTTTGTCTGTCCCGGTTGCGGGCTGACACGCTCCGTTATCGCCCTGCTTTCAGGGCATTTTGCGGAAAGCGTGGCCTGGCACCCCATGGGCATTTTGATTGTTTTGTGGGCCGTTAATTTCGTGTGGTTTAGAAAATTCAAGTTTTCGGATGCCAGCCGCAAGATTGTGTCTCATGCCGTGCTGTTGGGGTTTTTTGTTCCATGGATTATTCAATTTTTTATTTAGGGAGGCCTTATGTATGAAAATGCAAAACAGATATTTGAGGAAAAAATCACCTCAAAACTGAAGAACGAGCCGGACAAGGCAAAGGCCATTGGGGCCCTGGTTGTGTTTCATCTGACCGGCGGCAGTGCCGGTGACTGGGTTCTGGATTGCACCAAAAATCCGGCCGAAATAAAAATGGGAACCGCGGAGGGGGCCAAGGTGGAGGTGACCATGAGCGAAGAAGATTTCGTCAAATTGGCCAACGGCGGTTTAAATCCCCAAATGGCTTTTCTGGGAGGGAAATTGAAAGTCAAAGGGGATATGGGGCTTGCCATCAAGATCGGCCAGATACTTACATAAGGAGCCTCTGAAAAACTTGGCGGAGAGTGACCTTTTCGAAAAGACGCGACATTTTTTGGGTCGACCCAACAAATTCGCTCCTATGTCGGCGATTTTGATTATGGATCCCGGATGTTAAAATCGCCTTACGCAGGCTTTTCTCAAAAGTCACTCTCCGCCAAGTTTTTCAGAGGGTCTTTCATGAAAATAGCACTCTGCCAAATAAACACCACCCTTGCTGATTTTAAGGGGAATCAGGCGAAAATCTTGAAGGGGATTTCCAGGGCAAAACAAGAGGGGGCGTCTCTTGCTGTTTTTCCGGAGTTGGCCGTTTTCGGATATCCCCCCCGCGATCTTCTGGACAAACCGTATTTGATCGACGCCAACCTTGAAGCGGCGGAAAACATCGCCAGGGAGACAACCAAAAATTTTGCCGTCGTTTTCGGTTTTGTTTCCAAAAATGAAACCGGCGTCGGCCGCGGACTGTTTAATGCCGCCGCTTTTGCCGCGGACGGGCGCATTCGGTATGTCCAGCCCAAAACATTGCTCCCGACGTATGATGTTTTTGACGAGGCGAGGCATTTTGACATGGGGGCCATCCACCTGCCGCAGCCTTTCCAAGGGCACGCCATTGGCTTGACCGTTTGCGAAGATATCTGGTCGGTCCTCGATTTTTATGGAAAACGTTATTATCAATTTGATCCGGTCGCTTCCCTTAAAGAGGCCAAGGCCGATTGCATCATCAACATTTCGGCTTCGCCTTTTCATCTGGGCAAAAGAAACATGCGCCGCGAACTTTTATGCAAAACGGCGCTTAAAAACAGCCTTCCCGTTGTTTTTTGCAATTTGGTCGGCGGCAATGACGAATTGGTTTTTGACGGACAAAGCATGGTGGTCGATCGGGAAGGAAAAATCCTTTTTGAGGGCAGGCGGTTTGAGGAGGATTTTGCCGTTGTCGATTTGAATAAAACCGCTCCTTTAAAAAAGCTCTCTTCCCCGCCCGATATTGAGGAGGTCCACAGAGCGCTTATTCTGGGGCTTCAAGATTACGCGCGCAAATGCCATTTCAAAAAAGCGGTCATCGGGCTGTCCGGCGGCATTGATTCCAGCGTGGTGGCGTCGCTGGCGGTGGAAGCGCTCGGGCCCAAAAATGTGACCGGTGTTTCCATGCCGTCACCCTATTCCAGCAAGGGAAGTGTGGCCGATGCAAAGAGTCTGGCCAAAAATCTTAAAATTCCCTTGCAATCAATTCCCATCGACGATGTCTATCGTAGCTACTTGAAAACGCTCAAAATGGATGTTCGTAAAAAAATCCCTTTGGCGGCGGAAAACGTGCAGGCCCGCATCCGCGGTAATATTTTGATGGCCATTTCAAACCAGACGGGGGCTTTGGTTTTATCAACCGGAAACAAGTCAGAAATGGCCTGCGGCTATTGCACGCTTTACGGCGATCTGACCGGAGGGTTGGCCCTTCTTTCCGATCTGCCCAAGACGCAGGTTTACGAACTGGCCCATTTTATCAACCGAAAACGGAAGCAGATACCGGAGGCGGTCTTTAACAAACCCCCCTCCGCTGAATTGAGGCCCAACCAAAAGGACGAGGATTCGCTTCCTTCCTATGCCGTACTCGATCCCATTTTGAAATATTATGTGGAAGAGCATCTCGACACAAAAGCCATTATCGCGAAAGGGTTTCCGCAAAAAACGGTGGAAAAAATCGTCTGGATGGTGAACCACAATGAATACAAACGGCGGCAGTCTCCCCCGGGGATCAAGGTCACCTCCAAGGCGTTCGGCATGGGGAGGCGTTTTCCGATTGCGTGGGAATATCGCCGATGACTCTTTATATTGTCGCCACACCGCTC
>JAUYJH010000082.1 GCA_030688705.1 Deltaproteobacteria bacterium
CAGGATATGAGTTTGAAAATTCAGCGCCCAGTCGGGCTATTCAGCGGAAAAAATGATTTGGTTTTATTGCACTTAGTGTCTTCCTGCCGTCAGCCCGAAGTGCAAAAACCAATATCATTTTTTCCGCTTCATACGCCCTCCTTCCTGCGCTTTAACGAATTTTCAAAACTCAATCCTTCCGGCCATTTTGACTGCCCCCATTCCTGCTCTCTCTTTGGCAGTACGCTTGGGGTGCGGGGTGGGGAGCTGGCATTGCATTAAGCGCCGCTTTGACCGTAGGCGTTATGAAGAACGAAAATGGGTATGGGTTGTAAAGTTTGGGGGTTGACGGAGGAAAACACCAAACTTTATGATTTCAACCCAACCCATTTTCGTTTTGAGTTAGCCGGAGGTCAGGCGCTAGCCAATGCCAGGCCACACCCCGCACCCCAAGCCCAATGGAAAACCGAAAGCAAGGACCTGTCACGTTACAGTGCACGCTAGGTTTCACCTTGAGTTTACGATTTAAAGCGGTTAAAAGCCTCGTCCATGCAGACGCCTTACAACCCGCAAAAAATGGAACTCAAATGGCAGAAGTTTTGGGCCGATGAGCATCTTTTTCGTGCAGATGCAAATTCCAAAAAAGAAAAATTTTATTGTCTGGAGATGTTGCCCTATCCCTCCGGCCGCATCCATATGGGGCATGTTCGCAACTACACGATCGGCGATGTCGTGGCCCGCCATAAAATGATGCAGGGATTTTCGGTTTTGCACCCGATGGGTTGGGACGCTTTTGGTCTCCCCGCCGAAAATGCCGCGATCAAAAATAAAATTCATCCCGCCAAGTGGACTTATGAAAATATCGGCACGATGCGGACCCAGCTAAAACGGATGGGGTTTTCCTACGATTGGGAGCGGGAGTTTGCCACCTGCGATCCTGAATACTATCGATGGGAGCAACTCCTTTTTTTGAAAATGTTTGAGAAAGGGTTGGCCTATCGAAAAGAAAAACTCCTTAATTGGTGTGAAGGGTGCAAAACCGTTTTGGCCAATGAACAGGTGGAACAGGGAAAGTGCTGGCGCTGTTCCACAGCCGTTGTGCAAAAACCGCTCGAGCAGTGGTTTTTCAAAATCACCGATTATGTCGAAGAACTTTTGAAAGATATCGACACCAAATTGCAAGGCTGGCCCGAACGGGTGCGGATCATGCAGAAGGAATGGATCGGAAAATCGGAAGGGGCTCTGATCAATTTTCCGATCGAGGGGACGGTCCCCAAAAGGGGACAGTCCCCTCTCATTCAGGTTTTTACAACACGGCCCGATACGCTTTTTGGCGTTACCTTCATGAGTTTGGCGTGCGAACACCCGCAGTTGATGGCATTGGCAAAAGCCGGTGGTCGTGAAAAAGAGGTCAAAAAATTTGTCGAAAAAACGCTCAAGATGGAGCGGATGCAACGCCTGACCGGTGAATATGAAAAAGAGGGGGAGTTTACCGGTTCTTATTGTTTGCATCCGGTAACGGGCGAAAAACTCCCCATTTACGCCGCCAATTTTGTTTTGATGGATTACGGCACCGGTGCGGTCATGGCGGTGCCGGCCCACGATGAAAGAGATCGGGATTTTGCCAAAAAATACAGGCTCCCCATTCAAGAAATGGAGCCAGATTTAAACGCCATAAACATCATTGAAAAACAAGGGTTTGGAAGCAAAACAATCCAGTTTAAGTTGAAGGATTGGTGCCTCTCCCGCCAGCGTTATTGGGGAACCCCTATTCCGGTGATCTATTGTGACCATTGCGGCATTGTACCGGTGCCGGAGAAAGACTTGCCGGTAAAACTTCCCACCGATGTCCCCTTTACGGGGGAAGGGGGGGCACCCCTCGCCAAAATCGCCGATTTTGTGAATGTAAACTGTCCCCAGTGCGGCAAAAAAGCGCGGCGCGAAACCGACACGATGGATACTTTTGTTGAATCGAGTTGGTATCTTTTGCGCTACGTTTCGCCAAAATATGAAAAGGGGATGGTCGATCCAAAGGCCGTTGATTATTGGATGCCGGTCGATCAATACATCGGCGGCATTGAACATGCGGTAGGGCATCTGATCTATTGCCGTTTTTTCACAAAAGTGATGCGTGATTTGGGGATGATTCAACTGAATGAACCTGTCAAAAATCTTTTGACGCAGGGGATGGTTTGCCTTGGCGGTTCGGCGATGAGTAAATCAAAAGGGAATGTGGTCGACCCCGACGAAATCATCAAAAATTATGGCGCCGATACCGCCCGCATTTTTATTTTGTTTGCGGCCCCGCCCGAGAAAGATTTGGAGTGGAATGAGGAAGCGGTGGAGGGGATGTACCGGTTTTTGAATAGAGTATGGAGACTGATTACGGAGAACGGAGAACGGAAAACGGAGACACAGAAACACGGAGAACGGAAAACGGAAGAATGGCGAAATCGGACGATCAAACGAGTAACAGAGGATATCGAAAAATTCCAGTTCAACACCGCGATTGCGGCACTGATGGAATATCTGAACTACTTACAGACCAGGGACCATGGACCAGGGACCATGGACCTAAAAACTCTTGTGATATTGTTATCGCCGTTTGCGCCGCATATCGCCGAAGAGCTCTGGGAAATTCTGGGGCACAAAGAGAGCATTTTAAAAACGCCTTGGCCCAAGTGGGATGAAAAGGCCCTGCAGGCCGCAACCGTGACAGTTGTTGTGCAAGTGAATGGAAAACTGCGCGGTTCCATGGAACTGCCTGCCGGCAGTGATGAAGCCACGATTAAAGACGCGGCCCTTGCATTGGAAAAAGTAAAACCGCATCTGGCCGGAAAACAGATTGTAAAAACGATTTTCGTACCGAATAAATTGATGAATATTGTGGTGAAATAGTGCCTCTGTCATTGCGAGGAAGGGAGATTGCTTCACCCCTAAAGGGGTTCGCAATGACAATACGTCCTAATCTTATGGATCTGATAAAACTCAACACCGAGCTCCGCGCCAAAAAATTTTCCCCCTGCTATCTGCTTGCGGGGCCGGAACGTCATCTTGTTTTGACCGCCCAGCGGCAGATTTTGAACGCCGTTTTCGGTGGCACCCCTCAAAACGTAGACCGTTTTTCTTTTGAAAAAACCAAGCCGGCTTCGGTCGTCGACAGCCTCAACACCGCCTCTCTTTTGAGCCCCAAAAGGGTGGTCGTGGTTGAAGAGGCCGACCGCCTTAAAAAAGCCGATTGGGAAATCCTGAAAGATTATTTGGCAAAGCCGAATCCGCAGTCGGTTCTGGTCTTGATTGCCGAGTCGATCAAACCGGGTGATCTTAAAAGTCTCTCTTCCAAGACAGCGATAGTTGAGTGCAAAAAGCTCTACCCCAACCAGCTCCCCCAATGGATCAACATGGAGGCGAAAAATTCGGGGGCGCAGATTTCACAAGAGGCCGCCCGTTTTTTGGGAGATTTGATCGGCGCCGATCTGGGGGCCATCCATCAGTCTCTCGAAAAACTTCTTTTGTTTGTCGGGAACCGCGGCCTGATTCAGCTGGAAGACGTTGAAAAAGTGATTGCCAACACGGCGCAAAAAAACGTTTTTGACATGACCAATGCCATCGGAGCCAAAAAACCGGTTGAGGCTTTGCAATTTTTGAATAATATTTTGGAGCAGGGAGAAATGCCAATCCGCATTTTTGCAATGATTCTTCGCCATTTTCGGCTTTTGGCAAAGGCGCAAGAGGTCTTGGCAAAATCGGGCTCGAATGTGCAGACATCACTTGCAAAAGAGCTGGGTGTGAATCCCTATTTTGCGAAAGATTACGCCGTGCAGGCCAAGCGTTTTCGTCCAAGGGGGTGGGGAAAGCGTTTTGAAACATTGGCCGAATCCGACCGTGCGCTCAAATCGAGCCGCCTTAAATCCCAAGCTGTTTTGGAAAAACTGATTTTAAGATTGTGCAAGGATGCCGCTTAATTTTGTCATCCCGACCCCGTATCGCGGTACGGGGCAGGCTCCAGTCGGGATCCAGTAATGACCGTACGGCTGGATTCCGGCTTTCGCCGGAATGACGTTTATCAGCGGCCGCTTAAAGCCGGTTGGTCTGTTGTGTCAGCCTTGAAGCATAGCGGGCGGCGGTGTTCTTGTGGAGGATCCCTTTTGACGCCATCTTTGCGATGACGGGCAAAGCCTCTTTCAACAATTCCTGGGCCTTCTTTTTGTCTTTGGCGCCAAGACTTGTTCTTAATTCTTTTATCTTGCCGCGCATCAGGCTATAAAGCGAACGATTCCGTTCGCGGGCTTTCAGATTTTGACGGGCCCGTTTGCGGGCCGATATTTTGATAGTGCGGAGCGGTTTTTTCTGTTTTGCGTTTTGTGCCATAAGGCGGCGTATTAATCATTGTTGAGAGGGAGTGTCAAGCGACAATGTCAGAGAAGGCAAGAGTCACAAAAAGGGCGGGGCTCATCGGGTTTCTGACTTTTTTAAGCCGGATCACCGGTCTTTTAAGAGATGCCGTGGTCGCCTTTTTTTTCGGGGCCACATGGGTCGCCGATGCTTTTTACATGGCCTTCACCATCCCCAATCTTTTGCGCCGTTTTGTGGCAGAGGGGGCCTTGACCATCTCTTTTATTCCCATTTTTACGGGGGAATTAAAGCAATCTCGAGAGAGCGCAAAAATCCTTTCTAATCAAGCCTTTAGCTATCTAACCCTCCTCCTGATTCTCTTGTCTCTTTTAGGGGTTTTGGGGGCCCCATGGATTTTGAAAATCATGGCGGCCGGTTTTGAAAACGAGCCGGAAAAATTCGCGCTGGCGGTCTATCTTACGCGGCTCTGCTTTCCCTACATTTTGTTTGTCTCTTTGGCCGCATTGGTGATGGGCATTTTAAACAGCCTGAAGGTTTTTGGGAGCCCTGCGGCCTCTCCCATCTGTCTTAATTTGGGGTTGATTGCCGGCGCTTTCCTCTCTTTTTTGTTTGATCCTCCGGCGGCGGGCCTGGCTTACGGCATATTGCTCGGCGGTTTTTTACAGCTGGCGGTTCAAATGCCCGATCTGGTCCGTTTGGGTTTTTTTCCGCGCATAAACTTTGGAGTCCATCCGGAACTCAAAAGTCTTTTGGGTCTGATGATTCCCGCGGCTTACGGCGCCGCGGTGTATCAGCTCAATGTGGTTATCATGCGCTTTTTTGCCTCTTATCTTCCAGAGGGGGCCGTCTCTTATTTGTGGTACGCGAGCCGGCTTTTTGAATTTCCGATGGGGGTTTTTGCGATTGCCTTGGCCACGGCCATCCAGCCGACTCTTTCCGAAGACGCGGCCGAAAAAAATTGGGATAAATTTAAGGACACTTTGAATTACGGCTTGCGCCTCAATTTTCTGATCACGATTCCGGCGATGGTCGGATTGATTGTGTTGTCCCAGCCGCTTGTTCGCGTGCTGCTGCAGCGGGGCGAGTTTGATCCGGTGGCGGCACACGATACGGCAACCGCGATGATGGCTTATGCCTTGGGGTTGCCCTTTTTGGGGTTGGTGAGGATTGTCGTGCCGGCTTTTTATGCGCTGAAAGACTCCAAACGTCCGGTCATTTTTGCGACACTGGCTGTTGCGGCGAATCTGATATTGGCATGGTTGTGGGTCGGGCCCTACAAGCATAATGGGTTGGCGATGGCCTTGAGCGCTTCGACGGTTGTGAATGCGGTGGGGTTGGTTTGGTGGTTGCGAAGAAAATTGGGCCGTTTGGGGATCAAAAAAATGGTCGGTGTCTGCTGGAAGGCGGTTTTGGCATCGGCCGTCATGGGGTTTGTGCTGTGGTGGCCGCAATATAGAGGCTGGATTTTCGTGCCGGGATCCTCATTGTGGATTCAGGGCGTTGAAGTATTGGCCGCCGTGCTGATCGGCATTCTGATTTTCTTTTTTACCGCCAAGACACTCGGCTGTGATGAGGCGAAGCAGGCCCTGCATCTGATTAAACGTAAACTTCTGAAAAGCGGCCCCGCCGCCGAGGCAATGGAGTGATAAAATCAAAGCACGAAAACCGTGTTGTCATTCTGAACGCAGTGAAGAATCCCGTTAAAAATCGGGATCCTTCGCCCTTCGACAGGCTCAGGGCTCAGGATGACAAACGTAAAACTTTTCATTTTCCACCACTCCCATAATGGTATTTACGTAAGCATGCTGCAAATTTTTTTGACGCCGGTGGGTGGCGCATTTTTGACAAGTTTTATACGGCCCTTTAGAAAAGCCGGAAACAGGGTCTTTTGACGCAGGTTCTTTCAGAAATCCTTGGCATACCGATTGCAGTCTCATGTCGCCGGTATGTTTCGACTCTTGGCTCCAGTTTTTCTCTCTTTGTTCCTTGCAATCCCCTTCGCGGGTAACGCCGAATCCAACCCTGATTTGTCCAAAGAAATGGCCCTTCTTAATAGCCAAGGGGTCCACGTTCTGGATGAAATTGCCGCATTAAGACAGGAAGCCGCGGATTTGCAAAAAGAAGCGGACCTGTTGGAGGGAAAAATGGAAAAAGCGAGGGAGGCTCTTAGGAGAATTTCATCGGCCTCCCGGCCGGCCAGGCATTATGCCGCTTTTTTGAAAAAAACAGGGCCGGAATATCGGGCGTTGGTTGAACAGTTGCATCAGAAAAAAGGAGAGTTAAAAACCAGAGAGGCCTCTCTCGTGGTCATCGAATCCAAAATGAACTGGATGGAACAAGACAGCACCAGCGGTGAACTGATAGAGATCGTCTCTAGGTTTGTTGTCCCTTGACCTCTTCCCACATTTGGTTCCACTCTTCAGCGGTTAAATCTTGCAATTTTTTATTCAGTTCGCGGGCCTTTTTTTCAATCGATTTGAAACGGTCCGTAAATCGCTCCGATGATTTGCGCAGGGCCGTCTCGGGATCGGATTTCAAAAACCGTCCGATATTGGCCAAAGTAAAAAGAAGATCGCCATACTCATGTTCGATGGCCGCTTCATTTTGGGAGGCGATGGCCTCTTTCAATTCCCCGATTTCTTCTTCCATCTTTTTCAAAATTCCTGTCAGCTCCGGCCAATCAAAACCGACCCGGTGGGTTTTCTCGCCGATTCTAAAAGCATTCAAAAGGGCAGGGGAAGATTTGGGGAGTCCGCTCAAAATAGAATCCCGTTTTTTCTCTTTATGTTTGTTTTCTTCTTGTTTGATTTTTTCCCAATTGACCAGCACCTCCTGCGACGTATGCGCTTTTTGATCTCCAAAAACATGGGGATGGCGGCGAATCAGTTTTTCAGAGGCCTTTTCGATGACGTTTTCCACTTGGAATCGATTTTCTTCTTTCGCCAGCTGGCTTAAAAAAAGAATCTGCACCAAAAGATCGCCCAATTCTTCTTTTAAATCGGCAAAATCGCCCCGATCAACCGCCTCTAAAACCTCGTGGGTCTCTTCCAAAAGACAGGGGTTGATATCTTTGTACGTCTGCTCCCTGTCCCACGGGCACCCATTGGGGCCGCGCAATGTGGCCATAATTTCGGCCAATTTTTCAAATTTTTCACCGGTTTTTGACATGCGGGGTGTATAGAAAGTTTTACTGCTGTACTCAAGCAACAAATTTGATAGATACCCGATAAACCATCCATATGGAACCAATCACACTTGCCGTTGGCGGGGCTGTCCTCTTAACCGCCTGGATTTTCGGGTCGGGGTGTAAAGCCACGGTTGAAAGACCTCAAAAAGACGGGAGTTCCGGCAATGACGGTCCCGATGATCTTCCGGCAGAAGACGGCGGTGTTGATGGCGGTTTTCCCGTGAGAGATGCCGGGGAGGATGCCGGAGTGCCGGATTCCGGTTCCGATGCGGGCCCTGACACGGGGGATGGGGGAGACGGCGGGCCTTTCACAAGAGAAGGGATTGAGGAACGCTGGGCAAGGCTCACCCAATGTCAAATACGCGGTTTAAATCTTATTGATCAAAAACTCTACGGCCTTTGCGAAGGAAAACCGTCCCGTCTTGTTGCTTGTCCCGTATCACAAAATATTGAACCGGTTGTTTGTGAAGAGGTTGTCTCCTTTGAAGAGGCTCCGTTTGAGGGTGAAACCGCGTTGGAATTAGTGCCGCAAATCCATAGCGATGTGGGTGACGGTTTTTCCGTGGTTACGTTCAACGGCGCGCCGGGCGATAAAGGGGCTTTTTTTATCGTCGATCGCGCCAACAAAACGATTACAGACAAAGTGGCGCTGGATCATTGGCATCTTATTTCGGGCGGCGGGGAAATAGACATGGTTTTTCCCAATCCGCAGGGGGCCATGCGCTTTGCCGATGAACTGTTGATCGCTTTTTCCAACGGGGTTGTTTTTGAATTTCCGTGGAACGAAAACGGAACAATCAATTGGGACACCCCCGCGCTATATTTTTTAAATGCCACGCAAAAAAATCCGTCCCTCTTTTTAAAAAAAGACAACGCGAACGCCTGGCTCGTCAACAACGGCTCCTTGTCCGAAAACTCCCCGGCCGGCATTGACAGGATAGACCTTCGTGATTTCGGGGCCCCTCCCGCTGGGGATACGGAAGAAATACGCGCCGACATCCGCCCCGAAAACAATCTTTTGGTGGGCGATGTGGAATTGAACAGGCTCCCCGCCCTGGCCGCGAGCCCGGATCAGGGGGCTCTCTTACTGGCCGGCGGAACTCTGTTGATTGCGGTGATCCCCGATGCCGCTGAAAATAATATCGCCAGCCTTGATCTGGATGGGGCTCAAAATATTGTCTCTGTGCAATGGTATGCCACCGGCGAAAAAAACCGGGCCTTGGCCACCGACAGCGCAGGGGAAGTTTTGGCCGTAACGCTTGAAAATAACCAACCTGTTCAGCTGGAGACCGCCGTTCCTTTGGAAGAAGGGCTCGGCCCCTCCGCTCTTGATCTTTCCGGCTGTATTTTTTATCAAGGGGTTGTTTTGGATGCCGACAATAGCGCCATTTCGGCCCTATCTTGCGGCATTTTTGAATGATGAAACTTCAAGAACAACAAATTTTACGGGCCAAACTTTCGGCCACGATGACCCCGTTTGAAATCGAGGCCCATCTGCCGCTGATTCAAGAGATTCGTCTGCTTAAAAAAGAGAAGGATGCCGTTCTTTTGGTCCACAATTATCAAACGCCGGAAATTTATCACGGGATAGCCGATTACGTCGGCGATTCTCTGGGGCTTTCTCGCCGTGCGGCGGATCTCGATTGCGAGCGGATTCTGTTTTGCGGCGTTCATTTTATGGCCGAGACCGCAAAACTTTTGAACCCGCAGCGCAAAGTATTGATCCCCGATTTGGAGGCCGGCTGTTCTTTGTCGGAAAGCATTACAGTGGAGGATGTTTTGGCCCTTAAGGCCAGATACCCCGGCGCACCGGTTGTTTGTTATGTGAATACCCCCGCCGCCATCAAGGCCGAATCCGATATCTGCTGTACTTCCGGTAATGCCGTTAAAGTGGTCAACTCGCTTAAAAGCGACAAAGTCATTTTTATTCCCGATGAATATCTGGGGCAGAATGTCGCTCGCGAAACCTCCAAAGAAATTATCACCCATCCGGGCCACTGCATGGTGCACGAACAATTTACCGTTCAGGATATTCAGGCCTATCGCGAACAATTCCCCGGCATTGAGGTCATCGCCCACCCCGAATGCCCGCCGGATGTGGTTCTGGCCGCCGATTATTCCGGATCGACCGCGGGGATGGAAAATCAGATTGCGCGGTCCAAAGCGCGAAAAATCATGCTGATAACCGAGTGCTCCATGGCGGATAATTTGCGGGCCAAATTTTCCGACCGCGATTTTCAGGTCCCCTGCACGATTTGCCCCCACATGAAAAAGATTACGCTCGAAAAAGTACTTCGTTCATTAAAAGAAGATGTCTACGCAATCGAAATTCCGGAGGCTCTTGCTTGCAAAGCCCGTTTGGCCGTCCAAAAAATGTTGGAGATATGTTGAGGTGTCATCCTGAGGGCGTAAGCCCGAAGGATCCCGGGATTCTTCCCCTTCGACAAGCTCAGGGTCAGAATGACATTTTATGAGACTCGATCAATATCTGGTCCAAAAAACAAAACTCTCCAGACATCAGGTGCAAAAGATGATCGAGGAGGGGCGCGTCCGCATCGGCGGAAATGTTGTTTTGAAACCGGCTTATAAAATTCATGGCGATGAAGCGGTTGATTATGCTTTGCCCGCAATCAAAGAACCTTTCCATCTCACCCCGCAAGAGATTCCGTTGGATATTTTGTATGAAGATGAGGAAATGTCGGTCCTGAATAAGCCGGCCGATTTGGTGATTCATCCGGGGGCGGGGCATCCATCGGGGACCCTTGTCAACGCACTTCTCCATCGATACGGTTTCCTTCCGCCCGCGGAGGATGAAACCAAGCCGGGCATTGTCCATCGTCTTGATAAAGGGACCAGCGGGGTGATGGTGGTGGCGCGGACAGCAGAAGCGCTGAAAAATCTTCAGAGCCAATTTAAAAATCGACAGGTGGAAAAAATCTATTTGGCGCTGGTGGTGGGAAAAATCGGCCAAGAGGGGACGATCGACAAACCACTGGGGCGCCATCCGGTGGCGCGGCAAAAAATTTCGACCCGCAGTAAAAATGCCAGACCAGCCTTAACCGAATGGAAAGTTTTAAAACGATTTGACGATGTCTTTAGCTGGGTTGAAGTAAAAATCCACACCGGCCGCACGCATCAGATCCGCGTCCACTTTGCCGATGCCGGGCACCCTGTTGTTGGGGACCCCACCTATGGCCGTTCCGCAAAAAAATACAGGGCACTGATCTCCCGTCCGGCCCTGCACTCCTTTAGGCTTGGCTTGACCCATCCCAAAACCGGTGAGAATATGGTTTTCGAAGCGCCATTGCCGGAAGATATCGAGAAACTGCTGTTGTCATTGCGAACGGAGTGAAGCAATCCCCATGTTGACACAATTGGCATCCCTTCCCATCATCCAAGCACCCCAGTTGCAAAAATTCGACTGGCTCCTTCACGGCTTTGGTCTCAAAGATATTTCTATTGAAAATTATATTTGCGAAGCCGGCCTAAAAAATCCGATAATCCCAAAAACCCATCAGCCGCATGGGAATACGGTCCATGTTCTTGGACCACGGTCCATGGTCCACGGTCCTGTCTTGGAAGGAGACGCCTTCGTCACAAAAGAGCCCGGCATGGTCTGCTGGGTCCGCACCGCCGATTGCCTGCCCATTCTGTTGGCCGATCCAAAAAATAAGGCGGTGGGGGCGGTTCATTCCGGCTGGAAGGGGACGGCAGGGCAGGTTGTTCTGGAAACCATTGCGGCCATGAAAAAATCGTTTGGCACCGATCCGAAAGACCTGATAGCCGCCTTGGGGCCGGCCATCGGCGGCCGTTGTTATCAGGTGGGGGTGGATGTCGTGGAGGCCTTCAAAAAAACGGGGCTTTGTCCCGGCCCTTGGATGGAGGAGGTCGATCGGGGGCATTGGTATTTGGATATTGCCTTTGCCAATCTCCATCTGCTAAAGACGGCCGGCTTGAGAAAAGAAAACACCTATCTTTCCCTGGCCTGCACCTCCTGCGATCTGGAAAAGTTTCATTCCTTTCGCGAAGAGAAAGGAAAAAAGGGGGAGCAGGTGAGTTTTGTCGCGATGTTGTCATCCTGAGCGTTAGCGAAGGATCCCGGGATTCTTCCTGCCTGCCGGCAGGCAGGCGCTTCGCTCAGAATGACACCATATCAAAACTCTCATATCTGTTTTGACTCCGTCTCCGCAAAAGAGCTTGCGGAGCAATATGGCACACCGCTTTATGTCTACGAAGCCGGGCGGATTCGGGAAAATTTTCAGCAGCTGGATCATGCTTTCAAAAAAGAGTGGCCCAACTTTCAAATCTATTACGCGGTCAAATCAAATAGCAATCCGGCCATCGTCAAATTGCTCATGAATGAGGGGGCCTTTTGCGATTGCGCCAGTCTCAACGAAATTTTACTGGCGCAAAAGCTCGGTGCCAAAGGAAAAGAGATTTTATTTTCGGGGAATTATTTAAGCGATGAAGACCTCAAAGCCGGAATGGAATCGAAAGCCTATGTTAATCTGGATGATGCCTCTCTTTTGGAGCGGCTTTTGAAATTTGGACGGCCGGAAGTATTGAGTTTTCGGATCAACCCGGACATCGGCAAAAGCAATGTCCACGAAAGCGATGTGATGGCGGGCAAACAGGCGAAATTCGGCATCCCGTGGGAGAAAGCCAAAGAAGCGTATGCAAAAGCAAAAGAGGCCGGCATCACAAAATTTGGCGTGCATATGATGACCGGCTCTTGCGTGACCGAGCCGGAATATTTTGAGGAGATCACTAAAAAACTGCTCGATTGCGTGGGGCCCATTGCGAGAGACCTTAATATAAAATTTGAATTTATCGATATCGGCGGCGGTTTTGGCATTCCGTATCTCCCTGATGAAAAACCGCTTGATATTGAAAAGACGGCTAAAAAAGTTTGCAGTATTTTTAAAAAGAAAACAAAAGAGTTTGGTTTGGGCGATGTGCAATTGGTGGTGGAGCCGGGCCGTTATCTGGTTGGGGATGCCGGTTTTATCATCGGCCGCGTTCATGCCATCAAAGAGAGTTACAAAAAATTTGTCGGGACCGATGTCGGGATGAGTGTTCTTGCGCGCCCAGTTTTGTACGGGGCGTATCATGGCATTCACGTTGATAAAATGACCGCTCATGGTGAGCCAACGAAAACCGCTCATGGTGAGCCAACGAAAACCGCTCATGGTGAGCCTGTCGAACCAGAAAAAGTAACCATCACCGGGCAGGCGTGTGAAAATGCCGATGCGTGGGCCAAAGACCGGGCACTGCCAAAATGTGAAGTGGGAGATTTGATTGTTGTCGAAAATGCCGGCGCTTACGGTTATGTAATGAGTTATCCCTACAACGGCCGCCTGCGTCCCGCTGAAGTCTTGGTTGATGGTTCCACCCACAAACTAATCCGCCGCAGAGAGACTTTTGAAGATTGGATTTCGGGAACTATTTCGTAACCTTGCCATTGGGGGTGTAGAGGCTGTCTTTGGTCCATGTTATGGATAGTTGGCCATCCGAGGCCATTTTGACCGCCTCCATTTTTGCTCTCACTTTGACAGTACGCTTGGGGCAAGAGGTGGCAAAAAAAATCCTAAATTGCAATTTGTCATTCTGAGCACATTCACTCCGTTCAGTGTAAACTCCGCGAAGAATCCCGATTTTTGGCGTGTTTCCACGGGATCCTTCCCCTTCGGCAAGCTCAGGGTCAGGATGACAATCGGGGTTTT
>JAUYJH010000088.1 GCA_030688705.1 Deltaproteobacteria bacterium
AGACTTAAAGTATAAGCTTCGCAAACGAGACCTGATTGACTGAGTTTTTCAAGGAACACATAATCAAGCGCTGTTTGTGGTTGCAATAGATATGTTTCATCGTTTTGTTTTTGAATAATCATAAAAACCCCCTTATAACAAGCGGGTCAAGCGGACGGCCAAAAAGCTGGCCGCCGCTTACCCTTTACGTTGGACGACAAGATAACCGCAAGCGGGATAAGGCAAAATTCTAAGAGGAATGAACTCTCCCATCATGAAATATGAAACTCAAAGCGAGACAAACAATCAGTGGCTGGTCCGAGAGGAGGAACGTGTTTACAAAAGCAGGACGGAGGGCAAGCTTGCACGTAAGTGCAAACGGATTCGCCTGATTGATGCTTTTGCCGGGGCCGGAGGTATGACCTTGGGGTTTTCCAAGAGCTTCGGTCATGCATTCGATTCGGTGTGGGCAAATGATTTCAACGACTACTGCGTTAAAACCTATAGCGCCAACTTCGGCGAGCATTGTCTGTCCGGAGACATCGTAGACATCTTGAATGATTCGTCGGTTTTGATCCCGCAAGCCGATGTAGTAATCGGAGGTCCCCCTTGCCAAGGTTTTAGTCTCCTTAATAAAAATCGAGAAGGCGATCCACGTAAACAGCTCTGGCGACCTTATTTTGAGATTGTTGAACGATCTGGTGCCGGAGTTTTCGTAATGGAGAACGTTCCGCAACTATTAGGCTCATTCGAGCATGGCGAAATTATGGGAACAGCAGAAGCAATGGGCTTCAAAGTGTGGGGAGATGTGCTATGTGCAGCCGACTACGGTGTACCCCAAACACGCCGCCGGGCTTTCATTATTGGCTGCAGGTTTTTCGACCCGGCACTTGTGTTTCCACCCCGTAAGACTCACTTTAATCCAAAACAAAATGGCAAACAGCTTACCCTTCCTTTCGATAATAACGGACATTTGAAAGAAGTACAAAAATGGAAAACCGTCAGGGATGCAATTGAAGATCTACCTCCGCCTGAAGGGACTGAGATTAGAAACGTTCAGTCTCCGCTTGATTTACATTTTGGCCGGAATCCAACTGAACTTAGCCGGAAGCGATATAGAGCCATTCCTAATGAGGGAATGAATCGTTTTGATTTACAGCGAATTGCTCCGGAATTAACACCAAAGTGTTGGATTCGAAAGAAGTCCGGTGGAACGGATTTATTCGGAAGGCTTTGGTGGGATCGTCCGGCGTTCACAATTCGAACGGAGTTCTACAAGCCGGAGAAAGGCCGTTCTCTGCATCCGAAGCAACATCGACCGATTACACACCGTGAAGCGGCGCGCTTTCAGTCGTTCCCGGATGACTTCATTTTCAAGGGTTCCAAAATTGAGATTGCAAAACAGATCGGCAACGCTGTGCCACCGCTTTTGGCGGCTCGAGTGGCCGATGTGGTCTATATGCTTTTGACGCTTGAAGACCGCTGATATGACGGATGTATTCTCGCAGCAAAAACGAAGCTGGATCATGAGTCGCGTCAAGGGACGTGATACTAAACCTGAAATTCTGGTCAGATCATTCATCTTCCGCATGGGATTCCGGTTTCGGTTACATAGACGTGGCTTACCTGGAACACCGGACATCGTTTTACCTCGTCACGGCAAGATTATATTCGTGCATGGTTGCTTTTGGCACGGACATAAACGTTGTCCACGATCGAAACGGCCGACAAGTAATGAAAATTTCTGGAATAACAAACTTGATGAAAATATAAAAAGGGACAAAGGGTATCGTCGGGAGTTACGGCAAATGAGCTGGAAAGTGTTGACTGTTTGGGAATGCGAGACAAAGAGTCCTGAAAAACTGTTACGAAAGTTGGAGAGGTTTTTACATGACGAATAAGAAAAAGGAACGGAGACAAGTTGACCCTGAAGTAGTTCGCCGAAGGGTCGAAGAACTGATTCGCAATTTTGAATCTGAACTTCAAACGGAAGAACTTCGTCCAAAGGTTCTTGCTCTGGTCCCGATTTTTCACAATTTACGTGACTTGGGAAAGGCACTGATTCCTTCAGAGTATGCATCGGCTGCCAGAGATCGTATTCTATACTATTTTCGCAAATATCCCGGGATTGTTATAGCCGGGGACGAGTTACTTGTCGTTTCCGGAATTCAGGAGTATGCACGGCGACTACGTGAATTGCGCGTCCAGTTCGGTTGGGCTGTCGCCAGCGGTGTGACGATTAAAGAAATGAGCGAAGATCAAGACGCAGATATCCCGAATGAACTGATGGCCATGAAGACGAGCGACTACGTGTTGCTTAATGAGTTGCAGGATCGTGATGCGGCGCACCGCTGGAATGTCGCCAACACAATACGAAAGGAACGTGGTTCAGTCCGTGACAAGATTCTAAAGTATATGCGGGCAAACGTCGGAAAACCGGTCACGAATGAAGAGTTGCGCTATGTCGCAGGAGATAAGACGGAATGGGCAAGGCGGGTTCGCGAGTTACGAACTGAATACGGTTGGCCAGTCGTCACAAGGTCGACTGGGCGGCCAGACCTAAGCGTCGGAGTGTATGTGCTTCAAGCTGATCGACAGAGCCCCGAACATGATCGGCACATCGCGGACGATATATGGCGCGAAGTCCTCCGCCATGACGGGTATATGTGTCAAGATTGCAATTGGTCCCATGAAGAATGGAATCCATCAGACCCCAGGCACTTAGAAATACACCATATCAAACATCATGCAAAAGGCGGTGTGAATGTAAAAGAAAACCTGAAAACTCTTTGTACCGTTTGTCATGATAGGATTCATCGCAACGAGAAATAGGATTGTCCAACAAATAAATGCAGCGGACGCAAAAAGCCGCGCCGCTGATTAAAACGTTAGGCGTGTATTTAACAAGTAAAGGAGGTCCGTTGGTCCGGGTCGGACCACGAGAAGTGCTTGTATTCTTTATTAAAAGGGTGTAAAGATGGGGTGATTTTTGGCCTTAGGATGATGTTTTTGACCATGAAAATCGGCTTCTAAGGATACGCTCCATGCCAAGGGCAAGCAGGCATTATATACCGGGCTATGTCTGGCACCTTACCCACCGATGCCATAAGAAGGAATTCCTTTTGAAGTTTGGCAGAGATAGACGCCGGTGGCTCTGGTGGCTTTTTGAGGCAAAAAAGCGTTATGGCTTGAGCGTTCTCGGTTACACGGTTACCTCCAATCACATCCATCTTCTTGTCAGGGATACCGGCGGTAAAGACGTTATTGCAAAATCGATTCAGTTGATTGCCGGCAGAACGGGACAGGAATTCAATCTGAGAAAAAACCGGAAGGGAGCTTTCTGGGAGGACCGTTATCATGCGACGGCGGTCGAGACCGGTGAGCATTTGGCAAAGTGCCTCGTTTACATTGATCTTAATATGGTTCGAGCCGGAATCGTAAAGCACCCCGCCGAATGGCCGTTTTGCGGATATGATGAAATCCAGGCACCCAAAGAGAGATATGCCCTGATTGATTACAATGGGTTAAAGGATCTTTTCAATTTCAAGGCGATGGATGAATTTGCCGAATTTTATCGAGGGTGGATTGAAGATTCACTGAAAAAGGGGGACCATGGTCGGGAGGGCAAGTGGACAGAAAGCATTGCGGTGGGAAGTGAATCCTTTGTGACGCAGTCAAAGGCGCTTCTATGCTTCAATGTGAGAGGACGGGCGGTGACTGAAGGTGACGGGGCCTTCGAACTGAGAGAATCCGTTTTTCCTTACAATAGCATTTTGGGGTATGAAAATACGGTTCTA
>JAUYJH010000089.1 GCA_030688705.1 Deltaproteobacteria bacterium
AAAACATTGTAGGAAGAACTTTGAAGGAGCCTCTCCATCCCCTCCGCGACAAAAAGAGAAACTTTGGAATCGGCATGGAGAAGTTCCCGAAGGACTGCCAAGGCTTCTTCACGCCTCCCCAAACCCAACAGAGATATGGCCTGATGATAAAAAATCTCGACCTCCACCGCCCGGGATTCTTTTTTTATTTTTTCGACCAGCCGGACCACCTCTTCCAGACGCCCTTCAAAGAACAGCCGGGCCGTTCTCAAGGATTGGACGGCTGGAAAATCAGGATCCAGCCGGAAGACAGTTTCAATATGTCCAATGATCTTTTGAAAAATTGCGCCGGTCATGCCGAACTTTTTTCTCTCTACTGCTCTAAGACCCATGTACGCGGCCAAATAATGGGCCACAGCGTGTCCCTTTTCTTTTGTGGCAACCTCATCGAGAAATTGGAATAATTCATCAAAGCGGACCAGCTCTCTTTGATACATTTCCTGCAACCTCCAAAAGGCCGGCAGGTACTGCGGATCGATTTCGATGGCGCGCATCCAGAAATCTTTGGCCCGCGTCATGAGCGCCCTGTAACCATCCGTCTGCTGAAAGGATGCCGACAATTCCTCGTTCCCTCTGGCTATCCCCAACATTGTTTCTCCCAGAAAGAAAAATTGTTTTGCCATAAGCGCCGGGCTTCTGGTGTAAACCGTCTCCATCCATTGCGCCTGTTGGTCCACAGATTCCAAAAAACGGCGGCCGTTTTCTTCCAAGGCGGCGTATATCGCCCCAATCCTCAACTCCGTCAATTTTGACATAAGAGGATAGGAGGAACAGACCCTCTCACTTTCTTCCAACACCTGTTCCATTTCTGCGAGATTGTTCTGATCGAAATAATGGGACGCGGAGATAAAAAAATTAACACAGCTTAAGGGGGCAACATCGTACAACAAGGCATCGACTTTCTGCATCTCTTCAAACTCCCGGCGCACTTTCATTTTAAGCATCAAGTTTGTCAGATAACCCTGCTGCACATACTGGCGCGGCGTCAGTCGAACGGCCCTCGGAAAAGAACCATCAAACGCCTCGTTGAGAAGATCGGCAAAGACCCATCTTTTCTCCCCCTCCGTCCAAAATCCGATAAAGGCATGCCCCATGGTAAACGTATCTTCTCTCAAACTGAAATAATTGGAGAGAGTGGGAGGAAAGGAATCAACCAGAAAGAAGGAGGGATCCAACCCCGCCTCTTTGTAGATGTAATAAAGAATAGTGCTGCGCTCGGTGCATTTGCCGCTTTTTTCAAGAAAGGCTTGCCAGTCGGGGCGCTCGCGATCCGATTCGTAGAGAAAATCGGCGGTTGCCGTGGCGGCCCAATCAAAAAGGCTCTTTGCCAATGCCATTTGGTAGGCATCGGATTGGGAATCCAGTCCCTCATCAGCCAGTTGAGACCGGACATCCTGAATGGCCTTTGCTATTTTGAGGCGTATTTTTGCATCGGCCTGTGTCTTGGGATCAAAATCATCCATCGCGAACGGAACGGGGAGGCCATGCCTGTGCAAGAGAGGATAATGTTTCTTGAAGCGATAAGCCTGCTCCAAATCCGCCCCATAGGAAAAATTAAATGTTTTTGGCTCATAGAAGACATCTTCCGTAAAACTTTTGTCTGTCACGCCAGGCATTTCTTGTCGCAGATCTTCGGCAAGATCAAGACGGCGTTCGGCTTTTCGCAGAAAGCGATCAATGTCCATGCCAACTATCCCCTTTCACTAGGGTTTCCACCGCGACTGTTTTGCCATCGGCCACAAAGGTGACGGCACCATCCCGATCTGTCCGATAGACATGGATATTCCTCGACTGCAGGCGCCCCAAAACCTCTTCGTTGGGGACCCCGTATTCATTGAACAGCCCCGCGGAAATAACCGCGTATCGCGGGGAAACCTCCCGCAAAAAAAGCTCCGTCGTCGAGGTTCTGGAACCGTGATGCCCCAGCTTCAAGACATCGGCACGCAAATCGGTCTTGGCATTCAACAAAAGCGCTTCCCCCGCCTCCATCAGATCGCCGGGAAAAAGAAAACGGATGTTTTTGTAACCCAATTTCATGACAACCGAATTGTCGTTGGTGTCAAAATGTTCGACGGTTCCGTCCGGTCCGGGAGCCAAAAAAGAAAGTATGACATCCCCCTCTTTCAAAGGCGCCGTCTTCGCCGTCACCTTTTGAATGGGGATGTTTTTTCGGCGAACGCGTTTCAAAAAATCGTCCCATTCTTCCCCTTCCGATTCCGGCGCTGCATCCCCGTTGAGATACAAAACCTTGGGGTCAAAATGTTCCGCCAAAAAACCAAGCCCCTTGTAGTGATCATGATGGGGGTGGCTTAAAAAAAGAGCGTCAATTTTATGAATGTTGTTTTCCCACAGGTAGGGAGCCACGACATGGCGGCCAATGTCCCAGTCGCTCCCCTTTATCCCCCCGCCGTCCAGCACCCACACCTTTCCATCGGGGAGCTCGATAACCGCGCAATCCCCTTGCCCCACATCGAGAAAAGTCACTTTGAGATCGCCGTTTTTGGGCAACATATATCCGGATGAAAAGATTGCCATCAATCCCAGCGCCAGAGCAAGCCTTCGTTTTCCCTGAAAAACGGTTTTGGGAAGAAAGCACATCCAGATGACCGCATAGTAAAAAGGAATCTGCCAAATTTTTATCGCGCCAAAGAAGAGGACCGCATCGGCATGGTCCGCAAAAAAAGAAACCAGATGAAGCGTAAGAGAGGCAAACCCACCGGCCCCCTTCCAAATCCAGGCAGCATTAAAATCGAAAAGCCCGCTTAAAATCCACCCCGCCATCCCCAAAGGCATGACAAAAAAATTGACAAGGGGGACGACGATCAGATTGGCCGCGATACCCATGAGGCTCGCCTCATGAAAATGAAAAAGAAGAATGGGAAGCAGCCCCAAAAGAGTGATGAACGATACGGCCAATCCGTCGAGAATCCAGCCCACGGCCGGCGGGATTTTAAGCCGCTCCCCGCGCCAACGGCGCCAGCGTGGAAAAAAGAGTATCAAAAAACCCGCCGCCGTGAATGAAAGCTGAAAAGAGGCCTGAAAAAGCAGAAGGGGCGAAACACTCAAAATAAGAAACGCCGCCAGCGCCAAGACAGACAAAAGATCCAGCTTGCGCCAAAGACTCAAACCGGCCAGAACAAGAGTGGCGGCAAAGCCGGCCCTGATGGCCGGCACGGGAAAACCGGCAACGGCAACATAAAGCCAAATGAGGGGAATGGCCGGAAGCATGTAGAAACGAAGAAACCAGACATGTCTCGCCGCCAATGGAGATGAGGACAAAACCCGAAACAAAAAAAGAAAAAAGAGGGCCACCATGGTCACATGAAGACCGGAGATGGAGAGAATATGGGAAACCCCCGCTTTTCTGAAATTCTCCTCCCATGTTTTGCCCAGTTCTTTTCTCTCCCCCGTCAGAAGACCCAAAAGAAAATGGGAAGCGGGCGGCGCCGTATTTTCCGTAACCGCCCGCCTCACCTGCCTCCGTATTTTTTCGAAATTTTTTTGAAACAGACCCGATCCGGAGTTTTTCAGGCGGACAACCCAGACCGGATCGGAAACAAACCCCAAGGCTTCCACACCCTTGCTTTGATAGTATCGGGTTGACGAAAAAGAACCGGGATTTTTAAAATCGCGCGGCAGTTTCAGAGAAGACCGAAACCGGACAACATCTCCCGCCATTAAATCATCGTTAAAATGTTGCAGGGTACGCAGACCGACTCTTCCGGAAACGGCTGAAAAAGAGGCCTCTTCCGGTTTTTTGCAAAAATGAAGATCTATCCAAAGGATTTCTCCCTCTTCTTTTCTTTCAGCCGATTTGAAAAGTGTCCCTTCGCAAACAAATTGCGTGCGGAGAGCGGGAAGCCAAAGCGCTATGGACTGATCGGATGTTTTTTGATAAAAATCAGCGATCCAGATTATGGATAGTTGCAAGCAAAGGAGGATGAGAAGGGGACGCCTGATTTTGCAGGGCGGTTTCAATCTGGTGAAAAATTCTTTTGGCCTCCGCAACCAATCCATCGATATGCGACTTAACCGCTTTCCCCTGGAGTATCAAGCCGACTTTCGCCTGAATACTTTCCAGATAGCGGCGTCTCTCTTCTGTGGGGTTGGACAAGAAAAGGGCCAAAACCACTTTGGGGTCGATGTCGTTGATCCAGAGTTTTCCTCCCTGAAGCTGTACCTTAACGCCACCGGTGGTCTCTTCATAAACATGGCTCAATTTGCTAAGCAATTTTTCAAGCAGCCCTTGGGCCTGTCCGTTAAAATCACGCTTGTCGGTTCCGTACCGAACCCAGACGGTATTGCGATATTCCTCAACCCCCGCCGAGAGGCCTACTAAAAAGGCGATATCGGGGTCAGGGATGTTGATCATCCCGGAAACATCGGCCCCATTGAGAAGAATTTTGCCGTTCTCAAAACTGTATTCTTCATTGGGAGCCCTTCGAAACGGAAGACGATAAGTCTCCACCCCGGAGGAAGACGAGTCGGTCTTTTCACCGAATAATTTCCTCAACCGTATGGGATTAAAACGGGTTTTATCGATGGCCATGGGCAGTCCTCTCCTTTAAAGCTCCCCTATCTATTATCGGCTAAAATCTTCCCCAAAGTTGCTTCATAACCGGGCAAAAGCTCTTTTGCCCGCCCATCTTGCGTTAAAATGGCTTTTATCCCCTGCAAGGCCCCAATTTGCGCCCCGTTGAGCTTCATATTTTTGATGTTATGCCCCTTGAAAAAAATCTCTTCTTTCGCGCGGTCATAATGGATGGAGGCAACCTCCCGTTCCAAAATGAAGGTATAGGTCAGGCGGTCCTTATAAACGGCCAGCATGCTGTCGTGTCCTTTAGCCAGAGAAGACTTGACAGCCTCTGCTTTGCCGCCACCCATTAATTTCAAAAGATCGACTGACGACTTCTTTTTTTCGAGAATTGTTTTCATGACTCCTCCCTAAAGGCCCCTCGTAATCCAAACTCAAATGATGCAGGATTGGTGCCAACGCTTGAAAGACGGCGACATTAAAAATAGGCAATAATTCCAATAAGATAAAAAAGTAGTTTTTCAAAAATCTCTCACTATGATAAAAGGCGCCAGAAAATTGACGGTGAAAACAACCTACAAAAAACCCCATGTCGAAATTGTTTTAAAAGAGGCGACGCCGTTTCAGAAAAGAGTCTGGAGGGTTTTGCAAACGATCCCCTGCGGGGAGACCAGAACCTACAAATGGGTGGCGCAAAAAGTAGGAAAACCAAAGGCTGCGCGGGCGGTGGGACAAGCCTGCGGCGCCAACCCTCTGCCGCTGATTATCCCCTGCCACCGCGTCGTGGCCTCCGGCGGAAAACTGGGAGGGTTTAGTCTGGGGCTCGCGATGAAAAAAAGACTTTTGAAATGGGAAGGGTCTCTTTAGGGGCTTCCCGGAGCCGGTTTTGGATCCGGCAGAACCCGGTCATCCACATCGACATCGCTATTGTCGATATCATGGTATTCTTCGTCTTTGGAATCAAAATCTTTGTCATCTACATCCCCCACCTTGCCTTGTATGTCGGGCCCGGCATCTTTATAGAGGGGATTGTCCACATTGTCTTTGGGGAGCGGCGGCGTATACAAAACATCCGAATCTTTGACTTGAGCGCCGGCCCCGTATCCAAAAGGCAAAAGCAAAAAAGATAAAACGAGAATTAAATACATAAAAACCCCCTTCGTTATTCTTGAATAATGGTGACCTCTTTTTCCTGTTGGATCCCCCGCTTCTCCATCATCTGTTCTTTGCGCGCCTCTTTTTGTTCTTCTAATTCTTTAGCATCTGAAGGTTCATAATAATCGACCGGTCCATAAAGATTGGGAGCCGGCGCCGGATTGGGGCTAACGACATAAGGATAACCGGAAGTAAACGGAATCTGCGGATAAACCGACCCCAAAACGCCCCATAACAGTGTTAAAAGAAGGTATTTTTTCATCGGCCTCCAAAACGAGTTTAAGCTTAACATGAAGTGTTTCTTTGAGGTAGAATAAATCCGTGATTTTTATAAAAAGTTACTTCGTTAAAACAACTCAAGCCATTGATTTTATTCCGATAATTCACGACGTCCGTTATGCCATTCGCGACTCACAGGCCGTAAACGGCCTCGTGACGATCGCCATACCGGCGGCGGGCGCCTCGTTATTCGTAAGCGATCTTAAAAAAGACCGGCTCCAGGAATCAGGAGAACAGTTCAAAAGCCCTGAAAGGGCGACGGTCTCTCTCTCACTCCCCTTTCAAAAAAAGGAATTACTGCTCGACCCCAAGCAAATGATCTATCTGGTAGATGCGACAGGCGACGGCAAACGCCGCGAATTTTTGGTCCACATTTTGGGTGAAGAACCGCAAAAACAACAGCCCCAACAAGGAGGAAACAAGAGATGAAATACAAGGAATCGGCGCAAAAAATCATCCACCTCAAGTTCGACGACAATCGCATTGCGAGAGACCTTTTCGGCAGCGGCGACCAGCATCTGAAGTCGCTCGAAAAAAGCCTGGGGGTTGATATTCACGTTCGGGGGACCGATTTGAAAATCGAGGGGTCCCCTACGGATGTGCAGCTGGGAGAAAAAGTTTTGAACGAACTCTATCAAATGATCAAAAAGGGATACCCGATCATGGGTTCCGATATCGAGCAGGCTATCCGCACCCTCACGCGAAACAGCAAAACCAATCTGGAAAGCGTTTTTTTGGATTCCATTTTCATCCCCGCCCGCAAAAAGGCGATTACCCCCCGATCGATCGGGCAAAAAGAATATATCGAATCGATCCGTAAAAATGATCTGGTGTTTGGCATCGGTCCCGCCGGAACCGGCAAAACCTATTTGGCGGTCGCCGTGGCCGTGGCCGCGCTGATGAAAAAGCAATACCGCAGGCTGATCCTGGCCCGCCCGGCGGTGGAAGCCGGAGAGCGGCTCGGCTTTCTCCCCGGAACCATGCAGGAAAAAGTCGATCCGTATCTGCGCCCCCTCTACGACGCCCTCTACGACATGCTCGATGTGGAGCAGGTCGATCGGATGATCGAAAATGATGAAATAGAAATTGCCCCGCTGGCTTTCATGCGCGGACGCACGCTCCACAACTCTTTTGTCATTCTGGATGAGGCTCAAAACTGCACCACCATGCAAATGAAGATGTGTCTCACAAGGCTGGGGCTCGATTCCAAGATGGTCGTCACGGGCGACATCACGCAGATCGACCTTCCCAACGGCCAAGAGTCGGGCATTCTGGATGCCATGCGCGTTTTGGAGGGAATCGAAGGGATCAATATCCACTATCTTACGGAAGCCGATGTGGTAAGACACCCGATCGTAAAACGGGTGATTAAGGCTTATGAAAAGACAGATCATTAAAGGCTGGAAAGATTTTCTGGGGGAAATTCACAGGTCTGATTTTTCCGATCTGGCGCGGTTTAAAGAATCGGCCGCGGCGGGGTGGGCCGGCTTTGTCCTCTTTTGCATCGCGGTGACATGGCTCACCAGTTTTTCGGTCAGCCATCTCCCTGAAAATATCAGGGTGGGACAGTTGATCACCCGCGACATCCGCGCCGACAGAAGCCTTTCGATCGTCAATCAGGAAGAAACCGAAAAAGACCGGAAAATGGCCTCCATAAGCGTTTTACCGGTTTTTGATTATGACGAGTCGGTGCCAAGCGACGCCCCCGAGAAAATACTCCCTTTATTGTTGAAGCCGATCATCTCTTCCAAAGAATCGCTCGTCCCCTATTTGGACACCGGCATTGTACTGAACCGCGTTCATCCCCCGGAAAATATCCGCGCGGACGACAAGGAATTGGCCATTAAAAATGTCTCCAAGATACTCACGGTGGAACAGGCCAAAGCGGGGCTCCCCAAAAATCTTCAAAAATGGATTGTCCCCAACACCACTTTTAATCTGCGGGAAACAGAGGCGCGCAGGCTGGCCGCCATGCGCAGCGTGAAAGAAAAAACCGTCAATTACCAGGCGGGCGATTTCATCGTTCGGGCCAGAACCAAACTGGAGCCGAAAGATGTGGAGCTTTTGGAGATGATCAAAAAGACGAGGGGTCTTGAAAACACCCCGATCCGTTTTTTGGGAACCCTGCTCTTTGTGGCGCTGGCCGTGGGCGGTACCTTCTATTTTTCAGAAAGGTTCGTGAAACGTTTTCTTCCCGAAAGAAAAGATTATATTTTGATGGGGCTTGTCGTGATCACTATTCTGGGAATATTGCGTGTTTCCCTTCTGCTGGCCGGAGTGATTCACGAAGCCTTCTTTTATGAAATCCCTCGATCCGCCCTTTACTACGCAATACCCATTTCCGGCGGGGTGATGCTGGTGAGAATGTTTCTGACGGCGGAAGTTTCCTTGGTTCTGGCGGTTATCTTAAGCCTTTTGGCCGGAATTACCGTCGGGAGCAGCGTCAACTATACCACTTATTGTCTCATCAGCTGTATTGCCGCCGGTTCCGCGATTGCCCGCGCCGACCACCGGGCCGCCATCATGAAAGCCGGTTTTTACACCGGCCTTGTCAACGCCCTTGCCGCCCTGGGATTGCATCTTTTGCAAATCGACCGGCTCGAATCGGTTTTTCAGTGGGACGCGCTGATGGCGCACCTCGGTTTTGCCATGCTGGGCGGGCTTGCGGCGGCTGTTTTTGTTCTGGTCGCCGCGCCGATAGCGGAATGGCTTCTGGATTACACCACCGACATCAAACTGTTGGAATTGGGGAATCTGAATCACCCCTTATTGAAAGAGCTGGTGGTGCGGGCGCCCGGCACCTACCATCACTCGCATATGGTGGGAATGCTGGCGGAGGCCGCGGCCGAAGCTGTCGGGGCAAACCCTTTAATGGCAAGAGTTTCAGCCTATTATCATGACATCGGTAAAATGAAGATCCCCGCCTATTACACCGAAAACGATCAGGCGCAGGAAAACCGCCATGAACAATTAACCCCGCACATGTCGGCCTTGATCGTCGCCTCACACGTGAAAGAGGGGATGGCCCTGGCCAAAATGCATAAACTTCCGAGGCAAATCATCGACATGATCCCCCAGCATCACGGGACAAAAAGAATCGGCTTTTTTTATGAAAAGGCGATGGAATCAAACGACCCCAAGGTAAAAAATCTGGAAGAAAAAGATTTTTGCTATCCCGGCCCCAAACCGCAGACCCGCGAGGCAGGCATTCTGATGCTGGCCGACGGCGCCGAGGCGGCCGTGCGCTCTTTGCCGGAAAAATCGCCCGCCCGCATCCAGCAGACGGTTGAAATGATGATCGACAAAAGTTTTGCCGAATCCCAGCTGGACGAATGCGATTTGACCCTGAAAGATCTGCACGAAATCGCCAAGGCCTTTACAAGATGCCTGCTTGCCATTTATCATCAGCGGATTTCCTATGTCCAAAATCAACCTGCTCAACCGGCATCCGGCGAAAAAACCGGACTGGAAACGCCTCAAGAAACTGGCGAGGCGAATATCCACCGGATTAAATTTCCGAAGGCTTGAGGTCACTTTTCTTCTGACCACCAATCGGGAAATCCAAAAAATTCACGGCCGTTTTTTAAAGGATCCTTCTGTAACAGATGTCATCACTTTTAAAACTCCCTCTCCCCCTGTGGGAGAGGGTTG
>JAUYJH010000143.1 GCA_030688705.1 Deltaproteobacteria bacterium
TCTTGGCCGGGCGTCGTTCTTTCCGCCACAAGATCATAATTCCCCGGCGCCATGTAGAGGGTGGTTTCTTCGCCGTTCGAGGTAAAAGAGGCCTCTTTTACCTCGGTGCCGGCTTCGTAAAAGACATATTCGGTCTCTGCCGGCTCTCCTTTGGAATCCCGCGCCGAAAGAGTGACTGTGGCCAGATCAAAACGAATTTCTTGTTCCACTTTTCCCAGAGAGGGGAGCTCCACCCCCTTGATAATTTTGGAGGGCTTGCTCGCCTCAATCGATTTGGAGTATTCGATCAAAATGTCGTAGGCGCCGGGGTTCAGACGAAAAAGTTCGATGCCGAAACTGGGAGCCTGTTCGATAACCTCCTGCGTTCCCGCTTTAAAAACGGTAATCGTCGATTCCAAGGGGGTGCCGCCGACCAAAACTTTCAGGCGCAAATTGTAGGGGACTGTGGAGCGCAAGGCCTCGTCCAGCGCGCTGGCCAATTCTTCGCGGGTGCGGGCCAGAAGAAAAACCCCCTTCCCGGCCTGGGCCGCGCATTTGAGCGGCGCTTCATCGGCGCTATCGAGATCAAAGCCGACCACGTGGGTGACGATCTTGAAATGGCCTTCGTAAAGTTGTCTGGCGGCGGAGCAGATATCTTGCTGACAGGTGTCCTTGCCGTCCGTGAGGAGTACAATGACCCTGTCTTCATTTTGAGCCGAGAGATCTTCCCCCGCTTTGCCCAGAGCATAGGCGAGAGGGCTGGAACCTTTGGCCTCGATTTCCGATAATTTTTGACCGACTGTTTTCAGATCGATGGGACTTAAGGGAATTAAAAGTTCTGAATCGTCACACTGGTTGGCCTCTAGCGGTGTTTTGGAACCGAAAATCCGAAGGGCAAAAGAAATTCTGGGTTGTTTCAGAGCGGCCCACTGAACAGCCAAATCTTTGAGGAGTGATTTGGCAATATTTATTTTTGTTTCGCTTCCCAAAATTCCGTTCATGCTGCCGGAAGCATCCAAAATCAACTCCACGGCGAGCCCCCCTTCAACAACGGTCGGTTGAAACGGCAAAGGCTGGGGGGCTTGTGCCGTGACCGGCGGGGGAGGGGTCAGCGTGATTTCGATTTTTTCCGGCGCTTGCGGCGCTGTTACGGCAACGGCACCTTCTTCCTGCGACAGCGGTGCAATGGTTAAAGCGGTCTTGGGTGCGGTGATGTCGAGCGGCGCTTCTTCCTGCCGGGCCTGCAGTACGACCGGCTGTGACGCGATCTGCATCTTCTCGACGGCAGATTCCGAAACGGTCTCCGGTTTTGGAGAACAGAAAAACAGACCGAAAAGAGAAGAGAGAAGACAGAAAACCCAGATCCCCCGATAAATCATTGAAACTTTTTAGCATAACGGCAACTTATTGAAAAGGGATTGATTTTGCTCTTTTCTCCTGCATACATGTCCGTCATGCAAATGCCTTTATGGGATCATCTGGATGAACTGCGAAGCCGTTTGATTAAAGTCGCGGCGGCAGTGGCTTTGGCCACTCTTTTTTCTTTTTGGGGGGCCGACTGGATGTTGGCTTGGTTGCTCAATCCGTATCCCAATGCCACGCAAACACTGACATCCCTTCAGCCGGCGGGTGTTTTCATACAGAGCATGCGCTTGGCGCTGATCTGCGGGGTGATTCTCACGTTACCGATTCTTTTATATCAGATTTGGGCTTTCGTCTCCCCGGGGCTCTCAAAAGACGAACGCAAAGTTGTTGTGATCAGTCTCTACGCCGGAACTCTTCTTTTTGCGGTGGGGATTGCTTTTGCCTATTATCTGGTGATCCCCAAAGCCCTCGGATTTTTTTGGGACTATAGCCGTCATTTCGGCATTCAACCTTCCTGGACCATAGACAATTATCTTAATTTTATTCTGATGTTTCTTTTGAGCTTTGGGATTGCTTTTGAATTGCCACTGGTGATGCTCTTGCTTGTCCATTTCAAAATTCTCTCCTTGGAGACTGTTTCTGAAAAAAGGCCCTACATCATTGTCGTGTTGGCCATTATCGCCGCCATTTTGACCCCTCCCGATGTTGTCAGTCTCATAATGTTGTTCATCCCCCTCTGGCTCCTCTTTGAAATCTCGGTCCGAATCGCCAAATTACTGGACCGAAGACAGAAGACTGAAGACTGAACACAAAAAAACCGTTGGTCCATGGTCCTTTGTCCATGGTCCTTTGTCATTTTTCTATAACAGTTCTTGCCAACCACTTGGAATCTTTTTATAATTGAGCCCGCAACTTATGTTGCGAGATCAGTAAAGGGGGAGGGGCGTTGTTTTTCAAGCAGAAATCATACGATTACGAAGATCTCGCCAAAAAATTTTCCAAACTTGTTGCCCAAAATTCAGCTTCCGGGCCTTTTTATTGCGATGTTCTCAAATTTATCGTCGAGGCTGTGGAGAGTGAGGGGGGGTCTCTTGTTTTGAAAGAAAACGAAGCCTACACGGTGAAACAGTGTCTCGGTTGGGAGAGCTTCGCATTCCGCATGGAAGAGTGTTTGGGTTTAATCCAATGGTTGAAGAAAAATCATGTCGCCATCACCCGCCAACAACTTCTGGATGATCCCCATTTTGCCCCTGTTAAAAATGTCGGTCTCCAGTTTTTTGTCCAATTTCAGGGGGAGGTCTGTTTGCCCTTGTATGCGCAAGGAGAGCTTTTGGGTCTGGTGACACTGGCCCCTAAAAGAAAAGGAAAACCTTATACAAAACAATCTCTTATACTTCTTGATTGGTTGGGGGCCCAAGTGGCCCTCCATCTGCAAAATATCCTTTTAAAAGACCAAATGCGTCAACAGACCATGGATCTGGAGGGTGTGAAAGACTTGAAAAGCCAGATTATTTCCAATTTGTCCCATGAATTACGCACCCCATTGACCGGCATCATCGGTTTCTCCGAATTGTTAGCGGAAGAGATAGACGGATCGTTGAATCAGGAACAAAAAAGGCATCTGGTCCAAATTCAAAGTGGTGCGGAGAGGCTTCTCAAAATTTTGTCGGCGTTGGTCGATATGGCCCAGCTGGAAGCGGGGAATCTCTCTTTGCACGTGCAGCAGTTTCATCTGGCGCCACTGGTCGGCAGTTTGAGCGATGAGATACCGTTCAACTCGGAGACGGCGCTCAAAATTTCTCTCGAAAGCACGACACCCAGGATTTATGGAGATGTCAATCTGGTCCGCCAGATTTTCAAGCATCTTTTGGACAACGCCGCGAAATATACTCCCAAGGGAGAAGTCCTCATCAGCGCTGACAAAAAAGGGGAGATGCTCGAAGTCTGCGTTTCGGATACCGGCATCGGTATTGCCGAAGACAAACTGACCCGCATCTTTGACGGATTTTATCAGGTGAATGGCGGTTTAACGCGGCAGTTTCAGGGGCCGGGAATCGGACTTTCTCTCTCCAAAAAATTGATTGAACTCCACGGCGGCCATTTATGGGTAAAAAGCGCGCCCGGGCGCGGCAGCCGTTTTTACTTCACTCTTCCCCTAAAGCCGATTGCGATCCGCCACCGCGAACTCGCGGCATAAACTAACTTTTTGCAAATTTTATCTGCATGGTGACGCGGCGGGGCCTGTCTCCACGGCTCTTTCCCCTCCTCCAAACAAAATTAAAAATCAAAAATAAGAAATGAAAAACACAAACCAAAATTTCAAAAAATCAAAGACTGAAATCCCAAGCACGAAATCCTAAATTCTAAACAATTTCTAATTTTCCAAACTACAAATTCCAAACCGTTGTTTGAATATTAAAATTTGGAATTTAGAATTTGTTTAGGATTTAGATATTGGGATTTAGAATTTTAGGTTTTGATTTTTAATTTTTCATTTTTTCTGGGGTTCGCTTAGGCGAAGGCAGCCTTAGGTCCCCCGTCGCGTCACCATGCGGATCAGTTTTGTTATATAAAGGTGTTCAGAGAATTAAGGTGGCATAAATGGTTGCCTATAGAGCCCTGTTCTGTTACGAAAAGCGTCTCTTATGAGGCGCAACGCGTTATATTTAAAGTGGATTATTCTGCTTTTGGTCCTTGGTCCATGGTCCTTGGTCCTCGGTCCGGCTTTTGCTCAAGAGACCTCCATTTCCGTCACCCCTCTTGGAGGGGCCGGACAATCGAACGGGGGGGGCTCACACCGTTTGTCCCTCAAAGACTGCCTCGATATGGCTTTGGCCAACAATGCCCGGCTTGCCTCGAAAGATTACGCCATTGAGGGGGCGCAGTGGAAGTATGCCGAAACGAAAGTGCATGGGGTCCCCATTTTTGAGTACAGCAACAAATCGGCGCCGGTCCCCAGAGACGCCAGAACAGCCGCCCGATCTTTTTTCGAGGGCGATGTCACTTTTTTTAACGCCTCCCGCTTTGCCGTGGGTATGCCGCTGACCGGTTTCGGCCAGCTTTCGGTGGTGCAAGATCTGGCACGCAAGGGGATCGAGGCGGCACGCGCGGAAAAAGCCAGAGACGCGGTCCGACTGCAGTCGGATATCAAACAGCTCTATTACGGGGTTTTGTTAAGCCAGGATTTGCGCGAGCTGGGGGAAGACGCCGTCCGCAAGATTGAAGACCAGCTGGAAAAAGAAGAAGAGACCCGGGAACACTCCCCCTATGAAATTTTAAAACTCAAGGTTTTCAAATTGGAATTGGAGAAGAGAGTGCAAGAGGCGGCTACAAAAGGGGATATGGCCAAGGAAGCCCTTAAATTACAGGTGGGGTTGGGTGAGCATGAATCCATTGCTTTGGCCTCGTCCAATCTGGAACCGGCCCATCACGATTTCAAAACGTTGGAGCAATATCTGGAAGAGGCGGTTGCCGTGAGGCCCGATTCCAATCTGGTCGATATCGGCGTTGCGGCAAAAAGACTTGAATTCGACCTTGAAAAAAAGAAACTCCTCCCCCGGCTGGGGCTCGGCGGTTTTTTTGAAATTGCCCGCACCGCGCAGGAGATCCGGAATGTCAGCACCACCGATGCCTTTGTCAACCCCTTCAACTATATGCGCGCGGGGCTGGGCATTGAAATCAAGGGGACGCTTGATTTCAAACAGGCCCATTCCAGAATCAACCGTCTGGAGAGTGAATACCAGAAGGCCCAGCTGGAACGGGCTTTCGCCAAGCAGGGGATCGAGCTGGAGGTGAAAGAGTCCTTTGGCGAGGTAAAACGTCTGAAAGAGAGTGTGGTGATGGCCGAACAAAAGCAAAGGATGGCCCGGCAGATGATGTTCTTGTCGAAAAGCAATATAGAGGTGGGTGTCGGCGAGGAACAGGAATATACCGACGCGCTGCAGCTTGTCTTGGCGAGCCGGGGCGAGTATCTGAAGACGGTTTTTGATTACAACACGGCCTTGGCCAAATTCGAGGAAAAAATAGGGAGAAAAAATCATGCGATGGAATAAATTCATTTGTCTGGTTGTTTTCGCGGTCGGACTTTCAGCGGCGGCGGCGGTGGCGGTGCATCCGTCGATGCCGGTGCAAACCCCCATTGAGTCGATCAAAGAGCTAGACCGGCAGGCCGATTCGTACCGGGTGGGTAAAAACCTAACCGCGGCCGATCGGGCTTATAACCAACAGTTGAAACAGAAAATCCTGCGGGGCACCTTTGATTTGCGCGAGCTGGCGCGTCTGGCCTTGGATAAATACTGGAACCAGAGAACTCCCAAGGAGCAAAATGAGTTTGTGGAACTGCTGACCAATCTCTTGGAAGAGAGATCGGTTTTTTCCAAGGAGAGGGCGGCTGAAAAAGGAGGGCGGAGTTATTCGATCCACTATCAGGGGCAGAAATATTTGAACAAAGACAAAACGCTGGCGCTGGCCCGTTCGGTCATCCGCCTGAAAAAAAGAAACATCAAGATAGAGCTCGACTACAAACTCAAAAAAGAAGGCAATGAATGGAAAATTTACGATGTAATCATGGATGAGGCGAGCCTGGTCGATAATTACCGCTATTCTTTCGGCAACATCATCAAAAAACAGGGCTATCCGGAACTGGTCCGCCGGATGCAAAACAAACTCAAGGAGTTTCAATCAAAACGTTCAAGCGAACCATCATGATCCTTGCCGATGGGGCCAGGGAAGACCTGTTCCGGCGCCTGTTGGAAGAAGGAAAACTGCCGCACATTCAAAAAGAGATTGTCGGCCGTGGGGCCTATGCCAAGGGGGTGACCGTTTTTCCTTCCACCACGGGGCCGGCTTATTTTCCTTTTTTGACAGGGTATCATCCGGGCGATTTGAATGTCCCCGGCATCCGCTGGTTTGACAAATCCGCCTACGCGAATGCCGCAAAAAAAATGGTGAAGTTTCGGAGCTATGTCGGCATCGAAACTTTTTTGATCAACAGCGATATCAAACCGGTGCCGACTGTTTTTGATCTTTTGCCCCAATCCTTCAGCATTTTTAACTCTGTTTGCCGCGGGGCCGGCCGCCGCAACCTCACCAAAATCATGCGAATCTGGTATTGGTATTACGCCCACCTGACCGATCGCTGGGAATTTCTGGATCAGCAGGCGCTGGCCAAAACATTGCGGGCCATTGAAAAAGATTTCCGGTTTTTGTTCGTCGTTTTTCCGGGCATTGATGAATACGCGCACCTGGCTCATCCGCATCATGAGAAAACGATCGAACGTTACCGGTTTTTGGATGATGCCGTGGGAGAATTAGCCGCAAAACTGAAAGCAAAAGGGGAATTAGACGACACCCTTTTTTGGATTGTAAGCGATCACGGTTTGAGCGCCACCCATACCCATTTTTGTGTGAATGAATTTATGGAGAAGCGGGGCCTGCCCCCCTTTTATTATCCCAAAGTGTTTCATAGGCGCGGCAAAAAAGTGGCCAACATGATGTCGGGCAACGGCATGACGCATCTTTATTTTAAGAACGGGCACGACTGGGGAATGCAGACGACGCGCACCGACATTAGGAAGATCGATTCCGCTTTGCTCGCTGATTTGGTCAAGGAGCCGGCGGTCGATATTTTGGCGGTGCGCAATGGTGACGGCGGGATTGATATTTTATCCAAGCGCGGCGAAGCGAAATTAAAATTACTGGGCGACAAAGTTGAATATTCCCCCTCTCCCCTTGTGGGAGAGGGTTGGGGTGAGGGGGGCGACCCCTTCGGCTACTCCAATCTCTCCGGCACATTGACCAAAGAGGAAATTTTGGAAAAAACCATCGATACCGATTATCCCGATGCCTTGTGGCAATTGGCGCAAATTTTCAAAGCTTCCCGTACGGGAGACATCATTTTATCGGCAACTCCCGGTTACGATTTTCGAGTGAAATACGAGGTGCCGGAACATAAGGGTTCCCACGGTTCCATTCATCGCGAACATATGATGACCCCCGTCGCGACCAATGCCCCCCTCGATCGCCCCGTTTTAAGAACCGTGGATGTTTTTTCGGAAACAATGCGGTTGATGGAGCGCCCCCTCCATGCTTAATCTTTTGAAGTTGCCAAGCTTTTTCTGATTCTGTATACAAGTCGCCGTGAAAATTGGAGTCTTACTAAAGCAGGCCCCCGATACAGAGACTAAAATCAAAATCAAGCAGGATGCCTCTGGAATCGATGAATCCGATATCAAATGGGTGATCAATACCTATGATGAATACGCGGTGGAAGAGGCCCTGCGTCTGAAAGACGCGGCCGGCGGCGGCGAGGTGGTGATTGTGACCGCCGGCTCCAAAAGAGCCGTTGATTCCATGCGCCAAGCCTTGGCGATGGGGGCCGATCGCGGCATCCGCATCGATACAGAGGGGGTAGTCCTCGACAGCTACACCACTGCGGTGATTCTCTCCAAAGCGGTGCAATCAGAAAATTTTGAAATTATTTTTGCCGGCAAGCAGGCGGTCGATGACGACTGCGTGCAGGTGGCGCAAATGGTGGCCACCGCGCTCGATTGGCCGGCCATCTGGCCGGCGGAGCATATTGAATTGGGTGCTGACAAAAAGTCGGTGCAGGTGACAAGGCCGGTGGCCGGCGGAGTGAAAGAAATTATGGAGATGCAGCTCCCCGGGGTTCTTTGCTGTGACAAAGGGGATCATGAACCGCGCTATGCGAGTCTTCCGGGAATCATGAAAGCAAAATCAAAGCCGATTGCCGAACTCAAAGCCGCCGATTTGCTTTCAGGCGAAACCCCCAAAGTGAAATGGAGCGGTTTTGGTCTTCCACCGGAAAGAAAATCGGGAAAAGTTTTGAAAGGGGAGCCGGAAGAAGTTTGCGCGGAATTGGTGAAATTGTTGAGAGAGGAAGCGAAGGTGATTTAGAAAAACGTCACCCCGGCGAAAGCCGGGGTCCAGTAGACTGGATTCCGGCTTCCGCCGGAATGACGAATATAAAAATGGGAAACGTACTTTTTATCGCCGAAGTCGAAGAGGGAAAGCTCAAGGGCTATTCCAAAGAGCTGGCTTGCAAGGCGGTCGAGTTGGCTTCACAGGCAGGCGGTGAGGCCCATGGCATCGTCATCGGCAAAAATGTCGCCGCCGCGGCTGAAGAGCTGGGCCAATTTGGCGTTGCAAAAGCAACCGCTGTTGAAGGGGAGGCGTTGGCCGAATTTATCGGTGAAGCTTATACGCAAGCTCTGTTGGAGGCGGTTCCCGCTTTAAAACCTCAAGTGGTTTTGGCCTCTGCCAGCGGCTCTGGAAAAGACATTCTCCCCAGAGTCGCTTTCAAATTAAAAGCGGGGCTGGCTACCGATTGCATCGATCTGAAAATTGAAAATGGAAAATTGAAAGCCCGCCGGCCGATTTTCGCCGGAAAGGCATTGGTCGATGTCACGTTTTTAAGCGACATCCAGATGGCCACGGCAAGGCCAAACTCTTTTGCCACAAAACAGGCCGACGCTTCCAAAAAAGCTTCGGTCAATAAAGTGGCCGCCAATGTTGCTCCAAGCAAAGTGAAAGTAAAAGAGGTGAAAGAGGCGGAAAAGGGGATGAAAGATTTAACCGAAGCCGATGTGATTGTGGCGGGGGGAAGGGCGCTGGGGAGTTCGGAAAATTTCAAGGTGGTCAAAGAGCTGGCCGATGTGCTGGGAGCCACGGTGGGGGCGTCGCGGGCGGCAGTCGATGCCGGTTATATTTCACACGATCATCAGGTGGGGCAGACCGGCAAAACGGTCAACCCAAAGTTGTACATTGCTTGCGGCATTTCCGGCGCCATCCAGCATCTGGCCGGCATGCGTACCGCCAAGGTGATCGTCGCCATCAACAAGGACCCCGAAGCCCCCATTTTTTCCAAGGCCGACTACGGAGTGGTGGGTGACCTCTTCACAATCCTGCCGATACTCACGCGTAACTTCAAAGAATTACTGGGCAAATAGCCGCTCTCGTGGCATAATGCATTGCGTTAGCCAGTGTGGTCATCCTGAACGCAGTGAAGGATCCCCTAGATTCTTCGCTCCGCTCAGAATGACAACCCAAGGGGATTATATGATCAAACGCGACGGGCCTTACAGTGCCTCATTTTTGTGGGAAGCGCCGGGTACATGGGATCTTTCCACACCGGAAGAGTTGACCGATGAGCAAAAAGAGTTGGCCAAATTGGCCCGAAGTTTTTTGACCAACGAGGTCGAACCGGTTCGCGAAAAAATCGAATCGAAAGAAGACCCCAAATTGGTCCCCAATCTTTTGAAAAAAGCGGGCGAATTGGGTCTGTTGATGGCCGAGGTGCCAGAGGCCTACGGCGGGTTGGGGCTCAACAAAACCACCGCGACGGTCATCGCCGAAAACGCCACCGGTTGGACCTCTTTTATTGTGCCGCTCATGTGCCACACCGGCATCGGCACCATTCCCATTCTTTATTACGGCACCGAAGCCCAGAAACAAAAATATCTCCCCAAATTGGCGACCGGAGAATTTTTGGGGGCTTACGCGTTGACAGAGGCCGGCTCCGGTTCCGATGCGCTGGCGGCAAAAACAAAAGCGGTTTTATCTCCCGACAAAAAGTTTTATATTTTGAACGGCGAAAAGCAGTTCATCACCAACGGCGGTTTTGCCGATGTCTTTACGGTCTTTGCCAAGGTCGATGGGGAACAATTCACCGCGTTTATCATCGATCGAGGCACGCCGGGTTTGTCCATCGGAAAAGAGGAAAAAAAGATGGGGATACATGGTTCTTCAACCGTTCCCCTGATTTTGCAGGATTGCAAGGTGCCGGTGGAGAATGTGCTGGGTGAAATCGGCAAAGGGCACCGGATTGCGTTCAACGTATTGAATGTCGGGCGCTGGAAACTCGGCGCCGCCTGCATGGGGAGTTGCAAGCGCCTTTTGGAATATTGTTCCAAATATCTCAAAGAACGGCATCAATTTGGAAAACCGATCGGATCGTTTCAAGCGCTTCGTGAAAAATTGGCCAATGACGCCATTCGCACCTATCTCTTGGAATCGGTCATCTATTCCTACGCGGCCGCCCTGGATAGCGCGTGGGCCACTCTCGACAAATCGGGCCCCGATTATTACAAAAATGTCGTCAAAAAGATCAAGGGTTTGAATATTGAGGCCTCCATCGCCAAAGTTTTCGGTTCGGAAGTATTGGCCTACCTGTCCGATGACGCTGTCCAGATGTATGGCGGTTACGGTTTTATTCAGGAATACCCTCCGGAGCAGTTTTTCCGCGATAACCGGATCAACCGGATTTACGAGGGGACGAACGAAATCAATCGTCTGCTGATTCCCGACACTCTCATGCGCCGGGCCGTAAAGGGGAGCATCGATTTTATGGGAGAATTGCAAAAGGTGTTGGCCGGTTTGAAGGCGGGTTATTCCAAAGCCGATGCCAAAGAGCCGATGGCCGTTTGGCAGGATCAACTGGCCGCTTTCAAGCGTTTGGCCATCTATTTCAGCGGGGTTTGCGCGCAAAAATACATGGAAAAATTAAAAGAAAAACAGGCGTTGGTCATTACCATGGCCGATTTGGTTATTGAATCGTACGCGATGCATTGCGGTTTTGAGAGGGCCTTGAAAATCCGCAAGCTTAAGGGGGAAGCCGCGGCCCAATTGGCCGAAGAGATGGTCATTTGTTACATGTCGGAGAAAATTCCGGAAATGCTGATTCGGGTTCGCCAGGCCCTTTTTAATGTGGCCGATGGCAATGAAAAGGAATTTTCTTCTTATACAAAGGCTCTGGAAAGACTTATCCAGCCCCAATTTGCCGACACCGAAAAAATAAAAGAGAAAGTCGCCGCACATATCCTTGAAAAGGAACGCTATGCGTTGTAGTGGGTCCTTGGTCCATGGTCCTTGGTCCATGGTCCCTTCTTATGGCCGGACGCTACATCGCCGTTGCGGGGAATATCGGCGCGGGGAAATCGAGTCTCGTTCAGTTTCTCTGCAAGCATTTCAAAATAAAGCCGTTTTTAGAGCCCAACGACACCAATCCGTATCTTGCCGATTTTTACAAAGACATGAAGGCCTTCGGTTTTCATTCGCAGATGTATTTTCTTTCGCAGAAATTCAAAATGCACCGGCAGTTGGCCGATTGTAAAGAGGCGGTTATTCAGGATCGGACGGTTTTTGAAGATGCCGAGATTTTTGCCGCCAATCTTTACAGACAGGGGAATATTTCAGCCCGTGATTACGGGGTTTACCGTGATTTTTACAAATCGATCGTCGCATCGGTCCGCCCTCCCGATCTTCTGATTTATCTCAAGTGTTCTTTGCCGGCGATGAAACAGCGGATTGCCAAAAGAGGGCGCGGGATGGAAAAAGCCCTCCCCGATGCCTATCTGACAAAGCTCAATAAAATGTACAGCCAGTGGATTCGGCGTTACAATCTCTCTCCCGTGATGGTTTACCCGACCGACAAACTTGATTACTTGACCGATTTTATTTACAAACAAGACCTGCTCGACAAAATTGGGAAATATTTATAACGGAGGTCATCCTGAGCGAAGCGAAGGATCTCTCGATCACCGGGATTCTTCGCTTCGCTCAGAATGACAACAAGGGAGCCAAAATGACTGTCAGTCCTTCACAATTTCCCCCTCCCTTCGACCCCGAATCGGTGATTGCCAAATCAGTTTTGTCGGCCGATAAACAATTGCCGGTTGGCGTCTTGATCGTCGGGGCCGGTCCGGCGGGGCTTGCTTGCGCCATAAGGCTCATGCAACTTTTGGAAAAAGAGACCGAGTTGAAAGCCTCTTTGGGTGATTTTCCGGTGGCTGTTTTGGAGAAGGGAAAATATCCGGGGGCCCATCTTTTATCGGGGGCCGTGATCAACCCGGTCGCCTTTCGCAAACTTTTTCCCAACTTAAAAGATTCCGATTTCCCTTTTTACGGCCCCGTTGATAAAGAATAGGTCTATTTTTTGACTCAAAAAATGGCCTTCCCGATTCCGGTGCCGCCGTCAATGAAAAACCATGTCAATTTCAGCGCCTCTCTCGCCAAAGTCGGGGCGTGGCTTGGGGGCAAGGCCGAAGAAGCGGGGGTCACCATTCTATCGCAGACTTCGGCCGTGAAACTTCTTGTGGAAGAGGGGACCGTTAAGGGGGTGGCCACCGGAAATAAAGGAGTCGATCGCAATGGCAAACCCCTTTCCAATTTTGAAGAGGGTGTTGAGATGCTCTCCAAGGTGACTGTGTTGGCCGAAGGAACTCAAGGTTTTCTGACTCAATCAGCCATCCATCACTTCAAAATAGAAGGGGATAATCCGCAAATTTATGCCCTGGGGGTCAAAGAAATTTGGGAGGTTCAAAAGCCGCTCGACCGGATTATCCATACGATGGGCTGGCCTCTTCGGCTTGGAAAAAAATACGGGGAATTTGGCGGCAGTTTTGTCTATCCGTATGGCCCCGGCAAATTGACGATCGGTCTGGTGGCGGGGCTCGATTATCACGATGCCTCTTTTTCGGTCCACGATGCGCTTCAAGAGATGAAGCTTCACCCCCTGTTTCGGAAAATTTTGGAGGGGGGCAGGCGGGTGGAACAGGGTTGGGGGGCGAAAACAATTCCGGAGGGGGGCTTTTATGCTTTGCCGAAGCGTTTGAGCCTTCCCGGTGCTCTATTGTTGGGCGATGGAGCCGGTTTTGTGAATGTTCCGGCTCTTAAAGGAATTCACTATGCCATGGAATCGGGAATTTTGGCGGCCGAGGCGATTTTTGCGCAATTAAAATCGAAACAGGATTTGAAATCGTATGACAACGCCGTTCGCAAAAGTTTCATCCACAAAGATCTCTATCAAGTCAGAAACATGCGGCAGGCGTTTCAACACGGGTTTTTCGCCGGCGGCGCTTTGGCCGGATTGATGACTGTGACAAAGGGACTCTTCCCCGGCTGGCGTTTTGGCGAAAAGGCCGACAACGAACAAAAAATGTTTATGGGAAACAAAAAATATCCGAAGCCCGACAATAAATATACGTTTGATAAACTCTCCAGCGCTTATGCCTCTGGCAACCGAAGCCGCGACAACCAGCCGAACCATATTCAGGTTGATATGAATGTCCCGCCGGTTATTGCAGAGACTTGGATCAATATGTGCCCCGCGAATGTCTATGAGTGGCACACTGATGCCGACGGTAAAAAACGCCTCCAACTCAACCCTTCCAACTGCATCCACTGCGGCGCCATCTCCGACAAAGGTGGCAAACTAACCCCCCCTGAAGGGGGGAGTGGGCCGGAGTATACCGAAGTTTAATGCCACCCCCTAGACACCCCCTTTTTTGAAGCGTAACATTTTGTCTAAAGATAGGAGGTGTTTATGAGACGTATAATGGTGATGTGCATGGCGGTTCTTTTTTCCGCCCTCTTTTCTACTGCCGCGTCTTACGCCGACAAAAAAGAATCGTTTCCGGGCAAGGGCCAAGGATCGGTGCACAGCAATGCCCCCAGCACCGGATCACAGGTAAAAGGGAAAGAGAGGGCGCATGAAGTGGGCAAAGATAAAAAGAAGGGGCTCGATAAACAAGAATTGGGGACGCGTAAAGAAATGAAAGAGGCAAAAGAAAAGGGTAAACAAGACAAAAATCTTGAATATCTGAAAAGGGAACGCGGCCCTCGGTGGTAAATATGGTTGACTTCGGTGCCTTGAGCAGATTTGAAATAGGACATGCCGAAAATTTTACTTATCGTTCTTCTTGTTTTTTGTTCCGCCTGCCAACCGAAGCTCAATCTTGTTGAACCTTCCCCAGGCCGTACGCTGGAAAGTTACCAAGCCGTCGGTCAGAAAATGATGGTGGTGACTCCCAACCGGCAAGCAACCGAAGTTGGATTAAATATTTTGAAAAAAGGGGGGACCGCTATCGATGCCGCCATCGCCGTTTCATTTGCGCTTGGTGTCTTAAGGCCGCAATCAACCGGTTTGGGCGGCGGCGGTTTCATGCTGTCTTATGACGCCAAAAAGAAAAAAAGTGTCGCCTTCGATTTTCGCGAATACGCGCCGCTCAAAGCCACCCCCGATATGTACGTCAAAAACGGGGTGTTGGAACCGAAATTGGCGCAAGAAGGGGGCTTGGCCGTGGCGGTCCCCCGTCTGGTTGCCGGTTTGGGTGATATTTACGATCTTTACGCCTCCAAAAAAATCCCGTGGCCCGAACTGATTCAGCCTTCCATCGATCTGGCCCTGCAGGGTTTCGCCGTCTATCCCCATTTGGCCAATGCCCTTGAAAATGAAAAAGAAGTGTTGGCCCGTTTCGATTCGTCAAAGAAAATTTTTCTGCCGGGCGGAGCCGCGCCCAAAGAAGGGGAGACTCTTGTCCAGAAAGATCTCGCCAAGACGCTTTCGATCATTGCCCAAAAAGGGTGGTCCGGATTTTATCAGGGGCAGATTGCGGCCAATGTTATCCGCTCCGTGCAGTTGGCCGGCGGGATCATGACAATAGATGATTTGTGGCGCGTGGAGCCGATTGAAACAGCGCCCGTCGAATCGACTTACAAAGGATACAAAATCGTTTCGATGCCGCCCCCCAGTTCCGGCGGCGTCACGTTGATGGAGACTTTGAACATTCTCGAAAATTTTCCGATCTCCCGTCAGGGCCCTTACAATCCAAAAACGGTGCACGAAGTGGCCGAGGCGATGAAAAGGGCTTTTTTGGACCGGGCCCGTTATTTGGGAGATCCGAAGTTTGTGAAAATGCCCCTTAAAGGACTCCTTTCCAAAAAATATGCCGAGGAACTGGCCGATTCGATCGATACCAAAAAAGCAATCCCTTCTATCCGGCTTTCCCCCCTTGAATCCAACTCCGGTTTGAACGAATCGACCACTCATTTTTCCATTGTCGATGAAGAAGGGAATGCGGTCGCCTCTACCCAGACGATCAACAACTATTTCGGTTCCGGCCTGGTTGCCGCCGGCACCGGCGTTGTTTTAAACGACGAGATGGATGATTTTGCCATCCAGCCGGGTGTGGCCAATGCCTACGGCCTGGTGGGGGGCGAAGCCAATGCCATTGCGCCGGGCAAGAAGCCGTTGAGTTCCATGGCGCCGACTTTTGTTTTCAATCCAAAGGGAGAACTGGTGATGGCGCTCGGTTCCCCCGGCGGCCCAAAAATCATCACGGCGGTTTTGCATACTCTCTTGAACCGCATCGCTTTCAAGGTGAAGCCTCTCGAGGCGGTGGCGGCAAAACGCTACCATCACCAATGGATTCCCGATGTGTTGGAATATGAATCGGGGATTTTTTCACCGAAACTTCTCGATCGTCTTGTCCGCATGGGCCATCATCCCAAAGAAGTGAAGGCGCCGTGGCTCGTCATGCTCATCGCGCGCTCCAACCAAGGCTGGATCGGTGTCAGTGATCCGCGCGGTGTCGGCACGGCGCTCGGTGAGTGAAATTTTTCCCCAAAAAATTCTTGACAGCGTGAGAAAAAGTTTGACAGTCCCTCATAATTCTTTATAATTCGTTCCTGTGTAGTTATCGTTAACCATCTTCAAGGAGGAGTTAAGATGGCAAAGAAAAAGAAAAAGGCCACGAAGAAAAAGGCCACAAAGAAGAAGAAGAAAGCAAAGAAGAGAAGATAGTTTTTCGAAGTGAATTGAAGAAACCCCCCGCCGGCTGAACACCGCGGGGGGTTTTTCATTTTAAAAACAGATCATAGGTGAAAAGCGCCACTTCAAGGACAATGAGCCAGACAATGGCCCATTCCAGGAGGACCAGTTGTCGGTTGGAGGCGAAGTTGGAAAGAATTTCAAGATTGTCCTGAATCATTTTGAGTTTGTAATCGACGGTGCGAAAGCGGTCTTTAAGCTCAAACATCATCGTGGCCTCTTGGTGCAGGTCATCCAGGATTTTGTTTTCCCAAGTTTCTTCCGGTTTTTCCAAAAGATAAAGAGTGCTGATCAGGCTCTGCTGTGTGGCCATGGCCTGACTGATGAATTTGCGGATTTTTTTCCCTGAAACGCGCAAATGGCTCGTTTCCAGATGGGAGGTAATGTCGCCCAATTGGTGCAAAATGGCCTCGACCTTGTTTTCAAAATATTCAAGGGCGGTCGATTGGGCCAAAACAAGCGCGATTAATTCAACTTTTCCACGGTTTAACTTGTCGATCACCACTTTTTCAAAAAAGACCGTGTTTTTTGCCTTTTTTTCGACTTCCAGAACGAACTCATCGCTGGTGACCGGCGTGGCGCTGCTGGGGAGGTGCTCTTTGAGCCGGTCGAGCGTCCCCCGGCGCACCGATTCCTCGACGTTGAAAAAAACAACCGAGCCGAAATGATAAAAAAGACAATGGCAATTTTCCGAGAGTTCATAAATAAGGGAGGTCGGGTTCAAAACCAGCGGTTTTAACTCGAATAATTTGGCGATTTCTTTCAGTTTTAGGGCTTCCGCCAGATGATAGGCGTGAAAGGCATAGGAAACAACCTCCGGCGCCGCGGTTTCCTGGCGGGGGAGGGGCGGCAATGGTAACGCGTCTTGAAGGAGGGCCGTCGGCCCGATTTCCGTTTCTTGCATAAAAGCCTCCGGGGAATGCCTCCATTCTAGCGGGGGCGATGGCCGAAAACAACCCCCTTGAAAAAATCGTTAAAGTCCTTTAGCAACTTTTTTAAAGCCCATGCGATAACGAAAGAAGAAAATGACACTTTCCGTTCCCCCCATTTTTTTGAGTCCGTTGGCGGCATCGATTCTGCTGCCTGGCGAGCCCGCTGTTTTGCGGCTGGCAGAGCCACAGGCAGAAACGGCCGCGACCGATTTAAGACTGTTTGTGGCCGGTTTTCACCGCGCTCCCTTGTATTCCCCCGATGCAGGGTATTTTAAAGGTGAGGATAAAGGGACCCCGTGGCTTCGCGCCCATCATGTTTTTATTACCCCAAGGCAATTACGCCTTCTTGGGGAAATTCAGAAGCTTTCGTCCCAACAGAAGCATCGGCTCTCTTTGTGCATCGAAAGACTGAGAGAGAGAAAAGAGATCGACCATCTCGATTACGGCGCGGATTTTTTGAACGGGGCCAAAAGACTCTGGTTTGAAGAGGGCATTCGCGATTTTTTTGTCGGCCACACCACGGAAATTATTTCCGCTTATGCTCTGCTTTTGGACCATCATAAGCTCTCTAAGAAAAAGGGGGCGTCCCGCTTTTTTGAATCTTTGAAAATTTTGCTCGAGATCTCCGACCGGGATTTGGCCAAAAAAATCGGGATTTCTTTTTCGCAATACCAAAAATATGCAAAAGGAAATGTGCAAGGGCTTGAAAACGATCTCGATGTGATGGCCGAAGCACTGGAAATAGAAGCGAGCGCCTTAAAGGCCTTTTTTGACAGACTGCGGGAGGAGGAGCGTCCGGTCCTGTCGGCCGATGCGCCAACGAAAGATCCGGCACCGCCGGCCCGGCTTCTTCCCAGCCTCCTTCCGGATCTCCCCCCCGCCAACTACAAATTGGCCCAGCTGATCCGTACCGTGGCCACAGAACAGTTTAGAAAAAATTTCGAAGAGTTCGCAAAATACTGCGGTATCGACAGCCAACGCCTGACCGATTTGGCGCGCGGCATTGTTCTTATTCCGGGCGATGGGGCGGGCCGCGAGTCTTTTGAAGAGGATTTTTTATTCTACGGCCGCCTCATGACCTTCCTTTTGGGAATGCGTGTCACCTGGGCCATCGAATTGGATAAAGCCCTTCGTTCCGCTTCGCTCCACAAAAACGGGTGGCTCCATGCCTCACGCCTTCATTGGTTCGAGAAAAAAAACAGGGATTTGGAGGAATCGGCCTCCGCTTTGAGAGATTTCTTTTTGGAAATGCGCTGTCAGGCTTTGCTCGAAAAAGGCGGTGATGCCTTTCAAAGGCCGGAACAGGCCTCTCCCCGCGCGAAACTGGCAGCCCGTTTTGTCCGTTGGTGGGTTTTTCAAAATGCTGAAAAACCCTGGAACGCGGAGGAATATGGCCTCTCCAAAAAAGATTTCGACAGATTTTTGAAAGAGGGAATGCCCCCCGCCGACATGGAAACGGTAAGACGGCTGGCCGCGAAAACGGACAGGCGTTTACTGGAAGATTGGGTGCAATGGCGTCTTGAAGAGGCCCAAAAAAAGTTTGCAGAAGGTCTTATCTTAAACAGCGCAGGGAAGGTCGGCCCCCGCAGGAGAGATGCGGCTTGGAAAGTCGCGGAGCCGGTGTTCAAAATCTGGATTGAGTTTAACGGCGGTGTTGTGGATGCGGATGTACAGCAAAAATCGCAAGCGCTTTTCGGCGTCCCTTTTGAAGTGGTGGCCGATCTGGCCGAAGGCCGTCTTCCGGAGAGGGAATGGATGGCGGAAGCGATTGCCCAGACTGTCAATAATCCGCAGGTGCTTCTCGGGTGGCTGCGCTACCAAACATTATAAGGGCCGCAAGTATGATGGATCTTTTTAGCTCTTTTTTTCGACGGCTGTTCCGCTGAAGACCCCGGTGAAAAAGGCTACTGTTCCGTTGAAGAGGTTTTGAGGCGTTTTTTGAGGTCGTCGATCTCTTTTTCAAATCCCTCGATTTTAAAGAAGGGGCCCGGCTGTGGGTCGGCTGTTTCGCGCCCGAAGGGGCCTTTATGGCCCCTGGGAGTAAAAGGGCCCTGCAGTTTTTCGGCGTATTCCAAAACCTTCGCCGTCCGCTCGGGATCTTTTAAATAATTGTCGCGCACCCAATCGAGTTTTACCCGGATACTCTCTTTTACAAGATTCTCGAAACGTTCAATCTCTGCGATCAGATTGGGGACATCCATTTCAATGAGATTATAGTAAAAAAATATGAAACCGAGCGCTTCCATGAATATTTCCGAAGGGGGGGGGCATCTTGATCTTTTGCGCGGCAACCTCTTTGCGATGATGATAGACGCTCAACTCAATAGTCCCGGCCACAATGTTTGTGAAAAAAATCCGGAACGAGGCAGATTGGGCCATGGCGGGGTCCATGGCTTTCCCCCAGTCTTTAAGCCCCTGGATTCCCATCTGCATCTTGTGGGCTGGAATCTCTTTTGCCGCTATCTTTTGCCGCCAGCGCTCCATCTCCTCCACGTATTCCGCGAGGGTCTGCAGTGGGATGCGGATTTTTCCCTGACGGGCCTTCTCCAAAGATTCCGATATAAAAACGTATCCGTCTTTTGCCAGTTGTTCGATGCAATGTTCTTTGGGTTCGATGCAGGCATCTTCCGGCCCAAAACCTTTCGGCTTTGCGTCATGAATTCGAATGGTGTGAATGCGGTATTCCGTCATGGGGCGTTAGTCCTTAAGGAGTATTTTTAAACAGTCAAACCGCTTTGCTTCGGCAAAGGTCAAAATAAGTTGCCTATCTTTTGATCTTTTTTGTCCCCCGGATGATCTGATCGCACATTTTGGAGAAATCGGCCGTAAAATCAGAGGTTAGGGCGTCACAGCCGAGCATGGCGGTCCCGTCTGTGAGACAGGTGGCGACCATCCGCGTCTTTTTTTCCACCGGTTTTCCGTCCACATTTTCTGTGCAGAGCATGTCTTGCTGTTTGGCCGGGGATTGCAGCCATGTCAGCTTTTTGGAGTTCAAAACCTTGCAGTTTTCCGGCACAGGGCCCAAAATTTCGTCCGGGGTAGGCTGTTTTTGCGTGCTGCTCCAACGGCCCCCCGCTCCGGGAACGTTGGGGATCTTTAATCCTTTAAGAGAGCCGGTCACAGCGGCGGCCCCGGCCACAGCGGCCGCGAATCGGGCTCGCGTGAACATGACCGACGGGGCGTTTTCCGCTTCTTTGTCCGGCGTGAAATAGACGAAGAGGGCCCCCGGCATTTGCTGGATGTCGTGTTGCCAGCCTTGCGGATAAAGAATGGAAACATTGAATTTGGGGACGGGGAGAGTTCCAAACGAGGCGGCAAAAACGGTTGTTGCCAAGAGAAAGACAAACGATGCGAAAATATGGCGTTGTTTTTTCATAGTGCGCGTATTAGAGCACAACTCCGGGGGGAAATCATGCGAAAAATCTTTTGGTCCATGGTCCTTTGTCCATTGTCCATGGTCCTGTTTTTGAGTTGCAGTAGCGGCGTCAAGCCGGTTTCAAAAGGGGGGGAGGGGAGCGGCTCTCTTTCCGGAACAATTGAAATCAGCCCCAAACTGGCGAAAAAAATCCCGCAGGGAGCCATTCTTTTTGTGATGGCCAAACCGCAGCTGGAAGGGCCTCCGCTGGCGGTGAAGCGTCTGCCGGTTTCAGCCTTTCCCATCTCTTTTGAAATAACGGGGGCCGATGTGATGATGCCGAATGTGCCGCTTGCTGGGGAATTTTTCATTGTTGTCCGTGTTGATAAAGACGGCATGGCCGGTCCGGCCCAAAAAGGGGACATGGAGGGAAAAACCAAAAAACCGGTCCCGGTGGGTCATCCTCCGGTTCCCGTCAAAATCGATAAAGTTTATTGAAGCATGCCGTCACCCCGGCCCCGTGTCGGAGCACGGGGCAGGCTCCAGCCGGGGTCCAGTCGATCTGGATTCCGGCTTTCGCCGGAATGACAACTCTCTATCCGTTCAAATTATCTACCTTGGCGGCGAAGATAAAATCGGTTTCGGTCAGGCCGTCTATCTTGTGGGTCCAAATCGTTACTTTTACCTTTCCCCAAGCCAAAAAAATATCGGGGTGATGGCCTACTTGCTCGGCCAACGCGCCAACTTTGTTGGTAAAACCAAGCGCTTCCACAAAATTTTTGAATGTAAATTCCTTTTCCAAGTGGTGGTCGCGGACCACCTGCCAATCATTTCCCAATTCCTGATGAATTTTTTCGAGATCGCCCCCTTTTAACGGCGGCACACCCCCTTTGCAGGGGAGGCATTCTTTTTGTGCGAGAATATTCATCTCCCGTGGCTATCCCTTTTGGTTATCGGGATCAATCAAAGATATTCCGGTTTCGGAAAAGAGTGGATTTTTGACACCGTCATTTTTTTAATCTCAAAATGAGAAAAGCAGGTCGCAAATTCGGTCAGGACTCTTTTGATTTCAATGGGTTATAGAGGTCATTCTTTGGCGCGCAGATTGCACAAATTAGCCGTTTGGGAGGAGCAGGTTTATGCGACCAAAGGTTGTCCGATGTTTGGGTTCGTGGATGGCCCTAGTTTTCTTTCTTTCGATGCCGATGGGGGTGGTGCAGGGGCAGTTTTCTCGATACCCGCCGAAGGAGCCTCGCGCAACAACGCCGCAGACAGTACCTTCCGTTACGTTGAGCCCTCAAGATCAGACCCGAGTTGAAGAAATCGGTCAAAATATTCCTTCTATTCCTTCCCCTTCTGTAGACCTGACACCTGTCCTGCCGGGAAGAAGCGGGAGCATTGCCCCTTCGCAAATGGAAACCCTCATCAGCCCCTATATTCCTCCCCCTGGGCAAAGCGGCACGGAAAACACGCTTCCCCCCTACGCACAGCAAATTATTTTGGAGGGAGTCCGGGCTTTGGAGGAAAAACAGCAGGTTCAAACGGCAAAATTTTTGAAGAAAAAAGATTCGTTTCGTTTTAAGCGCGGCGATTCCGGCTCCGCCCTTCCGGATGAAATAGATAGTGTCTGCACCATGCAGTCTCTGTCGAAAATGGGGGAAAAAAAAGCGGAAGACGCCGCTCCGATACGCACTTCAGTGGGGGGGCTCGTTGCGAACTGGCGCTACAACGCCGAGGCCCAAAGGCAATTCAACGCGTCTAAATCCCAAGAGGTTGCCGGAAACGCGAAATATTATTCCGGATCGGCTCTGGATGTCGGCCGTGTTCCGGTGATGCGCGGGAGAGATGTCTTTCGCCCCGATCATACCAACATTGCCGTCACCCGTCGCGGCGGGACAAGGACGGTAACGTACGCTCCGCCGTTGCACGCGTTTGAAAATAATTCACTCGGCAGTTACCAGTTTTCAGGGACATCCGGGTCTTCCCATCAACTTCGCGCGGATATTTCCGGCCAATGCCGTGGAGCGGGGTGCGTTGTTTTGATCTTGAGAGGAAGTGCTAATCAACCGACAGAAGCGCATCTAAGGACTTCTTTTACAGCCAGCTCATCTCTCAAGGAAATTCGGTTTGATTATTCATTGTACGGAGGTGGGCACTACAGTCCGGCCGTCTTTTCCGTGAATGTTTTGGGTAGCAGCAATGAGAGGGTCGCCACCACGATTATCGGCGACGATTATCAGTGTCCACCCAATGAGTCACGGGGGTATTATTCTTGTTCTCTTTCTCCCCGCAATATCGGATTGGGTGAGTTAACCCCGAACCAGTCCTACACCATCGATTTCACTTTTTTAACGACAAATAATCCGGCCCTGCATGAATTATCTCTCGATAACATCCAATTTTTGGACACGCAAAACCGCGAATACGGCGGTCCCCGACAAACGACTTCTGAAACACAAAATACTTATGAAAATGTCTTCACAGAATTTTCTACCGTGCAGGGAGTGCGCGTATCGGACACCCTCACCGCCTATTTTCAAAATGTAAATAATTGGGTGATCATGCTCCCTTTTCCCGGTTCCGCATTGAATGTCGGCGTGCTTTCTGCTCTTCCCAACGACGTCCAAAATCCGCGGCACATTTTGTCGTACAATAATCTTGAAGTCCCCATGAGCTCCCAGGATTCGGGGAACAAAAAAAATTACGCCGGTTCCGCCTCTCTAAATATACTCCCAACCCACAACAACTTCGCCTTGACGGTCACCTCACAGCATCAGTACACCGCCCAATATCCGGCCGCCTTTACAGACACCATCGCCGGGGTGCTCGACCGCCGGCCGCCGCAAGTCTCCGCAAGTCTCAAGCTTCCCTTTAAAGACTTTGCCACCACGGAGGTTTCGGTGGGGGTCGACTTTAATGCCACCGATGATGTCGCGTTAAACAGTGTCGGAGTGACCAAGAGAAGCGGGGGAACGGGAGTACGCATCGTCGATAATGCCGTTGCGGTTTCCACGGTCGGCGGGAGGTCTGTCCGGGCTGTCACGGCGTTGAGCGCGGGGGCCGGAGGGACCATCCGTATTCCACAGCTTGACGCCGCCACGACAAGTCTTGATGTTTTTGTCACAGACTGGGTGGCTTCGGGGAGCAGTTTTAGGGCCGCTTTTTCGGCCCCATTGCCTGTCAAGGTTTACGATTTGGCCAACACGCATGTCGTTTGCGACAAATACAAAACCACCGTGGGGGATCCAATCCGGTGCCGCTGGTCGCAAGCCAGCAAACCCTTTAATTCCATCGTTCTTGTTCAGCAGGCCGATAAAAGCAAAACGATCCGGTTCAGAGATTTTCCAACCCAACACCGTGGCGGGGAAAAACCGGTCGAACTTTATTACGATCAAAGGACCCAAATTTTCGCGGCCGATAAACCGGGAGAGTATGATCTGGAGGGATTTTTTTTCGACTCTACCCCGACAGAACCCCAACTGGTCCGCCGCTCGAATAAAGTGGCTCGGATTGTTGTGGAGGAGGGAAGCCCTGCCAAGCCGACGGCAGTGCGTGTGAATGAAGGTTTTGCTTCTATCTTTCCCCCCCGCCGCTTTGCCTGTCCCGGTTCCGGTGTAACCCGTGTCAAATTTTTCAGGAAAGACTCGCCGCAGGCGACAAACCTTCTGGAATTGGGCGTCATGGATATCGACGAAGCGATGCGCCGCGGTTTTACCGATGGCCACGTCGTTCAGAATTCCAAACCGGTTTATTATGTCAAACCGATGTACGGAGAAGAGGAGGGGGTTTTGTCCTTGGGGGATACGACAACACTTGTCACAGCACGACCCAAGGTGACGCTTGATGCCATGCCCCGTCCCGGAAAGCCGACCCATCTTCAAATTGAATGGATTGCTTCGGCGGGGGGTGGAGCGGACCCCTTGATCCCTTCACCGCAACAACGTTCCGGACAGCGGGAGACCCTGCTGGTGCCGCAGAGACCGGGCAGTGCCTTGGCTTTCAAAACGGGTCGGGATCTGCTTTACAAATCGAAACTCCTTCTTCCGGCAACCCCCATGCAATCGGCTCCTCTGGCGGCCGATGCCAATTTGGCCAATCGCCTTTTGGCCGACGAAAAAGGGGAGATGCCCGAATTGACCGATGCCGGTTATGCCGGTTTGCTGGATGATCATCTCCATCCGATTGTTGAACACGGCTTTTTAATTTTAGGGGGCGATTTTACAAAACCGGCCCTGGCGCCGGAACAGTTGTACAGCCTTGTCGATTTGGTTGATTCCTTTGTTGTTTCATCTGTTGTTTCCTTTTTGCCGCCGAACTCCCCCGGAGGAGAACGTTGTTCGGCGGAAGGCGATTTTGAGGGGATGCGATTTGTCTGTGAGTCGGCTTACAATGCTCTTTTCGTCCTTCTGCCGACCCTTTCCCCCTCCCTTTCAGAAGCCTTAACCAAATTTTGGTTTGACCCGCAAAACAACGGAGGCCTGTTGGTGTCGATGGCCTTCAAAAAATGGTGCGACGACAATCTCGATGCCTGCATTCCCAACGCCTCATCCCGAAATTTCTCCAATCTGGACCAGATGCCGGAGACCGCCCGCGAATCCTATGCGCGCGCGTTGGCCACACAAGATGCCGCAGAAATGGCCTGGCGCGACAGACTCTACGCCGCCAACGCGGCCAATGAAGAGGGGAGATGCCTCTTCCAGACCGAGTGCAGTTATGATCTCGATTGGCTGCCGTATTTTGATGCTTATTTTGTACAACGTTATTTTCAGCCTTTTTACTCCCATCTTATAATGAAGAGGGCAAAACTTGAGCAAGAAGCCCGTCCGATTGCCATCGGCCTTGCGAACCTGGAAGCCGGTTTTTACGCGGATTCCATCGCAGAGTTGGAAGTCCTTCGCGTACAATCGCCTCAAAGAGCCGCTCTTGTGGACAATGTCGGTTTATATATCGCTGAAAATGGCTGGGCCGCCAACATGGGGGAACCGGCCTATCGCAATATTTTTAAACCGATTCTGACGCAATTTGCCGCTTATGGCCAAGGGGTTGTTAAGGGAATGGCCCATAACATGGTGGAGAGGATTGTTTGGACATTCAACTATATGGCTTGCAACGCGGCGCAGGCCGTTAACATCAACAATTGCGCCCCTCTTTTGGAGATGTCCCAAACCGTCATCGAGAATGCGGAAAATGCCTTAAACGACGCCCATGATCCTTATACCATCAATGCCGCCGCGCATGGCTGGGCGGCCGGAAAACTGGAGCTCCCCTTTGCCGTGGTGCCGGCGGCAAGAGCGTTTGCGAGTGCGCCAAGCCTGTTTCAAAAAGTGGCGGCGCGAGCCCCCGTCATGATCTCCCAATTTTTTCGCAACGCGCAAGGGACGCTGGAAAATGTCGTGATGCAGACTGTTGAAGGGACAACGCCAACCGGCATCAGAACATTTGTAACTTTTTTGAGGTCGCAAAGAGGCGCCATAAAAATTATCAATATCGGTGATGATGCCGTGGCTCGGAATGCCGCGGAGGCGGAGGAGAGGACGACCGAACTGCTCGGTAAAATTTTCTTGGCGGACGACGAGGCCCTGTTAGCCGAACTGGGAATCCAATCACCAAACAATCCATTGAAAGCCGTGGTACAAAATGCACAAGCATCGGGGCAGCCTGTTGTACAGGCGATTAAATGTTCCAAAATAGGCAAAAAAGCCGGCAAGGCCGGTTTTACCGATGTCAGCGTCACTCCCGATCCCAACAATTCCACAGTGATGAAAGTTGCATTCCGCAGACCTCCTGAAAACTACGTTCCGCACCCGACAAATCTGGATGAGTGGCCGTCTGAAATCATCGATCCTCCTTCCGTTAGTCCGGCAGGCCGCTACCCAAGGGCCCCCTCCGGAACGCCATTTTTTCGGGGCGATCGCAGTTTCGAAAAAATTCCCGATGCAAGGGCGTATGCCCAAAAAATTTTTCAAGAAGGGGTGGGGCCGGGAAAAGAGTCCAAGGCCGGTATTCCGTTATTCAATCACTTACATAATGCAGAGATATATTGCGGCGGACACGCTGAAATAGGAGGAGGCCCCATAGCCCAAGGGGGATGGGTTTCAACTTCATATGATGACCTTATCGCCAGAGGTTTTACCCGCTTGCGCGCAAAGCCTTACCGTATTGAAATCCAAGGCCGTGTGGGGCAGAGAAGCGTGGCATATCAGGCGGACGCCGTGGGGCTTGAAGAGGCAGAAATTGCCTTTCCGAACCGCATTCCCGCGTCGGACATAGAAGAAGTGAAAATTCTTGATTATTGGGAAGGTGACGACGATGCATCCATGCGTATTCTCGACGTTATTCTGAACCCGAATTTCCGGCCCTGAAAAATTTGGCATGCGCTGCAAAGTACCATTCTTCCAGCAGAGGAATCCAGCCAACCCTGGCAAGGTAAGGGGCTAAAATGTCACGCAAACCAAAAATAAATTTTTCATAATTATCGTGCCAAACGGGTGGAAGAGATTCCCGCTTCAAACCCTCCAAACCTTCAAGTTCTTTCACCCAATCCGGATTTATCTTTTTAATTTCCTTTTGGGCCCATTCGAGTGTCGCTATGTTGTCGCGTGACCGGAGATATGTCCTGTGCAGTTGGTCCTCCCATGCTCTTACGGCTTCATCTGAAATAACCGCCTTTTCTATGGGTGCCAAAATATCATATTTTGCCATCCATAAAGATAATGACGCCGCATATTGCTCTTGCACCCATGGGTCCGTTAACATGCTGGAAAAAATGCCCATGGCCATTCGAGAAGAATGGGAAAGACGACTTTCTTTTAAAAGCCTTTTTTGAAGCTGGATGATTTCAATGTAACTGTCCAGCGGGGAAAATTCTTCTCTTTTGGCTTGTCCGGATTGAATCAGCTCTTCCATGATGTTCCGTGTAATGTGTACGGAACCTTTTCTGCCATGGGGATCCAGCCAAACATCTTTTTTATAATGTTTTTCTTGATCCGCCAATGCTCCCTTTTCCAACAAATCAAACACCTCCAAAGAGGCCGACATTTCTTTCAAGGCCCGTCTGATTTCCGGAAAAACATGCCATTTGGGGTCGTGTACGATTGTCATTTCAGGGCTCGCTTTCATTCGGTCCACATTCATGGCCAGATTGTACAATTTAGGCCCCACTTTA
>JAUYJH010000119.1 GCA_030688705.1 Deltaproteobacteria bacterium
GTGGAGGAATCAATACGAAAACATCCGCCCCCACAGCGGACTGAAAGGACGAACTCCGAAGATGGCGGCAATGGCTTTTATAACTAACCCGCTACCCAATTCTGTGAGCTTTTCAGTGGCGTAGTTAAAGGGGGATGGTCATCCCCTTCCGAAAAAAGTCCAAAATCGCTTTCGACAGCTCTTTTAGCGACACTCTATTCTTTACCACCGCACATCGTGTCGACGATGGACCTCTCGGAGGCTTTTTCTCACAAAATTGCTGCGGCCCTTGAAAGAAATTTGGTGAGGGATCTCTATGACATTGCGCAGCTGGAACCACTAACCCCTTTCGATAAGAACACACTTCAAAAAAGATTCGACCATCTGGAAATAGGTCGTGCAAAGGGACGTAAAGTTGAGATGAAAGAGGCGATTGAAATATTGCGAGATAAAGCAACTACATTGACTGAAAAACGAATGAGAGAAGAACTGGCCGCGACACTGCCTGAAAATCAGTTGGCGGGACTCGATCTTGTAATTCGTGCTGCGATCAGTCGGCTCATTCAAAAGATGACCTGACGATTATAGAAGAACATCTTGGTTCTGCCGATTAGTACATACTCTGAGAATCAATGCTGATGCCCATCCCCTTCACCATGCGGATGATCGTGTTCTTGCGGCGCCGGCGCCTCTTGGGGTTTTAACTCTTCCGCGTAAACCACCTTGCTCTTCTCTTTCAGGTTCGCCAGAATTTTTCCTTTGGCATCCCCCCTGATTTTGAACAGGACCTGCATCTTCACATCTTCAAACGGGGCTTGTTCTGCGGGCTGGGTCACCGTGATAATGTGATAGCCGTTGGCGGTTTTGATGGGGCCGGCTACCTCGCCGACTTTCATTGAAAATGCTTTTTCCAAGAGAGGGGAGAGTCCGCGGCGGGTCATTTTGGGGTCTTCTTTGGAGACAAAGCCCAGATCGCCGCCGGTTTCTTTGCCTTGCGGATCTTCCGAATATTGTTTGGCGGCGTCGGCGAAGGTTTCACCCCCCTTGATTTTGTCATAAACTTCATTGGCCAGCTTTAACGCCTCTTGTTCCGTATGTTTCGGCGCATTGGCATTTTTGGCTTTTTTGGCGGCCCGTATCTCTTCGGGCGAGGCGTAGCGGATGACGATGTCGGAGAGACGCAGTTTTTCAAATTCTTTCTGATGGGTGTTGTAATATTCTTTGGCCTGCTTCTCCATGCCGTTTTCAACAAACGCCTGCGCCATGATCACTTTTTTGTAGAGATCAATCTTGGCCTGCACCACTTTGTTATGATCGAGCCCCTCTTTTTTGGCGGCTTGATAGAGAATTTCTTGTTCCACCAGATTATCGAGAATCTGTTTCTGCCCAAACGGGGTGGCAAGCTGGGCGGCAATGTTGGGATTGAGAGAACCCAAAAATTCAAGATCCCCTTCGGTGATTTTGCGGCCATCCACATCGACCAAAGTTTTCCCTTTGGAGACCGAACTGCCGCCGCAACCAAAGAGCAGGACCGAAGACAGAAGACCGAAGACAGAAGACCGAAAAATTGTTTTCATGCTTTCCCCCTTTTTATTCTTGCCGTCGTACTAGCGTACCCGCGTACGCATTTCAAGCTTGAATCCGAAAGTCGCCGAACTGTTGTTCTCCCTCCAGCCATTTGACATCGACTTTTTCGACATTTGCGGCAGGGGGGCCCTTGTGGCACCAATCGACCAGAATTTCCAATTTGTCGGAAGGGCCTTCGGCAAAAACCTCCACACGCCCGTCGAAAAGATTGCAGACGCGCCCTGTCAATTTAAGTTCCGTGGCTTTTTTGTGGGTATGATGTCTGAAGAAAACGCCCTGCACCCGTCCGGAAATATGAAGATGCACTTGTGTCATCTTGAAAACTTATTTCCCTTTTCCCCGTTCCAAATATTGATCGGTGTTGGGGTTGACGCGAATCCGATCTCCCACTTCTATAAATTGCGGCACCTTAATGGAGTGTCCCGTCGAAATTTTAGCGTTTTTGTAAGATGAAGTAGCCGTGGCAGAGCGCATGCTCGGCTCGGCTTCGGTCACCTCAAATTCCATGGCGGGGGGGAGGTTGATGCCGATCGGTTTTTCATCATGAAAAGTCATCTGAACGTTGGTTTCCGGAAGAAGGTAATGCGCCGCGGGCCCCAGCTGTTCGGTTCGGACGGCAACCTGCTCATAATTTTCAATATTCATGAAATGGAGAATCCCCTGATCTGCATAAAGAAACTGCATATCGTGGGTTTCGAGCATCGCCTTTTCGATGTCATCTGAAGAGGCAAAGCGCATCTCTTTTTGGATGCCATCTTTCAGGCGCACCAGCTTTGCCTGAATAAAAGCCCTTAAATTTCCGGGGGTTTTGTGAACGGCCTCGGCGCAACGGTATAACTCGCCATCCATCGTCACAATATTTCCGACTCTTAAATCGCTGGCTTTCATAATATCGGGGGGAACGACTCGCTCACTGACGTTCGCTCCTTCCCCCCGCTCCCCTTTCATTCGCACCGGCAAAGCCGGATGCTCATTCACTTAAGGCCGCACATCTGCCACTCTATTTGGGAGTTGTAAAGGGGGTTTTGGGGATGGGGCTTGATATTCAAGGAAAATTTCACCCTGTTTGTCACCCAGTGCCTGGCACTGGGTGA
>JAUYJH010000123.1 GCA_030688705.1 Deltaproteobacteria bacterium
TTGGAGAGACTCCAAAAATGTTTGTTCTCTTAGGCGATGGTTATGGAACGTTGGGGGCCTGCATTCGCAATCTTTTTCCTCAGGCGCGGCTTTATTTTATCGATTTGCCGAAAGGACTTCTCTTTCAGCTTAAAACAATGGAAAAAATCGGCGGGGAAAATGCACTTCTTTCAGAGGATAAGACCGAAATTGCTGAAAATAATTTTGTTGTTCCCGACGCGATCGGAAAAATTGCAGAAAAGATCGATTGCGCAATTAATATCGCCAGCATGCAGGAGATGAATCAGCAAAGTATCGCAACCTATTTTAAATTTTTACGGGAGAGAAGCTCTCCCAATTCTCATTTCTATTGCGTGAATCGTCTTCGCAAAGAATTGCCCGGTGGAGAAGTGGCCTCTTTTCTAGATTACCCTTGGAATGCAAAAGACCAAGTTTTTGTCGACGGTTCTTGCCCTTACTATACTCATTTCTATTCGCCGCGAACTTTCAAAAATGGGCCTCGCTTTTTGGGTCTTCGGATTCCCTTTATCAATCATTTCGACGGGCCGATGGTTCATCGCCTCGTCCATTTGGAAAAATCATGACAGTTCGCATTGCCGCCATCATTCCGGCCCGCATGGCCTCTTCGCGTTTTCCCGGTAAACCGATGTACAATGTGGCAGGGCTTCCGATGATCGAGCACGTTCGTCGGCGCGCACTCAAGTGCAAAGCTTTTTCCGCCGTGGTTGTAGCGACTTGCGACGTGGAAATTGCACAAGCCGTTGAGAAATTCGGCGGTCGTGTAATCATGACTTCTCCGACACACCCCGGAGCAACCGATCGTTTGGCTGAAGCAATGCAACATTTGGATGCAACGCACATTGTGAACGTGCAAGGCGATGAAATTTTAATTCCTCCTTCTGATTTAGATTTAATGGCTGAAGCCGTTTTCAAAGAATCTTCGGTCCCCGCGTGGAATGCTGCTGCAAAAATTGAATCGGTCGAAGAGTTGGCGAATCCGGCCATCGTTAAAATGGTTACGTCGCAAAGCGGCCGGGTTATTTTTTGTGGCAGGGATCTTTCCAAAATTGCTGTGAAGGCTCCAGCCTTTGAGCCGGTCTGCCAAAGCATCGGAGTGATGACCTACAGAAGAGAATTTTTGCAATCTTTTTTGGAACTGAAGCGGACCCCTCTGGAGACGGCCGAAGGAATCGATCAGATGCGTATTGTCGAACGCGATCAAATCTTGCGGGTGGTCTATTTCAATAAGGCGTATGTCTCGGTGAATGAACCGCACGAAATGAAATTGGTCGAAAAATGTTTGGCTGAAGATTCTTTTCAACAATCTATTTTGAAAGAAATTCTATGACGCAACCGGTTGTTTATGTCGCCCTTTCCCAGTTTTGTGAGCAGGATGAAAAGCCGCGCAAGATTTTGCAGGATGCCGGTTTTATTCTGAAAGAGAATAAAACGGGAAAGAGGCTGAAAAAAGAAGAGCTGATCGAGGTGTTACAAGGGGTCGATGCGGTTTTGGCCGGTGTGGAACCCTATGATGTAGATCTGTTTTCCAAACTCCCCAATTTGAAGCTAATTAGCAGGCTGGGTGCCGGTCTCGATTCGGTCGATCTCGAGGCGGCGGGACGGCACGATATTCGTGTCATGGCCACGCCGGATGAGGTGGTGGAGCCGGTGGCGCAGATGACACTGGCCATGATGCTGGCTTTGATCCGGTGTTTTCCCGTTTTTGGAGGCGATTTTCAAAAGGGATTATGGAAAAAGCAGACCGGTTTTTTGCTCTCGGAGCTTCACGTTGGATTAATCGGTTTTGGGAGAATCGCCAGAAGGGTTTACGATTATCTCAAACCTTTTGGATGCCCGGTTAGGGTCTTTGATCCGTTTGTCAAAGCTGATGATCTTCCCCAAGGGGTTTTAGGATGCGATTTGGAATCACTTCTGGCTCTTTCCGATATCGTCTCTCTTCATTTGAACAGACCCGCCAAAGAAGGCCCCCTATTGGGTGCCTGCGAATTTGCCAAAATGAAACGGGGTTCTTTTTTGGTCAATACGGCGAGGGGACACTTTCTTGATGAGACGGCGCTTCAAGAGGTCTTGGCTGGCGGGCATCTGGCGGGCGCCGCGCTGGACGTTTTTGCCGAAGAACCCTGCAACGGCCCACTCACCCGTCTTTCGAATGTTTTGTCCACCCCCCATGTGGCAACGTTGACGCGCGGTTCCCGCATTGCGATGGAAATCCGTTGCGCGCAAAACGTTGTCGATTATTTTTCCAACAAGCATCGGTAATTAATCCGTCTATGTCTTCTTTTTGTGTCGTCGAAAATTTATCCCTGTGGAATTTTTTGTTCCGCGTGGCCCCCTTTTTGGTTCAAAAGAGAATTCAAAAGCTCCTCGTCGTCGATGCCACACCTTTTGTTTTTTGGGCCGCGCCTGTTTTAGGTCGCATGGCGGGTGTTTCGGTTTCACGGTTTCGCTTCCGCAGTATCGATATCAAGGATGAAGAGGGATTATTGTTGCGTCTACGCATCCCGAACAAGGATCTGCATGATGTTTTCAAAATCGTTTCCCAAGACCCCTCTTTCCAAAAAATATGTGATTTCAAGGAAAAGGACGGTCGTTGGGCGACTTTTTTGTCCAAAAGCATCGGCAGTTTCGACCCGCATGAAACACAGACGTTTTTTAGGGCGATGATGATCCTTCAGGCGGCACGCTGGCAGGCGCGGAAAGAGAGCGGGGCCAAGGCCTTTGTTTTTCTGAATCAGAGACCCTGGGGCGAAACGCTGGCGGCTTACGGCAAACAGCAGGAGGTAGGTGTCCTTTTTCTTCCTTCCGCGGGGCTGGGTGACAAAAACCGGCTAGCTTATGGGTATCTGCGATCTTTTTTTCAGCATTTTCTTTATTGGAGATGGATTTTGAAATTTCGCCGTAAAACTTCCATACAAAATCGAAAGAAAACAGGTTTCAAACTGGCTGTTGAACATTCCGGTTATTTTAATCTGGATCGGGCCGATCTTTACTCTGATTTTTTCTTCTGGCAGGTTTCCGCGATAAAAGGGGATGATATTGTCGGCGTTTT
>JAUYJH010000130.1 GCA_030688705.1 Deltaproteobacteria bacterium
GAGAGAAAATACCGCTGGGCCTAATCCTTTGTGCCGAGAAATCGGGTAACCACGTTGAGTTATTGCAGTTGGAAAAAAGCGGCATTCGGGTCGCACAGTATTTGACCGATCTTCCCTCCAAAAAATTGATTACACAAAAACTCCAAGAAGCAGTCGTTTTGGCCAAGGAACAGGCCCATAAAACTAAAAATTAAAAGATGCAGAAAACGTTAGCAAGGATTTGGCTTGGGTGGTGCGGTATTAATACCGCACCAAACTAAAAATATCGCGGCCGGGGAGTTTTTTGCGGCCTTCCAAAAATCCAAGTTCCACCACAAAGGCACACTCCAGCACATGAGCCCCCTGTTTTTCTAACAGTCTGCAAGTCGCATTGGCCGTGCCGCCGGTGGCTAAAAGATCATCGATCACCACCACCCTTTGGCCTTTGTGCACGGCATCGACGTGCATCTCCACCGTGGCACTCCCGTATTCCAGATCATAAGATTCTTGCACCGTTTTGTAAGGCAACTTGCCCACCTTGCGGACCGGCACAAAAGAGGCCCCAAGTTCATAAGCCAGCGGGGCGCCAAAAATAAAACCGCGCGATTCAATGCCGACAAAGACATCGACTTTTTTTCCGCTGTACCGTTCGGCAAAAGCATCGACCACTTTTTTAAAAACCTGCGGATCTTGCAAGATGGGGGTAATGTCTTTAAAAATAATTCCGGGTTTTGGAAAATCGGGGATGTCGCGGATTTTGGATTTTAGAAGTTGGTCGATGTTCATAAGTTTCTCCCCTCACCCCACCCCTCTCCTCCTTCGACTCCGCTCAGGACAGGCTCCAGGGGAGAGGGAGATCTAATTTGCCGGTAAAAAAAACATCGGGTTTCTGGCCTTCTCCCCTTCCCGCACTTCAAAATGAAGATGCGAGCCGGTGGCCCGCCCCGTGCGGCCCACATGCCCGATCACATCCCCTTTTTTGATCTTTTGCCCCTCTTTAACCCCGTTTTTTTTATTGTGCGCATAGGCGGTGAAAAAATCGTCTTTGTGGCGAATCAAAATCAGGTTCCCATACCCGCGCATGGAGCCGGCATAGACAATCTTGCCGCTGTCCGCCGCGCGAATGGGGGTCCCCGAAGCGGCCCTGATATCGATGCCGTCATGACGTCTGCCGTGCCGCACACCAAACGGCGACATAACCGCCCCGCCGACCGGCCATATGAATCGGCCATGATCGGTGTAAATGCCCTCTTTTGTTTTTTTACCCTTTCCACCAATCACTTTTCTCCCCGTTCTTGCTGGGGTTTCTTTGAGAGACTCCGCGATTTCGTCTTCAAACGGAAGTTTTTTATAGCGATTGTCTTTTTTGGAGGGAATGTAGAGTTTTTCTCCGGGGACCAGTTTCTGATTCATCTGTTGGATGTTATTCATCTCTGCCATGTCCTGAAGTTCCACACCGTATGCTTTGGACACCCAAACGAGTGTCTCCCCTTTGCGAACCCGGTGAAACGCGCCGCGGGAGTCGTAAGAGGTGGAACAAGCAACCAAAGACAACAACAGGACTATGGACCAAAAACTCTTTTTAGTTTTTAGGTCCTTTGTCCACTGTCCATTGTCCTTGGTCCGACAGTTCATTTCCACCCTTCTTTGCCAATCAATTTTACAAACCGGCATCCCGATAAAACTTCGGTTGTCCACTCATTCCCCTTGCGCCGCACAAGGCACAACTTCTGGCTTTCTTCGGGCCCCACAGGTATCACCATCCGCCCGCCATCCGTCAACTGCGTTTTCAGGGCGACAGGAATCTCGGGCCCCGAGGCGGTTACAATGATGGCATCAAACGGCGCCTCCTCCGGCCAGCCGAGCGTCCCATCCCCCATTCTGAATTCCACATTGTTAGTGCTCATCCGATAGAGCTGTTTGCGCGCGTTGAGAGAGAGCGATTGGATTCTCTCGATGGTAAAAACTTTTTTTGCCAATTTGCAAAGGACCGCCGTCTGATAACCGGAGCCGGTGCCGATTTCCAAAACTTTTTCGGTCCCTTTAAGATCCAAAGCCTGCGTCATAAGCCCGACAATAAGAGGCTGCGAAATAGTTTGTCCCCTGCCGATGGTCATCGGCCGGTCCATATAGGCCTGATCTTGCATCCCCTTCTCGACAAAAAGATGCCGCGGCAGACTCCCCATGACCTTCAACACTTTTGGGTCGCGGACTCCTCCGGGAAGGAGCTGTTCTTCCACCATTCTTTTGCGGGCAACGCGATAGTCTAAAGTTTCCACGTGCGCAGGGATTCCAGATATTCATGCTCAGTGAGATTCACGCGAATAGGCGTGATGGAGACAAAATTGGACAAAACAGCGTTACAATCTGATTCGAGAATGTCTTCAAAACCATGCTCGTCGCCCCCGATCCAGTAATATTTTCTGCCGCGGGGATCGATCCTTTCGGCGATAATGTCGCCGTAATTTCTCTTTCCCTGCTTGGTGTATTGATACCCCTTGACCTGTTTCAACGACACGTTGGGAACATTGACATTCAGGATGACCCCCGAGGGGAGGCCTTTTTCCAGGACCCGTTTGACCAAACGGAGCGCAAAATGAGCCGCGGTCTCAAAATGAAAGTCGTCGCGTCCCATCAGTGAAACGGCGATAGAAGGGATTCCCATGAGACCCCCCTCGACCGCCGCCGAAACGGTGCCGGAATAATGGACATCATCACCCAGATTGGCCCCTTTGTTGATGCCGGAGACAATTAAATCGGGGGCTCTCGGCAACAGTTCCTTGACCCCCAAGGTAATGCAATCGGTTGGGGTGCCATCCACCGCATACACATCGGGTTTGATTTTTTTGGCCCTTAAAGGGCGATGAAGGGTCAGCGAATGACTGGCTGCGGAACGCTCCTGATCGGGGGCCACGGTGACCACGGTACCGAGGCCTTTAAGTTTTTTGGCGAGGATCTTGATCCCCTCGGAATAAAACCCGTCGTCGTTGGAGACGAGGATGAGGGGGCGTTTTTTGGGAAAGGATGGAGTCACGCATGACCTTTTAACAGAGACAAGCCCTGGAAGAAACCCTAAAAATCGGTAGTGGGTCAGTTTGAGTTGTCATCCCCGTGAAAACGGGGATCCCGAGATTCCCGCTTCCGCGGGAATGACAAACTGACCCACTTCCTAAAAATCACTCTGACGGTTATTCACTCCAAGCGGGATCCAATTGGGCCATAACAATGCCCGCTTCTCCAAGAACATCGGTGATGGCTTGCGCGTTCAAGGCGACTTCGTTCTTATAGTGGGCGAAACGCTGCGGATGTTCTGTTCGCATCATATGCGTGAAAGCGGTGTCGTTCATGAGGCCCGCCAAAATTCTGGCTTTGGCGGATGGGGTTTTTTGATGCTTCTCATAAAGGGCATCAATGCGTTTCATGTCTCCTTCCCGCACATAGCCGGTTGAGAGAAAATGAGCGAGTCGATTTTCAATGAGACCGTTTCGTTTTTTATTGCTCACAACACGCTCCCTTTCCAACAGTTTTTCCTGGCTTTGCTGCCTCTCTTTGATTCTCTTTTCCATGGAGAGATCGACCATCGCATTTTTGGCCAACATCGCATCGGGCTCTCCGGTTGTCAGCGACATAATGGGACTATAAAGCAATCCCATAAAAATCATCCCGGGCATATACAAATGGAACGCAGTATAGTCCAAGACACCCCCTTTTAAACGGGAAAGGAATGGAGGAGCAAAGGTCATATTCAATCCCCGCGTAAAATAACTCTTTGTCGCGTCCTTGACCCACATTTCAGGGTCCACATATCCAAAGAAGGCATTCATGAGAATATTGGTGGGAAGGGAAAAAAACGTGGCCCCCACAAATGTAAAAGACCCGATGGCCCGCCCGCGTCCCCCGGCCGTTCCCTGTCGGGCTGTCCTTGCGAGAATCTTTAAAAATTGCGGACGGTATTCCGGATCATCCGTTTTGAATTCCAAATCGTGCAGACTTTTTGTGCTTCCCGGGTCCACTTGAACAGCCACATCCTCCACCGGTGTTAATTTAAACAATATTTGCGGCGGCTTCAGAGGATTTTCAAGGCCAATGCGCAAGGTCCGGTCTTTAACCGCATCGATAAACGCGTCCGCGTCAAGAGAACCAAGCCCTCCCTCTCCATGAAGAGCTTTCATAATGGAATCTGCCGCCACTTTGACGCGCACGAAGGATTTGTTTCCCGTAAGATATTTTTTATCAATTGCTTCGGCAACGGGAATGGCCTTCAGATGGGCCTCGTAAAAATCGAGCGGCATTTCCAACAGAACTTCTTTCTTCAGATTCTCCGGACTGCCGGAATCCCCCACTATTTTTTCAAGAACCGCCCGTGAAACAGCAACCGTTGGGGCGCTTACCAAACGCCCCGCATATTGTTTGTCTCCCGCAATGCCGGAAAGGGCAGCCAGTTCTTCATGGGTGGGTTCATGATTTTGCGGCAGTTTTAAAGACACCGTTCCCGGCGTCGGTTCCACATGGCGCCTCCAAAACTTTCTGGCCAGAGGTGGAAGGCCAAACCACCCCGGCTTGTTGTAAAAGGCCCTTGAAACCTGGCTCAAAATTTCCTTTGCCGGCCCGGAAACCACAACTTGAAAGCCGCCGTTTTTCTCCCAACTCCGATCATGGTTAATATCAAGCCCCTTTGTTTCTTTGATAACCCCTCTTTCCACTCTGATCGGACCGGCAAATTGTCCGTTATCCGGGCTGGTCTCCATGCTCGCCGGCAATAATTCCAGATCTTTTTGCAAAATCAAAAGTGTCGGATATTTTCTCGATCGAAAGGCAATTCCTTTTTGCACCAGCCCATCGAGCTGGGGTGTCGCTTTAACGCGAGATTGCTTAATCAGCACTGTTTTAACGCCTTCTCTTCCTGAAACCTCCCGGTTCTTTACGGTTGTTGCCGAAGAAGAGGTAATAGAGACCCTCAACCCCGCATCATGAAGCCCCTTCAATTTTTTGGCCATTCGCTTCAGGTCTTTATAATGGAGTTCCTGCGTGTATTGACCCTCTGCTTGGTCGGGCAACTCCTTAAAGTTATTCCGCATCTTTTTGTCCGCCAAATGCTCCGCCGTTGTCGTGAATGTTAAGGAACCCCTTCCCTTTTCGAGCAATGTTTTCACATTGTCCGGGTTTGCTCTGTGAAATCTCCCTTCCGAAACAATAAATGCGTCGTGTTCCGTTTGGCGCCGCATGGAGATTCGTTTGAAAAAAGGACCGGATAGAACAAAAGGAAGAAAGGCGATGGTACTCCAAATTGGAGAAAAAAGTCCCCAAACGGCATTCTTCGCGACAAAGAAGGGTGTGTTAAAGGTTAAAGCCCCCATTGTGAAACCGTTTCGTAAAATTTGTGGCAGGCTGAATTCAACGACATTCATAAAAGCATAAAAAGAATACCAAAATGCCGTCCATCGAGCGGCCGTGGAGAAAAGGGCATTTCCAGGAGCCAACATGTTTTTTCTGTATTCCTTGGTAATCATGAAAAATGAGGCAGACAGCAATGCGGCTCCCAGAAACAGGGATAAACCACCCTGTACTTCAGGGGAAACATCTGCAAACCCAAAAAGATGAAGGGCGGAATTGACGGCAATATCTGGGTTTGAAATGGTATCAACGGCCAGCTTAAACGTTGTGGGGTCATCAACCCCTCCCAGCCGCCAACCCGTTGCCGGACCGTGAACCCCCTCTGCAAAGGCTCTCGCGGCAACTTCCAGAGGAACCGCTGAATCCCTTAAAGAGTCGGCCAAAGGGGAATCCCGCAGTGCTTCCATCAAAGAGGCGTTTATTGCCCCCTGATTTACGGCACCACTTTCTGTTGCGGCGAGAAGTTCCCCTGAATTGGGGAGTCCTGCTGTGACGGTATGCACCAGCGGCGGTAGAATAGGTATTCCCGTTGTCATTTTGTTTTCCTTTTCTTTTTTTCCGGTCTCTCATTTCGGTTATCGCCACACAACCAAAATAGTTGCTTCGTTTTTAAATTTTTTTTTGTGCGAAAAATGAGTCACTGTGTCACTTCACAACACACAAAGGGGAAATGGAAAAAATAAAATAGTTGATTTATCAATGAGTTATATGTCATAGCTTTTGGCCTTGGTTTTGCAAAAGACTCCGTTCATGCAACTATTTGAAATTTCAGCGATTTACCGGCTCCAAAAAAATTTTCAAAAAATCACGCAACTTTTCTGCCCCTCTGCCGACAGCAGTTACGAGAGGGACAAGATGGCCAATTTTTCAAAACCAAGGAGGCATTTATGTCAGGAGCAATCTCGCCCGCGCGGCGGTCTGTCGATGTAGCATTCGTTTCAACAGGTTCGTACTCCGGCCAACATTTTGAAAGCCATCTCTGTCTGCCGGAAGATGCCAACATGTCCCGATTTAGTCTGGCTTCTCAACAGACCTTTTTTGCGAAACAGGTTTCCGGTTCGGGATCGTCTCAAGAAACCGGCGGTTCGGACGCGACAATGCCCGATCACGGAAGGCCCGGATCGGCTGATGTCGATTGGGGTTCCAGAGGGCCACAAGAAGGGGGCACATCGGCCCCGTCCCCCGATTATATCCCCTGGTACAATCCCTCTCCGTCTGATGAGCCGGGCCCGCGCACGCTTCTTTTTGGAACGGCTTTGGCAATGCTCGGAGCGGCCTTGGCATTGGCAACGCCGCAATTAAGGCTCGCCGCTATGGTCGGTATTTTGGATTTGGAAAAACAAAAACAGCCGGATATTTTATAGGGAGAAAATCATGTCAAATAAAATAAATGCACAGCAAACACCCATCCAACTCAACGGACCGCTTGTCCGTCTGGATGGGGAAAAACCGACTCAAAGAGACGCAATTGAATTTGATCCCAAAACACTCAATACGAATATTGATCCCAAAGGGGTTCCGATTACTCCTCAAGGGCACTGTAAAGCAGTTTACCCTCTCATCAATGCACATTCCGCGGAGCAAATTGAAAATCCGGTCGGCAGGGTTTTTGTTAAAGGAACCTCTTGGGTAGTGGGGAAAATTGATCGTGGGTTTGATCTCCTCTTCAAAGGGATTGGAATTACAGATCACCATGTTTTTGAAAAAGGAATCGACCATGTTACCCAAGTCAATTCAATCGAAAATTCCGCTGTACAGCACAGCGTCCGCTGGTTGGAACGCGCCGTAGCTGCTGTTGCCGCTGTGGGCGGGTATCAATATTTCAAAATGGCTCGCAACCCGGAGATGGCCAGTTTGACCAGACCGAAACTCGCGGGTGAAGCTTTGAAAAAGACCGGCAGCATTGTTAAAGGCAACTGGCCCCTGGGATTGGCGGTTCTTCTAACGGCAACGGGTCTGGCCTCCCATGCCTCTGAACTGTTGGACACTTTGGACCCCGAAAAAAAATATCTGCGCGGCACAAAACGCGATGTAGCCGAAGGAGCTCTCTATACTTCCTTTTTCGCAGGAGCTGCGGCATTGCTCGCATGGCCAACCAAAAAAGGTTATCGCCGGGTCAATGCCACAACGGCAGAATGGGCCGGCAAGGCAAAGCCAATGGGCTGGAAGGCCGGTCTCGCTTTTTCAGCTTTTTACTTTGCGTGGGATATTTACTGGACCAATGCCAGCGCCCAAGAGCGTATTTTGACTTCCCCTCTCTACAATGAAAAACCGGGAACCGGCATGTACGCCATAGCCACCCCCTGGAATTTTGCAAAATGGGAAAAGGATGCTTTGATTGTTCACCCAAGCGCGGCCCATTCCCTTGCGTGGGGAACATCCGGCTACATTTGGGCCGCCCTTTTAGGGTGGGAGTTTGGCATTACCAATTTTTTTACAAAAAGAATGGGGCTGGGAACTTCTGAAACGGTTTTCCAAAAAACAGCCAAAGACTTGGCATTTATTGCAAATGGCACCAACCGTGTCACCAGGGGATTGAGAAGCGCCTTCAGCACACTCTATACCACCAAAAGACTCGGATACACCGCTTTTGCCTCGATGGTCGGGCTTCCTTTCGGTATCGGTGTGGGGCGGGCCATGGAGATGAGCGCCAATTATTCATCCAAAGAAGCGGTCTCTGGAACGCCTTTACGGGCCGTCATTACCGGCCCTCTTTCCACGGCGGGGACCGCTTTCTTTACCGGTCTCAACGGTTATTCCAGGGCATGGGAAGGCTACACATTCAACATGATTCCGATAAATTACACTTGGGCCGCCTGTTCCAAAATGGGTGAAAATGTTTATCAGGTCTCCAGAAAATTGGCGGATGACTACACCGCCTCGGATGATCCGAATGAGAAGAGAAAGTTGAGAACCCTTTTGGCCAATTTGTACCAGATCTCTTATGACAGTGGAGAAACCGAGGTGGCCGAAAATGAAAAACTCAAGATCGGACAGCTATTGGCCGGTGTTGGCATCAGCACGGAAGCCATTGAAGATGCGGTGACTCGTTATGCATCGCCAGCGGCGGAATAACGATTAGAGATTTTCGCAAAGGGTACCGTAAGAAGGAATACAGAGTTGAACAGGGAGGCGGCTAGAAGCCGCCTCTTCTGCTTTGTAAGAGGCTTCAAATAAGGAACCGGCAATCATGAAAGGGATTCCCTTAAACATGACACTCCATCCCCCTTTAAGGAAAAGCGAAGAACCAAAATAGCCGAGGGTCCCCCCTTTAGAACCGATCCAATTTCCGGCATGTTCTGCAAAGCTCTGCCAAAGGGCGGGATTTTTAATCTGAAAATCGGCGACCATCCCCGAAAAACTTTGCTTAACCGTATCCAGATAAAATGGAAGATCGTCCAGTTTTCTTTGCGTCCCGCCCCAGGTCAAAGGAATGCCCCGATCCAACATTTCCAAACGATGCGGGTAATTAATTTTCGCCGCGGCGGCATCCGGATGGCCTGCAAGCCACATCTGATTTTGATGCGAATGCATCATTTTTTGCAGGGCCTCTTTTTCTTTACGCATTTCATCCATGAGATCATCAATGCCGGGCTGAACCAGGTAGCCACGAATGACGGTCTCTCCCGATTGAAACAGCGCTTCTTCACTCTCTTTTGCCCCTGTAAGCCCCAAGGTTAAAACCCATTGTCCAAAATGATTTAAGGCACGATCAAATTCCCGCTCCAGAATACTTACATAAACAACCTTTTTCTCCATGGAGAGGCTTTCACTTAACGAAAAGCTCTCCAGCAGATGATGTGTTAAAAGCAACGCTCCTTCTGGGGTAACAACCTGGTTGTATAACTTGGGCAACAGATATTCCATCATCTCTGAATTGTGGTTGTATTCTTGCGCCCATTCCATACCCGTATCTAAAGAAACCGGGTCTTGTTGAACACTTTTCAAAACTGTTTCGGGAACAGGGGTCGCTTTTGCCTCTCTTTTTTCTTCCAACTCCCATCCTGTCTTGACTGTTTTGGCAACGCCGTAACCTATTCCCAGAGGGACCGGAGCCCAACGGAGATACCATTTTTCCCGAATCCTGCTAAAACCTTTTCCCGTTATCTCGCCGACCGTTTTGAGGAATTTTGGCGTCTCTTTGACATAGCGAATGGCAAATTTTGCCCCTTGTCCGATGTAACGCGAGCCCCCCAACAAAAATGCGGCCATGGGTCCAGCGCCACTCGCCTCAAATGCTGCCAGCCCCGCACCCAGTCCGATAACGGCTACGCCATACAAACCCCATAACCCTTTCTCCGCATTGTCGGTATTATCGGATATTTCTTGCTGGGTCAGTTTGCGCAGACGGTCTCTTGCTTGAATTAATTCTTCCGGATTTTTCGTATCGATTTGGACTAATTCGGCATCGATATCATTGTTAAGGCTATCCCAAAAATGAAGGCAATCCTTCATTTCCCTAATGGAGGTCTCGATCTCTTTTAATTGGGATTTTTGCACGATCGCCATACATTACTGTTTTCGTCAAAAGAGGAAAAAAGTTGCTTATTCCAAGGCCAAAATCGGGTATTCCGAGTGGGCGTCAAAAAGCTCGTTAAGTCTATGAATGGCCAAGGGAATTTGGCCATACGAGGCCATGGACAAGATTTCTACCAAAGGGGATTTAAAATGAAGCTTATTAAAATAGGTCACTTCGACAGAAAGCGGGGAAACTTTGCCAAAAAAATCCTGTGTGGCAAAGGACCTGAAATCGGCCCACATTTCGCGGGCAAAACGCCATTGACGCAACAAAAGACGGCCCTCTTTTTCGGCGGCATCCTCTGTATGGCCCGTTGCCAATTCTTGTAAAACCACTTGGTGTAATTTATGTAAAAACTTTTGATGGGAACTGCTCTCAATCTGTCCCCTGATTTTTTCATAAACGACCTGAAAAGGGACCTGCAAATCGACAGGCAATTTGGAAATAGCCTGTTTTATTTTCTCATGCTCTTCTTCAAATTCATTTTTTTTCTTTTCTTTTGGATCGGTTAAAAAAGATACGGGGCCATTTTTAAACAGTATCAGGGCCTTCATTCCCATTTTAGATGCCGACCATTCTCTATCCTCTATGGTCACGTTGCCGAAACGGGGATTATTTCGGAAATCATACCAGTGATAAAATTCGTGAAATTGGACATAAATCGCCCAATCGCTGAAAAAATCGTCTTTGAAAGCGGAGAAACGGATCTTTTTCTTCAGGGCTTCGTAATCCCCCGACAAGAGAGATCCGGCGGCACTTTTGATTTCTTCAGTCTCTTGGATGTTGGGGTTGCCCAGATTGGATCGGAGTGCCTGCATAGATTGATCGACATAATTTTCAAAATCATCCGACAGGACCGGCAGTTTCCAGTTTCTAGACGCGGAGAAACCGGGGTCCTCTGCCAAACGATAATGCATTCCTTTGGCGATATGAAATAACAGATAACTTCTGACGCGCAGTATTCTGTCAGGAATGGAATATTCCGGCAGTGCGTTGTTAAAAACGGCTATCAGTTCTTCTTCAGGAACATTCCAAAATGAGGCCAAAGCAAGCATCTGGTTTAATCGCTGCTGTGTTGTCGGTTCCGCCAGAAAAGAGCTGGGGATGTTTTGCAAAAAAGAGGCGTGATCAAAACAGGGCTCGCCTTTTTTAATAATTCCGCTGATAATTTTTCTGTAATTGCAGTGCCAATCGGGAATAAAAAAAAGATCATCGGGACGGCATTGCAGAAACTCACTCTGATTTGCCGTCGCGACGGAACGTTGTTTGCAAATGGGGCCTATCTCACTCATATTTTTTTATCGATTCATCTCTTTTTTAGGTTCGTTAAAGATAACCGGACAATACGGAGGAAAACAAGGAGCGACCTTTTTTTCCTGCGTTACGGATTCAAAAGTATTTAAACCGGACCAAGTCAAATGAATCCCGGCCGACCCGCCAATGAAAGCAGCTCTTTTGAACCGGGGTGAAAGTGCGGAGACGAGCAAACCGCCGACAAGGGACCAAAAGGCCTTTTTCCATGAAAAGACCTCTTTCGTCGCCAAGATGGGCCAAGGTTGCAACAAGGCGTCAAAATCGTTGAACATTTTGTTGCAGGCCGATTGGTACATCACGTACTCGACGGCATTTTTTTTCGTCAACTGCTCCGCAAAATAGATTCCCACATGCGTTTTCAAATGGCGGCCATAATATCTTTTTAAATCAGCGGTGATGGCGTCGCTGCTCAACAGCCCCATGAGAATTTGATAGGCTTTTTGAACAATCTGATCCGGTGTATCTGAAAGAGGCAACGCGCGTGGCAATAGATCTTCCAT
>JAUYJH010000144.1 GCA_030688705.1 Deltaproteobacteria bacterium
TGGACTACCAGGGTATCTAATCCTGTTTGCTCCCCAAGCTTTCGCGTTTCAGCGTCAGTGACAGCCCAGAGCGGCGCCTTCGCCACTGGTGTTCCTCCCGATATCTACGAATTTCACCTCTACACCGGGAATTCCCCGCTCCCCTGCTGTACTCCAGATGAATGGTTTCGGGCGCAGTTCCTGGGTTAAGCCCAGGGCTTTCACACCCGACTTCTTCATCCGCCTACACGCGCTTTACGCCCAGTAATTCCGAACAACGCTAGCACCCTCTGTATTACCGCGGCTGCTGGCACAGAGTTAGCCGGTGCTTCCTTTGGGGGTACCGTCAATTTCATGGGGTATTATTCCCACGAAGGTTTCGTCCCCCCCGACAGAGCTTTACGACCCGAAGGCCTTCATCGCTCACGCGGCATTGCTGGATCAGGGTTTCCCCCCGTGTCCAATATTCCCCACTGCTGCCTCCCGTAGGAGTCTGGCCCGTGTTTCAGTGCCAGTGTGGCTGATCGTCCTCTCAGACCAGCTACCGATCGTCGCCTTGGTAGGCCGTTACCCTACCAACTAGCTAATCGGACGCAGGCCCATCTGTCGTCGAGAACTTTCATGAAGAGGTCCTCTTTTCTCGCCTCATTTTCATGAGGAGAGGTTATGCGGAATTAGCCCGTCTTTCGACAGGTTGTTCCCCAACAACAGGTAGGTTACCTACGTGTTACTCACCCGTGCGCCACTGTACTATCCCGCCTTGCGGCGGGAATTCCCGTGCGACTTGCATGTGTTAGGCATGCCGCCAGCGTTCGTTCTGAGCCAGAATCAAACTCTCCAGTTATATTTGGAGTTACTATCTTTAAAAAAACTACATTCATCCGTCACTTTCTAAAAGAAAGTGCCGGAAGCCCACTCACTTTTGGCATAAGAATTCGCGCTATTTAGTTTTCAAAGAGCAAAAGATAACAAGCCACCAGCCGTCTCCGCCTCTGGCGGAAGCTGCCGGCAAAAATCATTCTGTTCAAATTTATGAAGGAACAAACCACCGGAGGGACAACCCCCAACTACTTAAAGTGAATGTGGGCTTTTCTTACAGCTGCAAGAAAATGTCAAGCTGAAAAAAGCACGCCCTGAGCAAGTAAAACGAGCCGAAGGATCAACCACTTATTCGAGATTGCGTCATACTACGCCTCCAAAAACATCGGCGCAAACTAAATCTTAAAAATCCTTTATAATCAAGGCATTGTTTAAAATATTTAATGTGCTTTATAGACATCAATCATGATAAAAACAAATAATAAAATCAAATAGATAATGGAGTAACCAAAGAGGCGGTAGGCCGCCTTTTCTGTTTTTTCACGCATAAGCCGCCAAGTGTAGAAAATAAAAAATATTCCCAAAAAAAGACTCCCAAAAAAATAAACCAAACCCGAAATTTTGAAGAAAAACGGAAAAAAAGACGAGGCGACAAGAGCCACGCTATACCACCCAATTTCTTTTAAGGTCCGTTTCTCTCCTTTAACGACGGGGAGCATCGGGAGACCCACCTTTGCATACTGATCTTTTACGCACAAAGCGAGCGCCCAAAAATGGGGAGGCGTCCAAAGAAAAATAATCAGGAACAGAAGCCATGGCGCCAACGCCGTATCACCGGCGGCGGCGGACCAACCTATGAGTGGCGCTGTCGCGCCCGCGGCGCCGCCGATCACGATGTTGTAGTGCGTTCGCGGCTTGAGCCAAAGGGTGTAAAAGAAGGAATAAAAAAGAATGGTCCCCAAGGCATACAGGGCGCTCACAATATGGACCGACATAAATAGATAACCGATGGCCAGAACACCCAGGACGATGCTGAAAAACAGAGCATTGCGCGGTTCTATATTTTTCAACGGCAAAGGCCGTTTTAAACGGGTCCGCTCCATTCTGGAATCGATGTCTCTTTCAAAATATTGGTTGAAACCGTTGGCCGAGGCGGCAGTCAAAGTAATGGCCAAAAGTACCAAAAAAAACTTAAGAGGATTTGCCGACAGGCTTCCTTCCATCACCATGGCCGCCGCTCCGGTCAGCGCGAAAGTCAGAACAATGGTCGGCTTTGTGAGCGCGATGTAATGATGGACCATGGACCTAGGCAGTGTTTTTTCGAAATTCATAAGAGGATAAAAGTGCCATTAAAAAAATAAGAACGGCGGTTGCCAGATGGGCCACGCGAATCCAAAACGGAAGTTCCAATAAAACATTGGCAATCCCCAAAATCATCTGCAAGAAAACCAAAGCAACAAGCCATCGCACGCTTCGCATCCGCCATTTTCCAAAAAATAAAATAACCACAAATCCAAAAATAAAAAAAGCCGTCAGACGATGGAAAAACTGCCAGGCAACAAGCCCCTCCAGCGGCGGAATCCATAATCCATTACACGTTGGGAAATCGGGGCAGACCAAACCGGCATGGGAGGTGGCCACCATGCCTCCGAGTAGAATTTGGATGAAAACAAGAAGTACGACGGTACGACAGTACGATGGTACGATGGTTAACCGCCCACTGTCGTACTGTCGTACTGTCGTACTGTCGTACAAAATACTTATGGTCATATTAAAAACAAGGGCCAAAAAAATAAGGGCGACTGCCAAATGAAAAGTAACTATATAAGGGTGCAGCTCACTCTTGACGGTTACCCCTCCCAATAAAACCTGAAACAAAAGGAGGACAAGAATAACCGCGCATTTTTTGCCGAACACCCCCCTTAATTCGGGATTTTTCCAAACTTTTAGAGAGACAATCAGCGTTATAATACCGACCAAAGAGGCCAAAAGACGATGAAAGTATTCAATCATAACCTCTTTTTCAAAGGGGGGTATAATCTGGCCGTGGCACAACGGCCAATCGGGACAGCCGAGCCCCGAACCGCTGGCGCGCACCACCGCCCCCCATACGATCAATATGTAGACAAGCGCCGTCAAAACGGCCAGCCAAGGTTTTAATTTTGCGGAGGATTGGGTCTGCATAAAATCGCTGGACCATAATTGAAAAGATGATAGGAAAGCAACAGATTTATGAGCATCGCGCCCCCAACCTACAGGCCCGTTCCGCAGCAGTTTTCAAAGAACCACGTCGCTGATTTTAAAAATCCCCGGCACAAAACAAAAGGGCCGGACAAGGCGCAAAGCTGTTTTAAAATTTTGCGCGAAGTAGGCACTCTTTTAAGAACTCCCGCCGGTCGCCCCCTGGATGCCATTGCATTGGAAGCGGTCAAGGCCTTCCGTGAATATGAGTGGGAACTAGACGCCATGCTTCAAACGGAAAACGATCCGGTAACGCTGCGCAATAGGACAACATTCCGTCTGCAGGGGGTCTGGAAAAAATTCGAATTGGGAGGAAGGGAATCTAATGGGGATTCCTGGGTCCTTCACCCGCGGACGGCCATGGAAACGAGATTTGCAAATCCGGGGCGGGAATCGGATATTTTATTTTTGGGCGGGTGGGAAGTGTTGGCCGCCAACACAAAGAACCTGTCGCTTGATTTTTCTCCGCAGGCCGGTTTTTCCATGAAGAAACTCGCGTTTTTTGGAGAGGTCCTTCCCGGGGCGGAGATTGGTGCCAATCTGAAACAACGGCGCCACAAGGCCGATCACTTGCGATTCTGGCAACTCTCGGCCCTTGTTCAATACGGCTTTGTCCAGCTTGGAGATCCGCACGCAACCATTTTGGGACTGGTCTTCAAATGGGTGCTTTGAATGATTAAAGATAAACATACTGCCTATCGCCAATTTCATAAAAAAGATAAATATTTTTGTCTTTCTTGGAAAAAAGAACTCGATAGTTTCTTGTGACTCGAAAACTGAAGAGCCCTTCCAGACGTCCTTTTAAGGGTTTCACATGCAACCGTGGGTCTTGCGGGTTGTTTCTAAAAAGGGTCTCCTGTTTTACTGCGTATTCCTTGATTTTTTTGGGGAGCTTTTCAAACCCCTTCACAAAGTGGGCGGTGTAGTGAATCTGCATGAAAGGTTATAAAAGAGATTTCAGTGATTTGGCGGTCTTTGTTTTTCCCTTTTCAAATTCCACTTCTCCCTCTTCAACAATCCTCAACACCTCTTCTTCCTCCTCTAAACGGGCCCTTTCTAAAAATTTCAGTTGTTCATATCGCTTAAGACTCATGAGAACCGCCTTAGGTTCGTTATGGGAGACAATAAAGCCCTCCTCTTCTGTTTCCAAAAGGTTTAAAAAATGACTCAAACCCCTCTGCATCTCCCCCACCCCTATCATCAATGGCACGGCTTTTTTCATATAAAAGAAGTATAATTAACAGTTAATTACATGTCAAATATTTAATATTTTAATGTGGTATTTTAACGGGCCCGCAAACTCTGCACATACCGATACAACGCGCTCCACTCTTCCGCCGAGTAATCGGCAAAGCCGGGCATGTTGCGGCCGGGGAGCCCATTGGAAACCAGATCGATAAAGGCTGCCTGGTTGTAAGTCCATGTCTGCCGTGACACGGCAAAGTCTTTTGTCTTGAGGGTGGCCCTCTCCTTTTCAGAAACAAAACCGACTACAGAAACGGGGATGCCCCCCTTTCCCTGAAACCCATGACAACTCATGCAATCTGATTGATAGATTTTTTGCCCCAGACTGACTGAATCGGTGCCGGCGGGAGGAACCGTTAAATCGGTAACGCCGACATCCGTCTGCACATATTGTTTCATGGCAAAAGAAACCGGAATCGCCTCCGTTGTTTTAGGTCCTTGGTCCCTGGTCCCCGGTCCCTGGTCCAGCATCTTATCCACCCCCGATTGCTTTAAAGTCTCCGGCGTATCTTCCGGTTTATTGGGAGACAAAGAGCGGAGATAGGCCACCAATGCCCAGCGATCCGGAACGCTGACAGAAGCAAAGCCGGCCATGGATGTGCCGGGAGAACCATGGGTGATGGTATGAAACACCTGCGACGGGGTCCCTCCCAATTTCCAAACACCCGATGTAAAATCGCGCGGCTTTGGGTTTAACGCCGACGCGGCGGGGCCGTCCCCTTTTCCATCGGCACCGTGGCAAGCGGCGCATTGAACGCCGTAAATTTCCTTCCCTTTGGCCGCCAGTTCCGGAGCCGCTTTCATCAATTTTTCCATATCCGCGGCACCCAAAGCGGCAGAGGCGGTGTCGGTCACTTTGACCGGTTTCATTTCCCTTCGGAACCACTCGTCGGAACCGGTCAATAAAATAAAAATGGCCAAAAAGACAAAGGCGGAAATAAAAACAACCTGATTGACCCGGTTGTCGTACATTAAATGCATGAAAAAGAGGCAAACCAAAACCCCTTTGACGGTGGCCACAAGCATGGCCACAAAAGCATTCCAGTCGCCGAAATCATAATAGGAAACCGAGACGGTAACGGCGGTCAAAACCAGCAGTGCCGCCCAAACCTTGATATAAGCTCTCGCGTGTCCGCCGAATTTGTGTCCTTTAGCCATATTCTCCCTCTTGTCATTCTGAGCCACAGGCGAAGAATCCCGGGATCCTTCGGGCTTCGCCCTCAGGATGACAACTCACCTCAACCAATCAAATAAAGTAACGGAAACAGATAAATCCATATTAAATCTACCAAGTGCCAATAAAGTCCGACCAACTCCACCGGGGTGTAATAGCTGGAACTGAATTCTCCACGATTGGAACGGATTAAAACCCAAGTGATCAATCCCATCCCGACCAAGACGTGAATGCCGTGCAGACCGGTCATCATGAAATAAAGAGAAAAGAAAAGCGGGGCTTTGGGGTCCCCTGCCAGCGCCGCATTCGTAAAATTACCCCCCGGCAAAAGCCCTTCGTGAAATTTGTGGGTGTATTCGACGTATTTGATGATCATGAAGCAGGCGGCAAAGAACAGGGTCACCAGCATATATTGGTGCGCCTTGTTCGGATCATTTTGGCGCACGCGGTCGACCGCCAAAGCCATAGACAAACTGGAACAGATCAGCACCACCGTGTTGATCGAACCCAAAATTTTGTTGAGATGCTGGCTCGCCGTATGAAAAAGATCTGGATAGAGCCCCCTGAAAATCACATAGGCGACAAAAAGGCCCCCGAACAATAAAATTTCGGTCACCAAAAAAAGCCAGAGCCCCAACTTGGACGATTCAAACGCCTGCTCGGCAGAATCGAAGTGATGCGGCACTTTATGCTTTGTTTCAGCGATGACTGTTTCACCGTGAGTCATTTTTCCTCCAAAACTCTAAACACTAAATTCTAAACAAATTCCAATATCCAAATTACAAATTTCAAACCAACGCATTTGAGATTTGAAAAATTAGTATTTGGAATTTGTTTAGGATTTAGTATTTCGTATTTAGAATTTTTCATAATTTCACCACTCCATAATCATAAGGCTTGCCGGTAACCGTCGGTATTTCGGGAAAATTATGTTCCGTCGGCGGCGAAGCAATTTGCCACTCGAGCGTCTTGCCACCCCACGGATTCGCCGGCGCTTTTCCAGGCAAAAACAACGACCGGATAAAATAAAAGGCCATGAGCGCAAACCCGGCCAATAAAAACCACGAACCGATCGTCGAAATCATGTTGAGCCCGGCATATTCCGGCGGATAATCATAGTAGCGCCGCGGCATTCCCAAATAGCCGAGGAAAAATTGGGTGAAGAAAGTCATGTTGAAGCCGATAAAAATCAGCCCCCACGAAATTTTGGCGGACCATTCGTGGACCATTTTGCCGAACATTTTGGGCCACCAATAATGCAAACCGGCCAAAAGCCCCATGACCGTTCCCCCCATCATCACATAGTGAAAATGGGCCACCACAAAATAGGTGTCGTGGAGATGGACATCCACAGACAAAGCCGCCAGGAAAAGCCCCGTCAAACCGCCGATGGTGAACATGAAAAGAAACGAGAGGGCGTAAAGCATCGGCGTTTTGAGAGAAATGGAGCCCTTATATAATGTTGCGGTCCAGTTGAAAACCTTGATGGCGGTGGGAATGGCCACAAACATCGTCAAAACGGAAAACAACATGTTGGCCAAGTCCGATTGTCCGCTCACGAACATATGGTGCCCCCAGACCAAAAAGCTGATCCCCGCGATGGCCAGGCTGGAATAGGCAATCGCCTTGTAGCCGAAAATATGCTTGCGGGCGAAAACCGGAATCACTTCGGAAATAATCCCCATTCCCGGAAGAATCATGATGTAGACCGCCGGATGGGAGTAAAACCAGAAGAAGTGCTGGAACAAAACGGCATCCCCCCCCAATGCGGGGTCAAAAATGCCGATTTTCAAAAGCCTCTCCATGATCAAAAGCAGCGTGGTGATGCCGATCACCGGCGTTGCCAGCACCTGAATAATCGCGGTGGCATAAATCGCCCAGACAAAAAGGGGCATTCTGTGAAACGTCATCCCCGGACAGCGGAGTTTGTGGACCGTCACGATAAAATTGAGCCCGGTCAAAATGGAGGAAAACCCCATGACAAAAACGCCCAGGGTGATCAGAACAACGCTCGTATTACTGCGAATGCTGTACGGTGTGTAAAAAGTCCAGCCGGTGTCGGCCCCGTGAGCCATCAAGGCCCAGACCGACAGCGCCGCGCCGGCAATGAAAATATAATAGCTGGCAAGATTAAGCCGCGGAAACGCGACGTCTTTGGCCCCGATCATGATCGGCAGAAAGAAATTCCCAAGCGCCGCCGGAATAATGGGAATAATGAACATAAAAATCATGATGGCGCCGTGATACGTGAAAAATTTATTGTAGGTATCGGCGCTCATCAGGGTAAGGCCCGGCGTCATCAGCTCCAGGCGGATGAGGAGGGCAAAAATGCCGCCGACAAAAAAGAAGGTCATCGAAGTGGCCATATACATAAGACCGATCCGTTTATGATCAACCGTGGTCAGCCAAGACCGCAACCCCTTTGGATGCGTTAAATAATTTCCGACTTCTGCATGTCCACTCATTGTTTTATTCTCCTCCCCCTCTATTTCAAACTTTTTATATAAGCGATCAACGCATTCATCTCTTCCTCGCTGATCTGCCCCTTGAAAGTCGGCATAATCGGCTGATAACCTTTTACAATCCGCGCTTGCGGCTCATTAACAGACTGGCGGATATAATTTTCATCCACTTTTGTTTTTTTGCCGTCGGTCAATTCCACTTCTTTCCCAAAAATTTTATTGACAGCCGGACCCACGCCCGCGGCACCGGTCACGCTATGGCATGCGGTACATCCCTTGCTGGCAAAAAGTCCTCGTCCCTTATCAGCGAGAGAGATTTTTTCGCCGACCGTTACATCTGGCTGTTGGTCCATAGTCCCTTGTCCATGGTCCATGGTCCTTTTTCCCACCGGCAGTTTTCCCGTCATCTGCCACCGTTCAAAATCGTCTTGCTCCAAAACTTTCACTTTGCCCAGCATGGCGGAGTGGGCCGTGCCGCAATACTCGGCGCAAAAAATCGGAAATTCCCCAGCCCGATTCGCCACAAACCAAAGATTCGTATAGGATTTTGGAAGAACATCCTGTTTGATTCTAAAATCGGGAATGTACAGACTGTGGAGGACATCCTCTGAAGTCATGATCAGACTGACCGCTTTATCTTTGGGAACAATCAGTTCGTTGGTCAACATTTTTCCATCGGCATACTGAAATTGCCAAAGCCACTGCCTGCCGATCACGTTGACCTCAAAGGCATCGTGCGGGGGGTTTTTCATGGCTTTGTAATCGACCCACCCCCAGTAAAAAATCACCATCACCACCACCAGCAGAAAAAAGGCGACCCCCAATTCCAGCTTGGTGTGGCCCGTGATATAAGCCGTTCTGTTTTCGGGGATTTTTTTACGCCAATACTTGAAAGTAAAAAGAACCATGCCGAAAACGATAATTAAAAAGCTGATGATGCTGAACCAGAGGATAAAATCAAAAAGGCGGTCGACCACCGGCGCAAAATTGGAGGCCTGCTCCAGACGCCATTGGAATAAAAGCAGACTAAGCATTGTGTTGCTTCCTCCTCAAACGGATGAAAAGATACCCCAAACCCAAAAGGGTCGCGGCACCGGCCCCTTTCATCAGGTTACTCGCAAAAAGTCCATACTTGCTCGCTTTGGGATCGTAGCGAAAACAAAAAAGAAGGACTTGATCGGTAAAGGTGCCGATTTTTCCCTCGGATGATTCGACCAAAGCCAATCTTAAATCGCGCGGATTAAATTGAATCCCCTGCAAAACGCGGGCGACTTTTCCCTCCGGCGTTGCGATAAAAAGGGCCGCGGCATGGGCGTATTGTTTTTCCTGTTCGTCATAGCGATATTGGAAACCGACCGATGCCGCCAATTTCTGGATATTTTCCTCCTGCCCAACCAAGAAATGCCAGCCTTGAGACGCCTGCGGACGCCCGTATTCTTTCAGATACGCCTCTTTTTTTTGCAGGGCGAGCGCCGGCGTCTCTTGAGGGTTGATGCTGACGGCGACAAAATCAAACTCTTGGCCGATGCTCATCGGAACTTTTTGCAAGCCCTCGATCGCCCCATTCAGCAGAAACGTGCACAGATTGGGGCACTCATAATAAACCAGCGCCAGAATGACCGGCTTTTTCTCCTTAAAAAAACTCCCCAAGGCCACCGTCTCGCCATGCTCATTTTGAAAAGTAAGATCGAGCGGCAGCATCTCGCCCAGCTTTGGGGTAACGCCGACGCCCTGAAGCTCGGTGGGGACGGGTTCGGCGGCCCTAATAGAAAAAACGGAGAACAGAGAACAGAGACACAGAAAACAGAGAACACAGAACGGAGAACGGGAATCCGTTTTACGTTTTCCGTTTTCCGTGTCTCCGTGTCTCCGGTCTTCAGTCTTCAGTCTTCGGTCTTCAGTTTTCATTGATGATGATTCACTCCTTCCAGCAATCTTGGATCCTTCATCGGCACCATGGGGATTTTTTGCATCACCCAGGTCACGCTTAAAACAAACAGCCCCATAAACCCCAGAAACAGGCCGATCTCCTGCCACCCGAAAACCGGCTTCGCGTTGAGCATCGGATAGACTATCCAGTAACAATCGAGCCACTGCATGGCCAAAACCCAAACCGACACAAAGAGAAGATAGTTTTCATGCCGCTTGGCGGGCCTTGAAATCAACAGAAAAAACGGGATAACGAATTTGCCGAAAAGCAGGGCCAAGGCCACGGGCATCCAGGCTCCCTCCGTGCGACGGATCATAAACCCCGTCTCTTCGGGAAGGTTTCCGTACCAGATCAGCATATATTGCGAGAACGCGATGTAGGCCCAAAAAACGCAAAAGGCGAACATCAATTTGCCCAAGTCGTGCAGATGATTTTCGTTCACCACATGGGCCAACACCCCCTGCCGGCGCAAAACGATCACAAAAATAATAATCATCGCCATGCTCGAATAAAACATTCCCGCGAAGGTATAGACGCCGAAAATGGTCGAAAACCAGTGGGGCTCCAAAGACATGAAAAGATCGAAACTCGCCATCGTGAAACTCACAGCGAAAACAAGAATAAAAATCGCGGAAATTTTCCGGTTTTTGGAAAGGGCCGACGCCTCGCCGTCTTTTTTAAGTAAAAGCAGACCGGCCCCGAACCAAAGCGCCAAAAACAGGATATTGCGGATCACAAAAAACGGCATGTTCAAATAGGGGGTTTTTCCCTTGAGTATCGGATCGGCCATCACAACGGCATGATGGGTCCATTCATATAAATGATGGGTCCCCGCGAAAAGAATCAGCAACAAAACCAGAGCCACCGGCAAAAACCCCAGAAACGAGGCGGGAACGCGGCGAAGCGGGGTCGACCAGACAGAGGTGGTGATGTATTGAAGGGCTACAAAAAAGACCCCGGAAACGCCCAAACACATCCAGTAAAAATAGTTGAGCAGATAATTGTGCCAGGCACGATCGGCATCCATTTTAAGACTGACCAAAAAAGTGATCGCCCCGACGGCAACAAGCCCCAGCCAAACCAAATGCGCTTTGAACGACATTTGGAATCGCGGAGGAGCCGGAATTTCTTTTACGCTTCTGTAATGTTTGTGTTCCATAATTTTCTAAAATTCTAAATCCTAAATTCTAAATCCTAAACAAATTCTAATTTTCCAAATTTTAATGTTCCAAATGGTTTGTAATTTGGATTTTAGAGATTGGAATTTGTTTAGAATTTAGGATTTCGTGCTTAGAATTTTC
>JAUYJH010000145.1 GCA_030688705.1 Deltaproteobacteria bacterium
TGGACTACATGCGGATGCAGATTGATCATAATTTCTCCCTGCCTGCCGGCAGGCAGGTCCCTTTCCAGAGCATATAAATCACCGGATACAAGAAAAGTTCCATTGCGAATGAGGTGATGATCCCGCCGATCAGCGGCGCCACGATCGGCTTCATCACATCGGCCCCCAGTTCGTGAAGCCCCGCCCACATGATCGGGAGAAGACCAAAAACACTGGTCGCCACCGTCATCAGCTTGGGCCGCACTCTCTGCACCGCCCCCATGTGGATGGCCAAAAGGAGATCTTTTTTTGTCGCCATCCTCCCCTCTTTTGTCATTTTTTCGTAGGCCAAATCGAGATACAAAAGCATCACCACGCCGGTTTCGGCATCGATCCCGGCCAGCGCGATAATCCCGATCCAAACGGCGATACTCAAATTGTACCCCAAAATCCAGATCAGCCAGAAGGCGCCGATCAGAGAAAAGGGGACTGCCAGCAAAACAATCCCTGTTTTGATCCACGATTTGAGATTCCAATAGAGGAGCAGAATAATAATAAAAAGGGTCAACGGGATCGCCCAGATCAATTTTCCTTTGGCCCTCTCCAAATACTCATACTGGCCGGTGTATTGGAGCGTGTAGCCCGGCATTAACTGCAGGTCTTTCCCCAACAGTTTTTTTATTTTTTTGACATAGCCTTCCATGTCGGCGTCGGGGGCCAAATCGACATAAACCCAGCCGGTCAGCATCCCGTTTTCATCTTTGATCATCGACGGGCCCTTCACAATTTTGACATCGGCCAAAGAGGCCATGGTTACTTTGGCGCCCGTTGGGGTCGTCACCAAAACATGTTTCAGGCGATCCAGATCGTTTCTCAATTCAGGATAGTAGCGGACATTCACCGGATAGCGTTCCCGCCCTTCAACCGTCATCGTCACATTTTCACCGCCGACAGCCGATTGAATCACCTGTTCCACATCGTCAATGGTCAAATTGTAACGAGCAATCTGGTCCCGTTTGATATCAAAATCGATGTAATAACCCTGGTTGATTCTTTCATACAAAACGCTTCGGGTCCCCTTTACGCCGCGCAAAATATTTTCGACGTGTTCTCCGATTCGGTCGATTTTTTCGGTGTCACTGCCGGCGATTTTAATGCCAACCGGCGTCCGAATGCCGGTGGTCAGCATGTCGATGCGGACGCGAATCGGCGGCAAAAGGGCATTGGCCGTCCCCGGAATTTTCGAAAGGGCCTGATACAAATCTTTTTCCAGTTGTTTCCAGCTCCGCCCGCTTTTCCACTCTTTGTACGGTTTCAGTTTGATGATGGTTTCCACCATCGATAACGGAGCGGGATCGGTCGATGTATTGGCCCGACCCACTTTTCCAAACACCGCCTCCACCTCCGGAAATTGTTTGATGATTTTATCCTGCGTCTGAAGCCAATTTTTGGCCTCTTCAATCGAGATGCCCGGAAACGTCGTCGGCATGTAGAGAAAATCCCCTTCATTCAAAGGGGGCATGAATTCACTGCCGAGCCGCATGAAAACCGGAACGGTGAGCAACAAAGCGGCGAGGGCAACTTGAATGGCCCGTTTGGGATGTTTCAAAACCGAGGTCAAAGCCTTGTCGTAATGTCTGTGCAGCCAGGGCAAAAAGGGATGTTTTTCTTCCGTCACCACTTTTGTGTTTTTGAGAAAAAACTGGACCAAAAGGGGGACCAGGGTAATGGCCAAAATGGCGGCAAAAAACATCGCGAAATTTTTGGTGAAGGCAAGGGGTTTGAAGAGCTTGCCCTCTTGGGCCTCCAAAACAAAAACGGGCATAAAGGAAACGGCGATCACCAAAAGACTGAAGAAAAGAGGGCGACCAACCTCTTGCGTGCCGCTCAACAAAGCTTCGCCGGTCTCCAGTTTTTTATGGGCATTTTCCACCATGATGATCGAGGCGTCGACCATGGCGCCGATCGCAAGCGCGATGCCGCCAAGCGACATGATGTTGGAGGTGATCCCAAAATGATACATCGGGATAAACGCGAACAAGGCGGCTACCGGCAGGCTGATAATCGGCACCAGAGCGGATCGAAAATGCCACAAAAAGATAATAACCACGAGGCTCACCACAATCAGTTCTTCAAGGATTTTTTGCACCAACGTGGTGACGGAACGGTGAATCAGTTGGGAGCGATCATAGACAATTTTATATTCCACCCCTTTTGGAAACGATGATTGCACTTCTTTCAGTTTATTTTTCACCCTTTCAATCACATCGACCGGATTTTCCCCGTGGCGCATGACGACAATGCCGCCGACCGCCTCCCCCTCCCCATCCAATTCGGCCAAACCCCTTCGCAAATCACCGCCCCATTGGACCGTCGCGATATTTTTGATCAAAACAGGCGTTCCGTTTTTTCCCGCTTTTACCGCAATTTCTTCAATATCCGAGAGCGATTGAATGTAGCCCCGCCCGCGAATCGTATATTCACGCCCGGCCATTTCCAGAAGCCTTCCCCCCACATCGTTGTTCGATTTCTGAACCGCCGCCACCACCTCGGAAAGCGAGACACCGTATTCGGCCAGCGCGTTTGGATCGATATTCACCTGATACTGTTTGATGTAGCCGCCAACCGCCGCCACCTCGGCCACGCCCGGAACCTCCAAAAGCCAGTAGCGCAGATACCAGTCCTGAAAAGAACGGAGATCGGCCAGGCTTTGCCCGCCGCTCTTGTCGACCAACGCGTATTGAAAAACCCAGCCGACCCCGGTGGCATCGGGACCCAAAGCCGGCGAAACCCCTTTGGGCAATTTTCCGGAAAGATTGCTCAAATATTCCAAAACGCGGGATCGCGCCCAATAAAGATCGACCCCGTCTTCAAAAATGACATAGACAAACGATTCGCCAAACATCGAATAACCCCGCGCCACTTTGACTTTGGGAGCCGAAATCATTTGGCTGATGATCGGATAAGTAATCTGCGATTCCATCAGATCGGGAGACCGCCCCTGCCATTCGGTAAAAATGATCACCTGCGTGTCGGAGAGATCGGGTATCGCGTCGAGTTTCATGTTTTTGATCGAAACAAGGCTCCAAAGAATCCCCAAAACCGTCAAGAAGATGACAATGCCCTTGTTGGCTGAACAATATTTTATAATGCGTTCGATCATATTAGTGTTGGTGACCTCCGCCGGGTGCTTCGCCAAATTTCTTTAACGCTTCTTGCATTTGAGATTCGGAATCGATCAAAAAATGGGCTGATGTGATTACTTTTTCACCCGCCGACAATCCTTCCGTCACCGGATAATCCTCGCCCGCCTTTGTTCCGAGCCTTACCTCTCTCGGTTCCAAATAACCGTCACCCCAATCGACAAAGACAATCTGTCTTGTTCCGGTATCGATAACCGCGCTGGCCGGCACCGCAGGCAATACTCCCAAATCTTTTTTCAAAACGACATCGACATAGGTGTCGGGCTTGAACGGTACGGAAGTCCGATCGACTAAAATTCTCGCTCTGGCTGTCCGCGTGGTTTCATCGACAATGGGTGTTACCGCCTGGACCGTCCCTTCCAATGTCAGACTCTTGTCGGTCGGCACCCCGACAGCCGCCGTCATCCCCGGCGCAATCCAAAAAAGATCGGCTTCATAAACAGAGGCGTAAACCCAAACGGGCCCGTTTTCCTTGGGGAGAAAAAGGGAGGGGTCGGCTTTTCTCGTCTTTTTTAAATTTTCAAGTTCCAAATCCGAAATGCCCAGCCGCTTCATCTTTTTTTCGATGGTGCGAAGAACATCAGGTTCGCTGCCCACTTTAAGCCCCGTCACATATTCGTTTTCGGTGATGTAGAGTTCCTGATCAAAAGCGATTCGGCCGGGAAGCCTTGCCTCTTGAAAAAGATTTTTTTCTTCCACCATCGCCGTCGTCACTCCCAGCAATTGCAATCTTTCAGGTGAGATCAAGAGACTCCCTTCGTGTTTGTGCTGCTCTTCAGGCTTTTCTTTCGGCATCGAAACCGGCTGCAGCGTCATGCCGCAGATGGGGCAACTCCCCGGTTTGTCAGAGACAATCTGGGGGTGCATGGGGCACTGGTATGCTTGCAACGCATGCTCCTTGTGGAACAAGGTTTTCAAAAAAGGGATCCGTTGGTGCTGCCAAAGAGCCAGCCCCCCGATCCCGGCCAAAATCAGTATCCATAAAATTATCTTTTTCATTGTTTTCTCCTTGGTCCGTGGTCCTCGGTCCTTGGTCCTCGGTCCATAATTGACGGCATAAAATCCTCACCCACCGCGTATTTAAGGTCTGAAATGGCGGCGTGGTAATCCACGAACGCTTTAAGCGTGGCAAACTCGGCTTTTTTATATTCCCGCGCCGTGTCGATAAAATCGATAAAACTTGTGTTACCCGTCTCATAAGCGGCCTGCGCCGCCTTCATGGCAACAGACATGCTCGGCAACACTTTTGCCCTGTAAATTGCGTATGATTTTTTGTTGTTTTCAAAACGGGCATAGGCCTCTTTAAGCGCTGCCAAACGCTGATCCTGCTGGCTGGCCAACTGTTGCTTTGCCTGGTGTTCCCTGGCTCTCGCCTCATGCAGGGCCTTCCGGTTTTTCTCCCACAAAAAAGGGATGTTGATCATCGCATCCGCCGTCCAGGCATCCTGCGTCCCCTTTCTTTGGACATAGCTCCCGCTGATTTGCAGGTTGGGAAGGCTGGCCTCTTTTTTTGCAAAAGAAGTGTCGGCCTTTCTGGCATTCAGCCGATGTTCCGCCGTTTTGAGTTCCGGGTGCTTTTTTAAAACAATCTCCTCAAATTCCCGATAATCGGGAAACGGGTGATCGTGCCGCGGCAGATCGGCGATTCGGATATCTTCCCCCGGATCTTTGTGCCGCAAAATATTGAGCATAGCCCGCGCCTCTGTCTTTTCCGCATCGAGAAGAGCGGCCTCACTTTCCAGCATCTCCATTTCGGCCTTTGATTTCAGGTAGTCCTGCGACGTTTTGCCGGCGGCGGCGTAACGGGCCCCTTCAGAGGAGGCCAGCTTGGCAAAAAGACTTTTAAGCTGGCGCGTAAGGGTCAGTGATTTTTCAGCCAGATAGAGTTCGTGAAAGGCATGTTCCGTGTGCACCTGCGTTACAAGCCGTTGGGTATTGTAGCCGGACAGCTCCGCCTTGAACATGTTTTCCGCCCCCCTTTTTTTCTGCTTTAATTTTCCCGGAAACGGAAATTTCTGGGTGAGGGTGTAATTGATATCCATCGCCTGATTGGGGGCATAGGTACTGATCGGGACCTGATAAAGCATCACGTCGACCGTTGGATCATCAAGCGATTTGGAAACCCCGATATTCGCCTTGGCCGCGTTGACAGAAGCCTCTTGCGCTTTCAGCGCCGGATTTTCCTGCAGGGCCTCTTCCACCGCCTGATCGATGGTCAAAATCGGTTCGCCGAATGCCACAGGCTTAAACCCTGAAACTATGAAAATCAAAATCCAAACAATTTTTTTAGAAAAACACATAAAAACCTCCAGTGCACCGTAAATTACAGATATTTGGAGGTTCTCACAACAAGAGTGTGGCGTGTTCTAAATAGGAGGGTAGATGCCGGATGCCGCCCCAGTGTTCCTGGTGAAGCGGCGTAAAAAATACGAGTTCTTGCCGGTTTATTTGGAAGATATCGGTCGCGGCCAAAACCAAATGGCTATCGATTTGAAACGGGAGTGAAGCCCCTAAAACAGGCAGGCCCTTGTCCGTATCGGACCCGCAACATTCTTCAGAAGGATTGGAAAACGCGGCACCTGTTTCCACCGCACAGCAATCATGCTCAACCCCCCCAAAACCGACTTCCACGCAAGGAAGCTTCCGGACGCCCCCCGCAACGAGCGCCAAAAGCAGAATAAATGGAAAAATCACCTGTTTCATGGACAAAGATGATGCTAACGGAAAAAGAAAAAACCCGCAAGGGTCTCCTTGCGGGTTTTTTTGAATGAACGCAAAAACCCCTTATTTCTTCTGCATCTGAACTTTAAACTGACCTTTTTTGGCCCAGCCCAAAAGCTGATCGGCATTGGTCACAGTAGGATCAATGACTGCGCTGCATTCTTTGGCGCTGAAGGTACAGTTGGCCGAAAAAACGCCTTTCGCCTTTTTAAGGTGATCGGCGAGCTTCATGTATTCGGCATTGGCGGCCACCTTGGAATCGCCGGTAATCGTGAAAAATACGGTGGTCTGGCTGGCCGTTAAGGTCCCGACGTCACCTTGCTTGTCAGTGACCTTTACTTTTTGTTCTTGAGTCACTGTGGTGGCATCAATTCCTGTCTTCTTTCCCTTGACCTGTGTGTCCGTCACCGTTGTGGTGGTGGTCGTTTCCGGCTGTGGCGTCGTGGCTTTCGCCGTCGGCGCCGGCGCCGTTGTTGTTGCTTCTTCGGCCATGGCGGCACCACTCATCACGAGGGCTGCGGCGGCGGCCAATAAGACTGTTTTCTTCATATCACTCCTCCTTGGGGGTTTATCCCCGGTTTATTGACGCAGGGTGTTTATCAAAACTGCACCGGATGGGCAAGGATATTTCTCGCTACCAGGTAGGGAGACCCCCTTCTCCTACCTGGTAGCAGAGGGTGGGTCCCCTACCAGGTAGCGGATGCAATTGACAGAGATCAGGAGGTATCGCATACCTCCCGTAAAGGGGCCAAAATCATGGCAAAAGCAATTGAGTCGATTTTAAAAGAGGGGCGAAAATTCTCCCCTTCTGAATCTTTCC
>JAUYJH010000146.1 GCA_030688705.1 Deltaproteobacteria bacterium
AAAATCGTGTCGGAGGCCCTGCATCAATATATCGATGACGTAAAAAACGGAGGCAAGCTTGAAAATTATCGAAACACCGCTTGAGATGCAGGAGTGGGCTCTCAAAAGAAGAGAGCATGAAGAAAAAATCGCCCTTGTCCCAACCATGGGGGCCCTGCATGAGGGGCATCTCTCTCTTTTACGCGAAGGCAAGCGTCTGGCGGATCATTTGGTATTGAGCATTTTTGTCAACCCGTTGCAATTCGGGCCCGCCGAAGATTTGAAGCAATACCCAAAAACTCTTGAAAAAGATCTGAATAGAGCCGAGGAGTGCGGCGTTGATATCGTTTTTTACCCAAAGACCGGAGACATGTATCCGAAAGATTTTCAGACTTCTCTCGACTTGGGTGCTCTTTCAAAACCGCTCTGCGGCGCGGCAAGACCCGGCCATTTTCAGGGAGTGGCTACAGTGGTGCTGAAACTTTTCAATATCGTACAGCCCAATGTCGCCCTGTTCGGACAAAAAGATTACCAACAGCTTCGCATCATCCAGCAGATGGTGAAAGATTTGAATCTTCCGGTTGAGATCAAGCCGATGCCGATTGTGAGAGAAGATGACGGACTGGCCATGAGTTCCCGCAACCGATATCTTAAAACGGATGAGAGGCAGGCGGCACTGGCCATTTCGTTGAGCCTTGTCAAAGCGCAAAGTCTTGTCGATCAGGGGGAAAAAAACGTCGAGGCCCTTGTCAAAACCGTTCATGCCACGCTGGAGGAGACCAAAAAGCTCAAAGTGGAATATGCCCTCCTTTGCGATCCCAAAACTCTCGACCCGCTGAAGACTTTAAAGCTCCCCGCTCTTTTGGCCGTCGCCTGCCGCATCGGGGAGACAAGACTGATTGACAATTGCGTGTTACGCTAGGAAATGATTGCTCTTTTTTCGCTCTCTTGCATTACAACCCGCGCAGTCTGTATAATGGACGGATGGAGAAGGGGAAGAAGATATTGATCGTGGAGGACGATGAGGCGATGCAGGCGCTTTTAAGAAAGCGCCTGGCTTCCCATGGGTTTCGGTGTGTCAGCGTTTTCACGGTTGAATCGGCTCTTGAAAAAATCAAGGAGGTGAAACCCGACCTGGTCCTGCTTGATTTGGGATTTAAAAAGACCGACGGAACCGCGTTTCTTGAAAATTTTGAGCAATGGCTTGGGGCAAAAAAGAAAAAACTCCCCCCCGTTGTCGTCATCAGCGGCTTTAAAGACAGAGAAATCGTCGAGTATGTTTTGAACGCCGGGGCTGTCGATTTTGTGGCCAAGCCGTTTGAAGCGGACGATCTGGTCAAAACAATCCGGGAGCATCTTCCCGCCTAAACATCTTATAACATCGCCTTGCACCCAAGACGCACCCTGTGTTATTTTGCGCGCATGGAATTATTCAGCGCGGCGTGGGTTTTGCCGCTCCAATCCGCCGAAATCATCCGCAACGGAGGGGTCGTCATCGACGGCGACGCAATCGTGGCCGTGGGCCCGTCCGACCAGCTAAAAAAACAGCACCCGCAGGCGCAGTGCCGTGATTTTCCAGACGCCGTCATTTTGCCCGGCCTGGTCAATGCCCACTGCCATCTCGACCGGACCGGATTTTATGAACGGTACACGGTTGAAACCGATACCGGCTTGTCGAGCGTCGCCTGGTTTTTGGAAGGCCTGCATTATCTTTCCAAAACATCTTCCGGTGTGGTCGCAAAAAAAATGGAGCAAACTCTGACACAGATGGTGGCGTCGGGGATTACCTGCGTCGGGGCGATGGTTCATTATGAAGGGGCCTTCCCGATTTTGAAATCGAGCCCGATGCGCGGCGTGATTTTTCAGGAAATTTTGAGCGGACCGGACCGACAGGCGCAACAGCGCTTTGAAGTGGCCCTGGCGCTGATCGAACAATATCTGGATGTCAAGCCGGGCCATCTCAAGATCGGTTTTGGGCCCCATTCGGCTTATGTCCTGTCAAAAAATCTTCTCAACATTATTTCAAAGCACGCGAAAGACGCCCGTTTGCCGCTTCAGATCCACGCGGCGGAAACTTTTTCGGAAATGGAATTTTTCTTTGAGTCCAAAGGGCTCATTGCCACACAGCTCTTTCCGGCCATCGGATGGGAAGAGCTTCCGCCGGCCCACATGAAAACTCCGGTACAGCACCTGGAGGATATCGGCTTTTTTTCCACCCCCCTTTCCATTGTCGGGGGCTATCATTTAAGCGCCTCTGATTTTCCGAGACTGGCCAGAAATTTGGCCAAGGTTGTCTACGCCCCCGGCGCAAACCGACGGTTTAGACTGGGGAGCCTTCCCCTGAAACAATTGATGGAACACGGAATTCCCGTGGCGCTTGGGACCGAAATTTTAAGCAATGCCGAAGGGTTTGATCTCTGGGACGAGATGCGGTTGGCGCTTAAAGAAGGCTCGTCTCCGCTACCGACTCCATTGGAGCTTCTAAAAATGGCGACGAGCGGCGGGGCGTTTGCGCTGGGTTTTGAAAATGAGATCGGGTCGCTGACAGCCGGAAAAAAAGCCGATTTTATCGTCGTGCGCAAACCGGCCTGTGAGACAGACTCGCCCGACACGTTGTGCCGCGAGCTTATTTTACAGACACAACACTCCTGCGTCCGAAACGTCTATATCGCCGGCAAGGCGGTCGTCTAAGATGAAAACTATTTTCAAAAAATATTTTGTGTCGGGGGCGCTGGTTTTGGTCCCTATCGTGATGACCGTCTGGATTTTGAAGGCCGTCATTCTCTGGTGCGAAGATTTGTTTACCAGCATTGTTCCCACCCCTTGGAGGCCTATCAACCTTTTTGGTTTTGAACTGCCGGGGCTGGGGCTCCTTTTCACCATTTTTCTCGTCGTTTTGACCGGTGTCATCACCCGTCTTTACATCGGTTCCAAACTGTTGGCCGTTTGGGACAAAATCATTAATAAAGTCCCATTCGGGAACACTATCTACCGAGCCGTCAAGCAGTTTACCGAAACGGTGGCTTCCTCCAAACAGCAGAGTTTCCGGCAGGTCGTGCTGATCCAATTTCCCGTAACGGGGAATCACATGATCGGTTTCATCACCGGCGATACGCCCGATCCGTTAAAAAATACCCCCGACCGGGAGACAGTCAACGTCTTTATTCCAACCTCTCCCAACCCCACCTCCGGTTTTTTGGTTGTGGCCCCGCGGGAAAATTTGAAATATGTGAATATGACCCCGGAGCGGGCTTTCAAACTGATTATTTCCGGCGGCACCATTGTAAATTAACCCCATGAAAAAAGAGGGCGGCATAAAGATTGTCGCGCAAAATCGCAAAGCTTCTTTTCATTATCATTTTTTGGAAAAATTCGAAGCGGGCATGATGCTGACCGGAAGCGAGGTGAAAAGCCTGCGCGACGCAAAAGTAAATTTGGGAGATGCCTATGCCATTTTCAAAAATGGCGAACTTTGGCTTTTGAACTGCCACATCAGCCCCTACGAGCCGGCCGCCGGATTAAATCATGAACCGATGCGCAGCCGCAAACTGTTGCTCCACAAGGCCGAAATTGAAAAGCTGATCGCAAAACTTCAGGAGAAGGGCTTGACCTTGGTCCCCACCAAGATATACTTCAAGCAGGGCCGGGCCAAGGTGGAACTCGCCTTGGCAAAAGGCAAACAGCTCTTTGACAAACGGGAAAGTATCAAGCGGAAAGAATCGCGTCGAACCATTTCCAGAGCGATGAAGTTTAAGCAAAGGTAACGAAAATGGAAAATGGAAAATAGAGGGAAATTTGGCTGCCGCCAAATTTCGGGGGCGAATCAGCTTCGACGGAGAAAATCAAAGTTCTTTTCCTGCATGCCGACCACGTTGCTTGAGTCGTAAAACCGGCGACACCTTATAAATGCCGAACCTATGGCATTGGCTGCCTAACTAGCGCAGTCACGTTTGCCGTGTAACACCTGCTAGCGCGGACAAACGCCATCAGCAGGTTAGCCGATCCGGTTTTTCTTTGGCCGGTGAGGCGAAACAAATACAAAGGATGGTCTTGAATAAAACCGGTCTGCAAGGCGAGTTCAAGACTTACATAATGTGCAGACTAAGCATGTAGAAGGAGGAACGGCGTTTCTTCGGACGCGGGTGCGATACCCGCCGCCTCCACAAGCAAAATGCCCTTTGAAATAAAATTTCAAAGGGCATTTTTATTTCCCAAATTTGAGTTTTTTTACGCCGATTTGACTTGTTTGATGATTTCCCGGTAGGTTCTCAAAACCTTAGAGGCATAACCGGTTGGGATGACGCTGGTTCTTTTGATAAAAGTCGGGCCGGCGTTATAGGCGGCCAAGATTGTCATCCAGTTTTTGCCGAAGCTTTTTCTCAAAAAAGAAAGATAATGAATCCCGAATTTGACGTTGATGAACGGGTCCATCAACTGTCCGGAGCTCACCGGCGCCAAATCAAAAACATTGGAGACCTCTCTGGCCGCGATCGGTTTGAGCTGCAAAAGCCCCAATGCCCCGGCGTGAGAAACGGCATGCAACTTAAAGGAACTTTCCACCTTCATAATCGCCAATATCAGTAATGGATCAAACTCATGGTCCCTGGCTGTGGCCAATAAATGAGCGATGAAATTGCTGCGAATGGCCCCTCTCAAAGCGAAAGCTTCTTTATCCAAAAAAGCTTCAATTTGGTGTTCCAAAAGGCTCCTTTGAATCACCTCTCTCTTGGGCCCAAAAGTGAGGAGCATACTCCCCAACACCAATCCCATACCAATGAGATATAAAACGTTGAAAACATTAGATTTTTTATTCATAAAACCCCTCTCTCAAATGAGCCTTTCAAGGTGATAGTTGCAACGTCTGTGCCATAAACGGACTTCGTATAAGGCATGAGAAGCTTATCGGCAGGGCTCTGAAAATGTTGCTTACAAACTGGATCGAGGAAGGAAAAGCAGATTACTGGATTCCGGCTTTCGCCGGAATGATGACCAACATTTGTTGAGAAAATATTGACAGATTGCGGCAAGTTTAATAGGGTGCCGCCCTACCATGCGATTCACGAAGAAGGATCTGGAGATATTCGCGGTACATGGATTTGCGGATCGAATGCAGTTGGTGGTCGATACAATCCATCCCAAACTAGCCAAGCTGGGGGAGCTTCTTCAACCCCAGTTGTCGCGTCTTGTATCGCACGAACTGCACCCTCATATCGCCCAACATGCCCGCCGCACAGTCAATCCTCCGGAAGAGACGTGGGTTGCCTTTAGCCCCGATGACAAGTCGTATAAAAATTACGTCCAATTTGCCCTTTGCGTAGGTGCCATTGGAGTTCAAGCCAGGGTTATCGCTAGACAGGAATGTAAAGACCGCAAAATTTTCAGTCAAAACCTCCAAAACGCGGTTGAAAGACTCAAAGAACTCAAGGGAATCAAAGAGATGGCCGATTACAACCACCGCGATGGAGAATCAAAGCCGGCTTCCATCAGTGATTGGCCCCTGTTTTTGCGCGAGATAAGCCGCAAGTTAAAAGAGACGCAAACCGCCGTGTTTGATATCGGCATCAACCTCCCCCTTTCGGGAGATCTTTCCAGTCATGCCATACAGGCGTTGTCCAAACTGGCCCCCTTCTACATGTTGTCCGGGAATACCGTGGTCAGACCTTTAAGGTATTAAAAGTGGATTCCCGCTTTCGCGGGAATGACAGCCGGGACACTGGCATAAACTTCTCAAATAATCGTATGTGTAGATACCGGTCGCGTGTCCGTCGCTAAACCGAATTTGAAGGCCGTAGTTTCCGACCGAGTCGATCGTCACCGGCAAAACCGTTGCCGGCAACATGCCTGTTTTTACTTTTCTCTCTCCGGTCCATTCGTCCACACAGGCGGCGCACGTGCAATGCTCTCGCAAAAAAGTGGTGTCATAAACACCTTGATGGGCATCCTCCCATTCCACTCCCAAAGTTCTCGGATCGATTTTTTTTAAGGAAACCGGTTTCATGTCACCATTTCAAGTGTAGGCTCTCTTCAGAAACGTTTTTTTCCAAAGAGGTGGTGACCGCGCGGGCCAGTTTTTCATAGGCCAAGGCGGCCTCGGATTCGGGGTGAGAGATAAAAATGGGATTTCCGGAATCCCCCCCCTCGGCCACATCCGGGTCGATCGGAATTTCAGCCAACAAGGGAAGATTCAATTCTTTGGCAACCCTAAAAGCCCCTTTTGATTTGAAAATGGCATGCTTTTTCTGACACTGATCGCAGACAAAATAACTCATGTTTTCAACCAGACCCAAAACCGGAACATTCACCTGCTGAAACATTTTAAGCCCCCGTCTCGCATCCAGCAAAGCGACATCTTGCGGGGTGGTCACGATGACCGCGCCGGAAAGGGGGGCGATTTGCGACAGGGTCAATTGCGCGTCGCCGGTACCCGGAGGCAAATCCATGACAAGATAATCGAGACGGCCCCACGCAACCTGAAAGAGAAATTGTTGCAGAATCCCCGCCACCATCGGTCCGCGCCAAATAACCGGCGTATCCTCCGTGGCGAGCATTCCCATCGAAAGGATTTTAAGGCCCCATTTTTCGACCGGCACGACTTTTTCACCGATCACGGTGGGGCGCTCGGTAATCGCAAGCATCATCGGAATGCTGGGGCCGTAAATATCGCAATCCAAAAGACCCACCTGGGCCCCTGTTTTGGCCAAAGCCAGCGCAAGATTGGCAGCCACAGTTGATTTGCCGACCCCCCCCTTGCCGCTGGCCACGGCGAGAATATGGCGGACCTCTTTCAGTGCATCTGTTTTTTGCATCATGTCAGCATTCCTCAAAAGCCTCAAAAGCCGTTTTTAATTCTTCATGCGAATTGGCGTATTCTTTTACCGGAATCTTTTTTTGGATCGCCTCCCAAGCCTGTCTGAAACTTCTGGCACCGGCTTTGGGCCCCATCGGATGATTGAAAACACCGCGCCCGGGAACCATCCCAAAATCAACCGATCCCATGATGTCATACATCTTGTCCAAATTTCCGGCCCAATCGCTCCCGCCGGGAACCGGCAGAGACGGTTTGATTTTTCCCATCGGTTCCAAACAGGCTTTTACATTCGACATCATTTCTTCTTTTGTCGTTTGCATTCTGGCGCTCAACCCCGGAAACAAAATGATGTCAAACCCCGCCAGCCGCTGGAGCTTGGTGGAGAGAGCAACCGACATGCCGAAATAGGGAACCCGCGTAAATGCCGCTATGAAGTCGAAATGGGCCACAAGGGGGACCTTCGCCTTTTTTCTCAAAGACCTGCAGGCGCTTAAACCGATAGCCCAGCCATTCAGCATGACCGCGTTGATCCCATTGGCAACGGCCATGTCGTGCAAGGCCTCAATGCGATCGACCTCGTCGGTGATGTTGGCGATATACATCTTTTTTTCGCCTGTTTCCTGTTCAGCCTTGCGACGCAGTTTTCCAAGAAGTGCCGTCCGTTTTTCAAGCGTGGAATAGCCGACATCCGCCAGCATCTCATCGTCTTTCGGCGCATCCAATCCCCCGAGCCAGCTTTGATAAGCCAGCTCCGAAAACGACCCGGGGTCCAATCCGATATTCGGTTTTACGACACCCAAAAAAATGGGGCGATCGTAAATCTGTAAAAGATCGCGCACCCCCCGCACACCGAATTGGGGCCCCTCAAACTGGTCGAGATAGGCATCCGGAAAATCGAGGTCCAAAAGCTTGATGGCGGTAATCCCCGGAGAATAAAAAACCCCTTCGCCGCAAACAACCGTCAAGAGATTGGGCAGCTTGGCGCCGAAATTGATGTGCGGATTGGCAATGCGGGCGCGGCAGGTATGGAATTTGGGGCCCGTATGAAAGGGGGCCGGAAAAGCCGGCGTATCTTTTGTTTCCAGCACCTCCAAAGAAAGCAGTTTCGCGGCATGTTGGGGACGGAAATCTTCGTCGACATCGACCCGCTTCCACTGCGCGGTGCTGTGTTCCTGGCACAAATGCAGGGCGGCATCTTCGGGGTCGATCTGGGATTCAAACAAAAAAGTCTCGATGACATATTTTTCCTTGTCGAGACCGGTTTCATCGCCCTTAAAATGATGTTTTTCTTTTTCGAAATTCATAAACCTAGAATCTGGACCAGAAAACGGCGGGAGGGTCTTGGGCCGTCCAACTCGGCGAAAAAAATCTTCTGCCAGCTCCCCAGCGCCAATGCCCCCTTGCTCACCGGTATCGTTTGCGAAGCCGGCAACAACAACGACTGCAGATGACTGTGGGCATTCAGACGGCCATCCAAGGGGGTGCTGTCATGAAGATAGTTTTTCCGCGGCGGGGCGATTGTGTTCAAAAACAATATCATGTCTTTTTCAAGCCCCTCTTCGCGCTCGTTAACGACAATGGCCGATGTGGTGTGCTGTGTGTAAACACAGGCCTGCCCCTCTTTGATGCCGCTTTTGCGCACAAGCGCCGCCACCCTGTCGGTGATATCTATAAACTGGATCTCTTGTTTCGTGTTGATTTCAACCGTTTCGCAAAAAGTTTTCATGATCAATTTTTTCTTAAAACAACATATTCCGCAATCCCCCTCAAAGGATCGGCGGCGGCGGTAAAACCATCCAGCGCTGCAATGGCTTCAGAAACCAGCTCTCTCGCCTTGGCCTTTGATGCTTGCAAGCCCAAAAGGGCGGGGTAGGTCGATTTGCAATTTTTGGCGTCGGAACCGACGCTTTTTCCCAAGGTCTTGGCATCTCCTTCCACATTCAAAATATCGTCGGCAATCTGAAAGGCGAGTCCGATTTTGTCGCCGTAACTTTTTAGCGTTTCCAACTGGGCCGCATCGGCGCCGCCGATTTTGGCGCCACCGGTGACCGAAACAGAAATAAGACGGCCGGTCTTAAAGCGATGAACATTTTCCAGGGCCTCTACAGTAAGGGCAACACCCTCTGCTTTCAGATCCAGAACCTGCCCCCCCACCATGCCTGAAGGGCCGGTGGCTTGCGCCACATCACGGATCACTTCCAAACATTCTCCGCGACAAAGGAGTTCAAAAGCGAAAGACAAAAGGCCGTCCCCTGCCAGCACCGCAACCCCTTCTCCAAAAACTTTGTGATTGGTCGGCAGCCCTCTTCGAAAATCATCATCATCCATGGCGGGAAGATCGTCATGAATCAGAGAAAAAGTATGGATCATCTCCAACGCGCAAGCGAGCGGCATTACCGGCTCTATGGTTCCTCCAACGGCTTGGGCGGAAGCCACCGCCAAAATGGGGCGGATTCTTTTTCCCCCGGCCTTGAGACTATACTCCATCGCCTCTCTCAAAATTTTTGGGATGGCGGCATCTTCAGAGAGATAGCGCAAAAGAGAGGCATCTATTTTTGCCTTATTTTCCGCAAGGTATTGTTCGATATTCATAAATCAATTTTCGGGGTCAAAAGGGGCTGTCTCCCACTTGCCCCCCTCTTTTTTAACCAACTGTTCAATCTTTCCCTTGGCCTCTTTCAAAAGTTTTTCGCAGGTTCTTGCAAGACTGATCCCCTCTTCAAAGGCTTTGAGCGATTCTTCCAGATTTAAATCGCCATTTTCCAGTTTGCGCACGATCGTTTCCAGCTTTTGGACGGCCGTTTCAAATTTAATTACCGGTGGCATAAATAAGCATTCTTTTTGTCACTCCGGCGAAAGCCGGAGCCCAGCTATTTCAACAGTTCCTGGATTCCGGCTTCCGCCGGAATGACGATTTAACATCGAAATACCCTTTGACAACACCAGTTTTTAAACGGTGTCAATGAGCTTTTGGGCCTCTTTAAGAAGGTTTTCAGCCTGCACCAAAGTGGGGGCTTCGGCATAAGTGCGCAGTAAGGGCTCCGTGCCGGAGGGGCGGATCAAAAGCCAGCTGTCATCTTCCA
>JAUYJH010000152.1 GCA_030688705.1 Deltaproteobacteria bacterium
AAGCCCGCCGATCGATTCCAAACGCTTGGCGATTTCTTTTGCCTTTTGGGGATTATAAATGCGGATGAAACAGTTAACGAATTTTTCGCCATCTCGATTGATGAAAACCGATTTGGAGGCAAGCCCCGTCGGTTCTTTTCCGTAAGACTCCCGCGCAAAAATATCAAGCAGGGGATCGACCTTGGAGATTTGGGCGAAAACAGGACCATGGACAATGGACAATGGACCAAGGACAAAAAGCAAAAAAAATGCCGCATGTTTTTTACGCATACGGCATTTATCCTAAATCAGTTGTTATTCCGGCGCAAGAACGGTTTGTTATTCCATCACCACATCCCCTGTAGCAGAACCCTCTTCTACAGCAGGAGGTTCTTCAGGAGCCGGTGCCGAAGGTGCCGGAGTTTCCACAAAACGTATCTCGGGAACATAGGCCCGCATCACGCCACTCTCGGTTGCCAGATACATATAGAAATCGGTTTCATTTTTTTCAGGATCGGACGCATAGACCGGCATGACCGAACGAACCACCAGATCGGCATCGGTCGTGGGGGATGCGTTGGCAAAGGAGGCTCCCGCATCGCGGCTGACATAAAAGCCTGCCGATGTACCGGCATAAACCGTTTTGCCATCGTAGGGATCAACAGAGACGCTATAAGCGGCATTGTTGATATTTTTCTGCGACCAGCGGCCCCCCGCGGCATTCATCACATAGACACCCTTGGAGGTACCAGCCACTAGCACTTCGGCGTCATCGGTATAGGCGACGGCGACGCTATACACCTCGCCCATCTCCTCACCGCCGGCGGAATCCCAGCTCTTGCCGCCGTTTTCGCTCACATAAACCCCTTTGGACCCCGCGGCGAGAATAACCTCTTTGCCGCCAAGGCTCGTCACTTCAACATCGTTCACAACACTGGCGTAGAGGGGGTTATTTTTCTCCCATCCTTGCCATTTTTGACTTCTATAATCTTCAATAAAGGCTTCGGCATTATTCAGATAGAGCAAGCCTCTGTCGGTCGCCACATAAAGGGCGCCGCTTTCAGAGGCCGCCATATCGCAAACCTGTCCCATGGAAACCAAGTCATTTTTTCCTTTGGATTTTTTGCCAGGTTGCATTTTTCCGAAACAACCGGGGTGAGTTCCATTATAACCCGCTTTGGAGGCCAACTTCATTAACGGGGCCAACGCTCCCCATTTTGGACCATGGATGCTTTCTTTGTAGGTCTTACTCTTATTTTTTTTATTGTCTTCACACTGCGGAGAACAGTTATCCCCGTCAACCATCCGATAAAGAATGGCGCCCGTTGTCGCCGCAAAGAGAGGGTGTTTTCCGGATCTTGCGGCAATTGCATTAACCGGAAATTCTTTAACTACTTGATCCATGAAATTGACGGTCAGAGTTTTAGTGACGTCGTCATAGCCCTTCAAGGCACTAAAAAAATCAATTTCCATGCTGTTTACTTTGGGATTGTAATAAAGGGCCTTTGCTTTACCCTCGTTAAAACCGCCTAAATCCAATCCGACATAGACTCCACTGGGATCCATCTGGTCTTTCACAACACGCACCGCTTTGTCGCCATTGATCGCCTGCAGAACGGCCAGAGAAATCTTGACCGGCTGTTGGCAATAGTCTTTGCCATTGGCATCCAAGAAAGAGACGGTGTAACCAGATTTGGCGGTTACATTCGCGCTTCCGGCGGAAACGTTGGTTTCAGCGACCGATGCCCCGTCCCTTGCGACGCGGACCTTGGCGATAGCCGGACCGCCCGCGGGAACATTCCATCGGATATTTATCTCTTCACCGGCAAAGACAGCCCCTTTGGCATCGGTATAGGCTTTGTACTGCGAGCAATTGAGCGCCAAGACCGAAGCGGTTACAGCAGAAACATCGGTCACCGGCTCCTGGCCTTCGACTGTAGCCACCAATTTAAATTCGGTATTTTCATTCACCTGCACGGCCACGGTTCCTTCTGCCGTGGTGATGTTGGCGATTTTTTCGGCATCGGCCTTAAGGGGCGGCGTTGCCGTAATGGTTATCACGGCGTTGGCCGGCGTTACCTTCCAGGCAAGCGTCACCTGTGCCGGGTAGGAATCGACTTTCACATCGGGCGATCCGTTCACGGTCAGTTCGGCGCTCAATACCTGTGCCACGCCGATTGTCAGTTCTTTGGTCACCGTCTGATCACCCGCATTGGCAGTCAAGGTATAAACAGTCTCTTCGGTCGGATGGACTGTGGCACACCCTTTGACCGGCAGGGGATCGGTGGTCACTTCGCTGCCATCCTCCAATTCCATCGCCGCTGTGGTGGTCGGCTCTTCTGAAGCGCATGTCACCAAAACCACTGTCTCGCCGGTTGAGGCGATGACGGTTATCTCCGCCGTTTCCGGCGTCACATCCCACTGCAACACGGCATCAGAATCACCGGAGGCTAAAACATATTTGCCTTCAATTTCTGTTTTGACGGCATCGGAATAAAATTCGTTGATGGCAAGATTGGCAACAGGGCGCACCGTCACGGTCACCGATCTTTGCGTAATTTGAGGTTGCGGACCAGCATCAGCCGCAACACATTCTCCGGTATCTGGATTGTAAGTCGTCCCAAAGGCACAGGATTCCTCTTCGGTCTGTTTGGCAATCGTCATCGAGGGAGGCGCTTCTTCTTCGCCACCTTCTTCACCCTCCGCCCCTTCCCCCTCCGCAGCCTCCCCTTCAACAGCCGTTCCCGGATTTTTAGTCGCGGTCAGAATAAAGGTGGTGGTTTCTTGCAGATTATCGACCACGGTTGTCGATTTAAAATCTTTGTCGGTGGCGTAGCTGAATTTATTGTCGGTTGCGGTGGAAACAATCTCCACTTTATCGGCCCCATCCACTTCCCATGAAAGGGTGGTGGACCCCCCCTGATCGACGGTCAGCGGATCGCCGTTGAATACAACGCTGGGGGGAGAAATATCGGGGTTGAAAGGAGGCGCCTCCGTCGGCAACACACCGTCCGAGCACCCCATGGCAAGTATGAACGTTCCCATCAACACTCCCCCTAAGAAGTGTTTCAAGCTGTATTTTGTTTTCATATCCCTTTATCCCTTCCTTTTTTCTAACCCTGTTGAACCCGGACAAAATTTAAAATGTCTTTCCGACCAAGAAAAACACGCTGTTTCTTCCCAAATTTCCGTCTCCGACATTATCTCCATCGTTGATTTTCAGATAATCACTGAAGTGAAGTGCGCTGAACCCCAACCCCACGAAATCGCCCTCTTTCCACTCGTATCCCAAAACCCCAGTATAAATGCGGCCATTCTGTCCAACGGTCGCATGCAGAGGATCCAATGTTGGCTTATTAGTATCTATAATCTCTATGGGGGTCCCTTCACGGCCGATAACATCGAGATGATCCCCCCCTCCTTGGGTTCCGATAAAAAATGTCAGTTTATTCTCAAGGAAAATATGTTTACCAAGCATCATTTTAAGCGCAGGAGTCAGAAAATTTCTATTAGCCCCGTTGATGGTGTTGTGGCGCAATTTCCAATCGAACGAAGGAGTCGCTGTCCAATTTGAAATTCCGGGGGCCAAGGTAAGACTAACACCTGCATTGACATTGACAAATCTCGGAGTTCCCTCGGGGGCATTGGTTCCGGCGCTGGTGTAAGAGAGTCCGCCATTAGCGGAGGCTTTTCTTGCCGTTCCATTTTTTGAAATTTCCACATCTTTTTTCACCGAGAAACCGCTTGCCACCGCGGCTCCGTCCGCTGCAACCGTCGGCTCAGAATCAATGATGGCCGATTTTGCGGCACCGACAAAAAGCCAGCCGGAGATTTCAAAATCCTTTTTTCCAGCGGGTCTCCAGATCAGTTGCGGTTTTAATCCAAGCCCTGCATAGCTGTGTTTCCGATCAACAATACCGGCATCTAGGCCGAAGAGCCATTGGGCCGGTTTTTGATATTTTCCATTGACGATCTTCGTGACAAAATCGTTGAGTCTTTTTTGAACGGCCCAAGGGTTCCCCGGATTTTTGTCGGGGGTGCTGACGTCAAAGGGATAAGCAATCTGTGCCTGTTCACAATCCCTCTTCAGCTGTTCCACGGCTTGTTTAAATTTTTCTGTATCATTGCTTTTGGCATTGAATAATTTTTCGACAAAAATGGCTTCTTTGTCCTTTAATTTTATTTCATAACCCTCCCGCAATTCCAAATCGTATTGCAAAACAATTTGTGCTGGAGTCGGACTAGCCTGGTACCCTTCAGGAAGCTTATAAACCCTGCTCCAATTAAGACTAGCCGCGGCTGTCAAGAGTTTTGTAAACCATGCTTCATCTGTTTTGATTTTACCTTCGCCATCCATCGTAAAAAGACTGGGGTCTTTTACAGTCAAAGCTTCGACAGTCTCTTTATGTGTCTTGCCAGACCAAAGGGCCAGTGTCTGAATCACGGCAGGGGGGTCATCGGCAAACATTCTGGAAAACAACGAAGCCTTGTCTGACGCCGGAACCGATGGGGAGGCCATCCAATCTTCAAATGCGGGATAATACTCATTCACAACCGTGTTCCATATCGTCTTAAAATTTCCATAATTTGAGGAACGGGCAAAATTGTGGGCCAAGACGGAATTAAGAAAAATTTCAGCGGCACTTCCTTGTTTTCCGTCTTCCATGGCTTTGCTGTCATCCAATCGAGTCTGAATTTTGGACACCACTTCAGCACTTTTGTCATTCATTTTGAGGAGGTTGATCTTTGGAACAGCAACTTCCAAATTTCCGCCATCGATGGGAGTCTGCCACGAAAGATAAGCCCCCATATCAGTCCATTTGCCCTCCTTGCCTTCCGTGGGAATCCACGCTTTTTGTAAGGCAGTGTTTCCTGTGTAAGAGGGGGCCAAATTGGGCCAAACAAAAATAGATGCCATCAAATTTGCGCTAATGGAATTATTTGGTGTGCTAAGTGCCGAGTAGGAAATTTGTCCTTCTGCAATTAAACCAAAAGTATCTCCTGAAGGAATCGGCTCGATAGTGGCTGACAGACTTCCTGATAAGCCCGATTTTTCTTCTCCTTCTTCGACAGGGACAAAAGGCTCGTTGATTCTGTTGCCATCAATAGTGTGATAACTGTCCGTGCCCACCGTGCTTGCCGATCTACCCGAATCGGCAGCATTGTTGTTTTCAGCGCCGTTGTTATTGCCAAATCCGAGCAACGCACCATGCATCACTTGCAAGTTGGGATAATTTTGAAGACTCGGCAGTCTCGCTGTAACCCCTTCCGGATTCGGAGCAGTGACACCAGCATTCAAAGTCTCTGGATGTTCAAAGTAATCGCCGGCACATTTGGCGGGATTCAGGGTTGTGCTGGGGTTATCAATATAACAGGAGTCTGAAACAATCTTGTTCAAGGCTTGTGTATTCTCTTCGCTCAACCCTTGATGAAATTGATCGTATTGCGTTCCGCATTTTGTCTTTTCCGCCACGTCGGTAGAGCGCGGGTTGTTGCAGAAGTAGGGTTTATTATAGATTCTGGGTGCCTCTTGTCCGCCTGAAATCATGAACGCCTCCTTAAATATATTTGCGACTCTTCCCCTATCCATTACTGGTATCGTCTCCCCTCCAAAAAAGTTGCTTACTTTTTTCACTTTTTTTAAAGATTTTTTTTAGGCAAAAAAGTCAAGTGATTACAATATGTTAGATGTTAACACTCCATTTAAAACAGAGTTTGCAGAGGAAAATTTTAGAATTTGTCAACAGGATGCGACACTGTGTCTCGTGTTAAAACAGCTTTTTCCTCCAACTCGAAATTAGGTGCTCCACGCCCTGGCACAACGCTTGCAATCCAAAATCGGGTCAATAAACAAAAAGGAGGATTTATGACGGACAGCACTCGTTTCGTACGCAGGGAAGAAACCAAAGTTGTCGAGGGAAAATTATTTCGACTCCCTTATGTGGAGGACCAATGGAAGACACAAAGATCCCAAAAAGCAAAAACATTGGGTGCCATGAGCTCTAGCACCTGTGACAAGCTTTCTGTTGGTGAAACAGACTTGTCCTGCAATAAATCGTTGTGGGGTGGTTGTGAACAGTACGAAACGGTATATAAAATGGATAACTCGAAAAAATGTAATGAATTTGGGAATTGCAATAATGAAAACCGGGTTTGTATTAGTCGGGAATACATCGGAAACGAAGCTAAATTTTGGGTCGCCTATCAAAACTTAAACAATATTCATCAGGACAGCCGTTTCTTAAGGGGAGATGACAATGTCTATTTTACTCAAAGAGGAAAAGAGTCCTCTCTCGATTTAAAAGATCGGGCAACCGCACAACAAGCTGCGCGCCTTTTAGGAGATTTGAAAACCCTCAACTTAAATATAGAGAGGCAACCCTCGAACGAGGAAGCGCGGTTTATCCAGCAGGTTGAGGCCGAGAGCAAGCAAATAGAACAGGCAATAGAGGTCCATAAAGCGTCTGTGGCAAGAAATGAAAAGGTAAATCAGGTAATAGGCAAAGTGGGAGAACTGTCACCGGATGAAAGAAACCGTCTGTTGGACTCCTTGTCAGGCGGAAAACACAGGGAAAAACAGACAGAACAAGCGCACAATGAAAAACCCAATTTTTATGCGGCCTGTGCCAAAGTCTATCGCAAATCAAATCTGGCGGAACAGTATAAAGAAATCTTCACTAAAACATGGAGAATAGAAAATGATATTTTTTCCTGTATGACGTATCTGGAAACCCAGCTCACAAGTTTGGAATCTATTCAGTCCAAATGCAAAAACAATTCTGTTTGCACGGCTGAAAAAATTTCCCGATTGGCAACAGGCACTTTATCTCCCGACAGCGGCTGGGGTGATTTGTTTGATAAGACAGCGATGGAATTTGTCAAAAACTATGTGCGGTCGTCAAATCGTAATTAAAAAATCGAAGGGTGAAGTCAGCTTGACCCCTCTGTTAACTTCTGTTTATCTGCCGGCATGTTTTCACAAGAGAGATTCTTGAAGGCATGTCGGCTTTCTCTTTCCGGCCGGCCGCCGGTTTGGCTGATGCGACAGGCGGGCCGGGCACTGCCGGAATACCGTGCCATCCGCGAAAAACACGGGTTTATGGAGATGCTTTCCACTCCGGAGCTCATCGTCGAAGTCTCTTTGCAGCCGTGGCGGCGTTTCAAGATGGATGCCGTGATTGTTTTTTCCGATATTCTTCTGATCCCGTGGAAAATGGGGATGGATCTGAAATTTATCGAAGGCCAAGGCCCCAAATTTTCAAAATTGATTGAAACGGAAAAAGATGTGGAGAGTTTGCAGTCGATCACGCCGGAAAAAGATTGTCCCTTTTTGCTAACCGCGTTGCGACAGCTTAGAAAAGAAATCAGAAACAACGCGGCGCTTCTTGGGTTTGCAGGAAGTCCGTGGACGGTGGCATCGTATATGTTATCGGGTGTCATTCTGAGTCCTGAGCTTGTCGAAGGGCGAAGAATCTCGGGATCCTTCGCTGACGCTCAGGATGACACCGTGGACACCGTAAAAATATTGCTCGAGAAGCTCACACAACAAACCATCGTCTATCTTAAAGCCCAGATTGAAGCGGGTGTCGATGCGGTGCAAATTTTTGACAGTTGGGGCGGCAGTCTTTCGGCAGAAGAGTATGCCGTCTGGTCGGCCCCCTATATTAAAGAGGTGGTCGCGGCACTCAAGCCGACCGGGGTTCCCACTATCCTATATATAAAGGATAGCCGGCATCTTTTGGATCAAATGGTCTCCACAGGGGTCGATGTGATTTCGGTTGGCTGGGAGACGCCGTTGGAATTAGCCCGCAAAAAACGTTGCGCCATTCAGGGAAACCTCGATCCCCATATCCTCATGCAGGCCACACCCGATGAAGTTCGTGAAAAGACGCAAAATATGTTAAATGAGATGAAAAATTATCCCGGCTATATTGCCAACTTGGGGCATGGGGTTTTGCCGAAGACCCCTTTGGAAAATATCGCGGCGTTTGTGGAGACGGTTAAACGGTGTCATTGCGAGGAGCCGCAGGCGACGAAGCAATCTAAATGAATCGGGAGATTGCTTCGCCCTTTGGGCTCGCAATGACAAACACATATGATCGCTGTTTTTTTACTCGATTTTGGGGGGCCGGAAAAACAGGAGGATGTGCGCCCTTTTCTGGAAAATCTTTTCTCGGACAGGGATATTTTTCCGATGCCGATGGGGCAAGCCCTCTTTGCCAAAGTCGTCTCCAAACTCCGCGCACCCAAAGTGGAAAAGCAGTATGCAAAAATGGGGGGCGGCTCTCCTTTAAACAAACAATCGCACGCCATCGCCAGCCAATTGGAAGAAAATCTTCGCCGCGCCAATCTGGACATTAAAGTTTTTACCGGCTTTCGCTACTGGGGGCCGTCGATTTCTGAAACGCTTCAAAAAATCGCGAATCAAAAACCGCAAGGGATTATTGTGATACCGATGTTCCCGCAATATTCCACCGCCACAACCCTTTCGGTTTTCAAACAGTTTCAAGAGGCGATGTCCACGATCTACCCCACCCAGCCTCCCCTTACAAAGGGGAGGAGTACCCCTTTTCAGCTCGTTGATTGGTGGTATGATCGGCCGCAGTTTGTGGCCGGATGGTGTTACAGCATCAAGAGGGCCTTGGACCAATTTGATCCCAAAATTCGCGGCACGGTGCCGGTTCTTTTCAGCGCGCACGGGCTGCCACTCTCTTTTGTCACCGAAAGAAAAGACCCCTACCCCAAACAAATTAAAGAATGCGCCGAAAAAATCATGACCTATCTTGGGGGAAACAATCCGGCCTACATCTCTTATCAAAGCAAAGTTGGGCCGATGGAGTGGCTTAAGCCCGCCACTGTGGAATTTATCCCCAAGCTGGCCGCAGGAGGCATCCGGCACCTTGTGATCGCGCCGATCAGCTTTATCACCGATCATCTCGAAACATTGTACGAAATCGATCAGGAAATCATTCCGCTGGGCTTAAAAAGCGGCATGGAAAAAATTGTCCGGTGCGAAGCGCTGATTCATACACCGTATTTAATTAAATGTTTGGAGGAGTTGGTTCTAAAAAGATTGCCCGGGATTCTTCCCCTTCGACTTCGCTCAGGGTCAGAATGACAACCTTTACATTAGAACAACCTTTATATAAGTAGGCGCTATGAATTTCGACCTCTTAGAAGAACAAAATCTTTTGCGCAAAACGATACGCGAGTTTGCCGAAGGGGAAATCAAGCCGAAAATTTTTGAGCTCGACCGCAAAGAAGAATTCTCCGTTGAGCTGACGCAAAAAATGGGTGCGTTAGGGCTTTTAGGAATGGCGGCCGATCCCAAATACGGCGGACAGGGGATGTGCACCCTCTCTTATGTCATTGCCATTGAAGAATTGGCGAGGGTCGATGCCTCGCAGGCGGCCACTGTTGCGGCCCATAACTCGCTGGGTGTTGGCCCCATTTATCATTTTGGTTCTGAAGCACAGAAAAAAAAATATCTCCCCGATTTATGCAGCGGCAAAAAACTCTGGTCGTTTGGTTTGACAGAGCCCGACGCGGGGAGCGACGCCGGCAATTCAAAAACATCGGCGGAACTGAAAAACGGCCAATGGGTGATTAACGGCGCCAAAATTTTTATCACCAATGGGGCCAATAAAATTACGGGCGGGTGCACGGTGCAGGCGGTAACGGGCACCCTTCGACGGGCTCAGGGTGAGCGGGCGGAAAAGGAAATCTCGTGCATTTTGGTCGATCAGAATACTCCCGGTTTTACCGCCAAAGAGATGCATCATAAACTGGTCTGGCGTTCTTCCAACACGGCGGAACTCTATTTTGACAATGTCAAAGTGCCGGAAGAAAATCTTTTGGGAAAAAGGGGGGATGGTTTTCGGCAAATGTTGGCCACGCTCGATTCCGGCCGTTTGGGGATTGCCGCCATGGGTTTGGGCGGCGCGCAAGGGGCTTTTGAGGCGGCCTTGAAATACGCCAAAGAGCGCAAAGCTTTTGGCAAACCGATCGCCAGTTTTCAGGCCAATGCCTTCAAGCTGGCCGATTGCGCCACAGAAATTGAAGCGGCAAGAAATCTTTTATACAAGGCCTGCTGGATGAAAGATAACGGAAAAGAATTTAAAACATTGGCGGCGCAAACTAAACTTTATTGCTCTGAAATGATGTATCGGGTGGTCAATCACGCCGTACAGCTCCACGGCGGTTATGGCCTGATGGAAGAATATCCGGTTGCCCGTTTTTATCGCGATCAAAAATTATTGGAAATCGGCGAAGGAACCAGCGAAGTCCAGCGGATTGTTATCTCAAGGGCCTTGGGGTGTTACGACAAATAATGTCACTCTGAGTGCAACGAAGAGTCCCGGGATCCTTCGGCTACGCCTCAGGATGACAAGTCTAAATTGGTGTTACGATAATCTCTAGACCGCCGTCCGGTTTCGGTTTTGATTCCAGCTTCAATTTATCACCCACCGCCTCTTTCAAAATTTCCATAAGTGGTTCGCCATCACCGACCAGTTCCCCCTTGTACTCCATAAAACCCCTCTGCGCTTTGACCATCACAAAATTTTCCACCCGCTTCGATTGTTTCAAAGCATCGGTAAAAACGCGAAAGAGATCATTGCGGGTGACATTTTTGAAAATCACGGTGAGCGGTTGGGAGGGTGGTGGCGGCAAGTTCAATGAGGGCGATTGAGCGAAAGCCGTTGTCATTGCGAGGAGCATAAGCGACGAAGCAATCCCGACAAACCAAATCTTCATTTTAAAAGTCCCCCTAACTCTTCCTTCAAATCCAGTGCCAGTAAATCTTTCAAAGCCTGCCGCGGCGGCTTGTTTTCATAAAGCATCCGGTAAATTTCCACACAAAGAGGGTTACTCATTTTATATTTTTGAATCAAGTCGTAAACAACCTTGGCTGTTTTGATCCCTTCGGCCACATTTTTCATCTCTTTTGTGATGTCGGAAAGTTTTTCACCGCGCCCCAATCTCAAACCGACCGTTCGGTTGCGCGATAATTCCCCTGTGCAGGTCAAAACCAGATCGCCGATGCCGGTCAGCCCCGCAAAAGTAATTGGATTGGCCCCCAAAGCTTTTCCGAGTTTCGCCATTTCATAAAGACCGCGCGTAATCAAAGCCGCACGGGTGTTACACCCAAGCCCCATGCCGTCGCAAATGCCGGCCGCAATCGCGATGACATTTTTCACCGCCCCGCCGACTTCCACGCCGATCACATCTTTGCCGGTGTAGGTTAAAAAATAGTCTCTTCGAAAAAGTTTTTGGATTTTTTCGGTCACTTTTGGGTTTTGACCCGCAATCACCACGGTAGTCGGAAGCCGCCGCACCACCTCTTTGGCAAAAGAAGGACCGGATAAAGTGACGAAATTTCCGGCAGACACTTGGGGCAAGGCCTCCGCCAAAACCTCTGAAAGCCTTTTTCCCGTATCAAACTCAAACCCTTTGGAGGCATTCACGATCATCGCGTCTGCGGCCACATGGGGAACCGCTTGGGTCATCACCCTTCTTGTCAGGTGGGAGGGGACGACAGAAACCACAACCGAGGCCCCTTTCAAGGCCTTGGGAAGTTGAGAAGTGGCCTTGAGAGAGGCAGGGAGCATATCCTCTTGTAAATAAAGGGGGTTTTTATGATTTTCATTGATCCCGTCGGCGACGAACGGCTCATGGGCCCACAAAAGAACCTCATCTGGCCCATCGGCCAAAACAGAGGCCAAGGCTGTTCCCCAACTGCCGGCACCGATGACGGCTATTTTCATGTCGGTAATTTAATTTTTTTTACTGGATAAAGCCAGCCCTTTTGAGATAGGAGTATCTCGTGGCCACCATGCAAGACAGGCGCGCTCACAGAAGGTTTGATATCGAAGTCCCCGTCACCCTACGCGTCCATGGAAAATTAATCCCCGCCGCGTCGCTCGATTTAAGTCTGGGCGGCATGGCTGTTCTTGTCGATTTTGATTCCGATCTGGCGGAAGGCCCGGTCGAAATCATCATGGATTTATCCCCGCATCATCGCGATGTCTCTTTGATGGGCCGCGTGCTCCGCTCTCAAAATGAATACGGGAAAAAAGTGGGCATCCAGTTTGTAGCGCCCGAAATCAAAGAGGCAAACACCCTTCAAAACTTTCTCAACTCACGGTGTAATTAAAAATAAATTCCAAGCACGAAATCCTAAACTCTAAACAAATTCCAAACTATAAATCCCAATTTTTCCAAACTGTTTGTAATTTGAAATTTAGAATTTGTTTAGAATTTAGTGCTTAGGATTTGGAATTTGTAGTTACCAATATGCCTCAAAGTGGATATTGCCCGGTCGGCCGGGGGCAGAAACGGTAAAACCTTTGTTTTCCAGAATTTCAATCAACCCCGCCGGTTTGGGATAAATTTTTTGGCCCTCTTTGACTTCGGGACGACCGATCATCGACGGATTACCGCACAGATAGACATGCGTCTTTGCGGCATCCAGCGTCATCCCCGACTGTTTTTCCAGCAAACCCCGCGTAATCAAATCTTGAGGGTAGAGTTTCGGTTGGCTCGGCTCGCGCGTCGCCATATAAATCACATGATAATTTTTGTGTTCCTTCGCCAATTTTTCGTGCAGGCCGCGATAGGCCTGATCTTTGGCGTAACGGGTGCAGACCACAGAGACAATAGGCCCCTCATGTTTTTCGGTGAGCATTTGCCAGACCATGGCATTGTGCGGCGCTTCTCCGGTGCCGGTTGCAAACAAAAGAATCTGATCGGTTTTTTGGATTCCATCCAGATTATAATGCCCGGTCATTTTGGGGCCGAAAGAGAGGCGATCCCCCTTTTTAAGGGCGAAAATTCTGGGGGTAAGGCGCGGAGAAGTGGGCGTTGACGATTCATTCACAACCAACGTGACATAAAATTCATAAAAATCGATCTCGGACGGAGAATAGAGATCGCCTGTTTTGGAATTAACGACCGGATGCGAAACAGAATAAGCGCGGCGGAGCAATTGCTTCTCCTGACCGGGCTTCAAAGCCTCCGGACCGTTTCCGGCGACACAAGACTCCCAAATGCCAAGACCCAAGGTGGTGTATTGCCCCGGTTTAAAGGGGACTTGTCCCTTGTCGGGTTTCACGCGGAAAATCCAGAGGTCTTTTTGGGGCTCAAAGAGCTCAATTAATGCGGCGTTATAAAATTTTTCTCTTAATGTCTTAATTTCTTCGGGAGCCAATCCCATAGGGCCTCCAAACAGCGGCCAAGCCATTAACAAGCCTTAAGATATTGCGCAAGCTCTACTTCGTTCATTTTTTTCTGGATTCTCTGGGGGCAAAACTGTATACAGACGCGCGTAAATTCCTAAAAACCATATGTCTATTCGCATCGCAGTTCCCAAAGAACGGGAACAACACGAGAAGCGTGTCGCCCTGACCCCAGAGGTTGCCGGGAAGCTTGTCCAAAAGGGGTTTGAAGTCTGGGTGGAATCGGGGGCCGGAGAAAAAGCCTATTTTTCTGATGAGGTTTATATTCAAGCCGGCTGTAAAATTGAAAAAGATCCGAAAAAACTTTTGGGCAATGGACAGATAGTTCTCAAAATACAGCCTATTTCCCCTGAAGAAATTGAATTCATGGCCGATAGCACCATGCTCGTCGGCTTTCTTTTTGCGCACCGCCACCCCGAACAGGTCAAACGTCTTTTCGATAAAAAAATCACCGTTTTCCCGATGGAAAAAATTCCGCGCGTGACGCGCGCGCAATCGATGGATGCCCTCTCCTCGCAATCAACGGTGACCGGTTACAAAGCGGTTTTGATGGCGGCCGATTTATCAAGCCGTTTTTTTCCGATGCTCACCACCGCGGCCGGCACCATCCGCCCCGCCAAGGTTTTGGTGTTGGGGGCCGGCGTTGCGGGCTTGCAAGCCATCGCTACCGCCAAACGGCTGGGAGCCATTGTGGAAGCCTATGATGTGAGACCCGCCGTTAAAGAGCAGGTCATGTCGCTCGGGGCCAAATTTTTGGAAATCGCCGTCGATGCCGAGGCCAAGGGGGGGTATGCGCGCGAGCTGACACCGGAAGAAAAGAAAAAGGAACAAGAGATGCTTTTGGAACATGTGGCCGCCGCCGATGTGGTCATCACCACCGCGCAAATTCCCGGAAGAGATGCCCCGAAACTGTTACCCAAAGAAATGGTTTTGAAAATGAAACCGGGGTCGGTCGTGATCGACTTGGCCGCTGAAGGGGGGGGCAACTGCGTTCTCACCGAACCTGGAAAAATGGTCACGATAGATGGCATCAAAATTTATGGTCCTTTGAATGTCCCCGCCCATCTGCCGGTGCACGCGAGTGAAATGTATGCCAAAAATCTTTTTCATTTTTTAATGCTGTTGACCCATGACGGAAAATCTTTGGAACTGGATTTGAGTGATGAAATCATCCGTGGAACCTTGCTTCAGGAGGGTGGAAAATGACCGAAGGCATCTGGGCGGCTCTCTACATTCTTTTGTTGGCGGCTTTCACAGGCTACGAGGTCATCTGCCGCGTTCCGGTGATTTTACATACCCCCCTCATGTCGGGTTCCAACTTTATTCACGGCGTGGTTTTGGTCGGGGCGATGGTGGCCCTGGGCAGAGCCGACACAACAACGGAAATTGTCATCGGTTTTATCGGCGTGTTGCTGGGGGCGATGAATGCCGCCGGCGGCTATGTGGTCACAGAGAGAATGCTCAAGATGTTTGAGAAGAAAAAGGGGGGATAAATTGTCATTGCGAACGCAGTGAAGCAATCTCTCGGTATTATCGGGGGATTGCCACGGCCCCTCTGGGGCCTCGCAATGACACCGACAACATAAAATGGAACAAATTATTCAAACTGCCTATTTTGCAACCGCGTTCCTGTTCATCGTCGGACTCAAAAGGATGAGTTCTCCGATGACCGCCCGCAGCGGCGTCATCTGGGCCGGCATTGCCATGATGCTGGCAACCCTTGCCACCTTTTTCTGGCCGGGACTTTCCAACTACGCGCTGATGATCCTTGCCGTTGTCATCGGTGGAAGCGTTGCGTGGATACTTGGAAAAAAAGTCTCGATGAAAGACATGCCGCAGATGATCGCCATTTATAACGGCATGGGGGGCGGTGCCGCGGCGGCGATTGCCTGCCTGGAGCTGATGGGGCATAAACTGGGCAATGTGGGCCTTGCTTCTTTGGCGGTGGCGGGGGGGTTGATCGGCTCCATTGCCTTTACCGGAAGCATCATCGCTTTCGCAAAATTGCAGGGGCTCATGAGAGAGCGCCCGTTCACTTTCCCCAATCAGCAATATATCAATCTGATTGTTTTGGTTTCTTCCGTTGTTCTGGGTGTTTTGCTTTTGGCCACCGGATGGGGATTTCTGGTCCCCATTTTTTTCGTTGCGGCACTGGCTTTTGGCATCATGATGACGTTGCCGATCGGCGGCGGCGACATGCCGGTGGTCATCTCTTTGTATAACGCCCTGACCGGTTTGGCCGTCGCTTTTGAAGGTTTTGCGATGGGGAACTCCGCGATGATTGTTGCGGGAACCGTTGTCGGCGCCGCCGGCACAATGCTGACACTGTTGATGGCCAAGGCGATGAACCGCTCTTTAGCAAATGTTTTGTTCGGCGCCTTCGGACAAGAAACAACTGCGGCTGAAGGAGAAATCAAAGGGAGTTTGAAGCCGATTGAAATTGACGATGCCGCGATCATGATGGCTTACGCCGACAAGGTGATCATCGTCCCCGGCTACGGCATGGCAGTGGCGCAGGCACAACACAAAGTCAGAGAATTGGCGGAGGCCCTTGAAAAACGGGGAATCACGGTGAAATACGCCATTCACCCGGTGGCAGGCCGCATGCCGGGGCATATGAACGTTTTGATTGCCGAGGCAAATGTCCCTTACGAAAAACTTTTCGACATTGAAGAGGTGAATCCCGAATTTTCCAACACCGATGTAAGCCTTGTGATCGGGGCAAACGATGTGGTCAATCCCGCCGCGAAAACGAATCCCCAAAGCCCCATTTATGGGATGCCTATTTTAGATGTCGATTCCTCAAAAAATGTCCTCGTTATTAAGCGGGGAAAGGGAAAAGGTTTTGCCGGAATCGAAAACGAACTCTTCTTCAAAGACAACACCCGCATGCTCTACGGCGACGCACAAGATGTAGTGGGCAAATTGGTGCAGTCGCTCAAAAGACTGTAGGTGTCGGACGCCTACAGAGGGGTCCCCCCTGTAGGCGTCCGACACCTAGAGGGGGGACCTTTCCTTAAGTATTTGAATTTAAAACAATAAATGCGGGCAACTTTTGACTCCAAACTGTCGATAATATTATAGAGAGACTATGGTCGATAAAATTGACTCCAAAATGACCGGATTGCCGCCGCTATGGCTTAACCGTATTACCACGGCTTCCAAAAATATCGGCAATTCGGAAGAGATTCGGAAACTATTGGGAGAGCCGATTCCCAGGCCGGCCGATCTTTCCCGCCTCAAGCCTGAAATCGCGGCGATGTTCGCGGGCGGCGGCGTTTTGGAGCGAATCGCCAAAAAACTGGGCCAACTGACCAAAAGAAAACATAAAAAAATTATCGCCTCACATAATACGATTGCCTGCGTGGATGATGAAAATGCCCTTTATGTCGGCGTTGAATTTTTGGAAAAATTCGGGGAGGATGAAGATCTTTTGGCCGCCATTTTGGCCCATGAATGGGGGCACATGATTTCGGAACTCCCCAAGGGAAAAGATTGGGCCCATCTTACCTGGGATGAACTGCTGGAACTGCGGCGCGAAGAAGAGGCTTATGCCGACGGCTTTGCCGGCCGAGCCGTTTACATGATGGGCTATCAAACAGACAGCATGATCGTGTTTTTAAAAAAACTGAACCGCAAGAGAAACCCCAAACTCCCCTGTCACAAATACCATAATACCGCGACCCGGGTCGCCATTTTGAAAGCCTCGTTTGAAGCGCAGGAAAAGGCCTTTGAAACCGCCGAAAAAATCTTTAGGGCCCCCAAATTCATCAATCAGGGTTGACACCTAGTGCCTGGCACTATATGGCAAGCTCATATTCAAGGAGGAATTTATGACACTTGTTCAAAAACAGGCCCCCGATTTTACAACCGATGCCGTTGTGAACGGCGATTTCAAAACAGTCAAACTTTCCGATTATCGCGGCAAGTGGGTCGTTTTATTTTTCTACCCGCTCGATTTCACATTTGTTTGTCCAACCGAGATCACCGCTTTTTCAGATCGTTATGAAGAGTTCAAACGCCTTGGCTGTGAAGTGCTGGGCTGTTCCATCGACAGCAAATTTTCGCACTTGGCCTGGATCAACACCCCGCGCAACAAGGGGGGATTGGGACAATTGAATTTTCCCCTGTTGGCCGATGTCAAAAAAACAATCTGCGCCGATTACGGTGTTTTGCTCGATTCGAGCGTTGCTCTGCGGGGGCTTTTTTTGATCAATCCCGATGGCAAGGTGGCCTATCAGGTCATTCACGATTTGGGAGTGGGCAGAAGCATTGACGAAACCCTCCGCGTTCTACAAGCCTTCCAGAATGTGGCCAAAACCGGAGAAGTCTGCCCAATGGATTGGAAACCGGGTACTGCCACCATGAAGCCCGACCCCAAAGGCTCGCAGGAATATTTCACCGCGGCCCATAAGTAGCGCCCGCCCGCCTCTGGAGGGGCTACCTATTGGTCAATTTTTGACTAAAAGCAAAAAGTGATACGGCATCTGGCGGAAGTTGGTATTATATGCCTTGAGAATCCCTTGGGCGATATACATTCGAAGCAGCGTCTCTAAATCATCAAAAAAAAGTTCGTCCAACGAAAGTGGGGGTTCATTATCTTTAATGAAACCATTCATCCGCATCCTCCCCCCACTCCTCAAATGTAAAAAATTACGATCCAATATCTGCCGCATCTCCTGAAAGCCGTCGCGATCCCAAGCTTCTCTTAAAACATAACCGAGGGAATGTCGGGCAACAACTTCGTCAAACTCGATGGGCCGATCCGAGGCATCTCGAATGTCGAGATTTTGAAATGTGGAATAGTAATAGTGGCCTGGGAATTGAGACCTCATCCATTCCATCAAATGAAAGTCGGGCAAAAAATGGGCATGAGGATCACTCCACGTATGGGCCGAGGGGAAAACCAACTGCGCCCCCTGTAAAAACCCGTACGCCGCATCGACTGCCATATAGGGGGCCTGCTCAAAGGAAAGTGGATGATCATGAAGCTTCTTTCGTCTGCGCAGAAGCAAGTCTAAAATAAATTTACCACTCCCCTCTCCAAGAGATAATACACGCGTCCGCGGAGGGCTCTCCTTAAGCCATGGTCTAAAATAGCCGAGGGGAATAAATTGAGTGAAATAATGCCAAGGAAGCATTTTCGGAGGTGCCAAACCGAAAGGAGGGGGCATGCTTCCATCCGACATCACCGGTCGCTCACCCCAGTCAACCCCGTTTAATTCATGCCAATAGCTTACAACCGAACCTGTGGAAACCCGGTCGTAGATAAAGGGTGCCGCTGTTGCTGTGAAAGAGGGTGTAATATTCATCTGACAATCTATCGGTAGAGATCAAAAAAAGTTGCCTATAGAAAAATAAGTCAAGACTGGACCTGTCGATGTAAAGATCATGCCGCCTTTTTGGTGACTATTTTGAAGCCGAAGCCGAGTATGGCGAGAATATTGAGCAGGACATCAAAACTGACTTTGGCAGTCCCGACTCCTGATTCAATCTGGGCAATACGGCCTTGAGTCACACCGACTTTTTTTGCCAGATCTTGCTGGGAAAGTTCCTGTTCTTTTCTTGCCTTGGCAATAAGGCGCATCAACGCCTGCTTGGCCCGCACTTCATCGGTACTAACCCCAAGCGATTCAGCCACCTCTTCAATGGACAGTTCTTTCCAAGCCACGTCACACCTCCTTGATTCTTTTGAGAATTAACTCAATATCCCGTTTTGGGATTTCTTGAGTTTTTTTCCGCATTGCATGAAGCATATAAACAGCATCGTCTCTTTTAACAAAATAGAATATCCGAACCTGTCCATGCCTGTCTTTCAAACGAAGTTCATGGAGCCCCGGATAAATCCCGGAAAGATTACGGCTCAAAGGCATCGAAAGACCCTGCCCCGACGCCAAAAGATGCATGACATCCAAAAAGTCGGTTCGGATATCTTCCGACTGCTCTCTCAAAAATTCCTCCACAGGACTCCGTCCGGAACCGAGCAGATAAAACTTGAGCCTTCTGAAGGGACTATAAGCCATAACTAATAATTAGTCAAAACTAATTTTATTCTTGTCATAAACATAACAAAGCAATCCCTGTGCCAGCGATGCGTATGTTTTATGGGAGCTGAAACGAAGAGGGCGACGGATTTGATACGGCGGGTGATTTGAAATGGTCGTTGTGCTCTGTCACACTGTCATTGCGATTCCGCCGCAGGTGGGAGAAGCAATCTCCTGGCAATCTCAAAATGAAAAGGTCAAGAGTTGGCCTGTCGATGAACCCTTCTCTTGATTTTCTTTTTTGCCTTTGGCGTTGCAAGATCACCGGCTAATTCTGCCTCAATTTCTTCAACAGTCGGCAGACTGCTTTTCAAATGCTGTGGAAGCTTTGAAACAATTTGCGTTTTCCAACTGGCAACACCTATTGGCTTGTTGAGATCGCGCAGTGCGTATTCCACATCAAAATGTCTCTTGGATCGACATAACAGCAATCCGATGGTTGGTTTATCCTCCGACTCGCGCAATAAATCGTCCACTGCCGACAGGTAAAAATTCAGTTTGCCCGCATGCTCCGGTTTGAATTTACCTTCCTTTAATTCGATGACGACGTAGCAATGAAGCTTGATGTGATAAAAAAGCAGATCAAGATAATAGTCCTTATCGGATACCCGCAAGGGGACCTGACTGCCAACGAAAGCAAAGCCTTTTCCAAGCTCAAGCAACAGATCCTTAACATTGCCAACCAATTGGCGTTCGACCTCACGCTCGATAAACGATTGTGCCAAAGATAAAAAACCGAATTGATAAGGATCACGTGTCACTTGTTGCGCCAGATCGGATAGTGGCGGCGGCAAAGTTCGGTTAAAATTGGTGATTGCTTTGCCATGGCGCTGATGAGCTTGACCGTCAATTTGCAAAGCTAGGACGTCTCGGCTCCAGCCGAATTCAAGAGCGGCAGCCGCATACCAAGAACGTGTTTTGATATCCTTGAGTTTCTCCATCAGGATGACATTGTGCGCCCATGGCAATTTGGCCACTGCCCGTGGCCATTTTGGCATCAGCAATTTGGCCACGTCTCGTGGCCGAACCTCCCCTACACGTGGCCGATATAAGCGGTAGAAAGCACGCATGCGCCGCAAGTTGCGCGGGGACAAACCATTCATTTCCGGAAACGCGGCGCGCAAATCCACAGATACCCGATCGATGATACCGCTACCCCATTCTTCTTCTTGTAATCGACGATCGAGATCAAACCCCATTGAATAGTAGAGAAAGAGCAGTTCTTGATTAACAGAAGCGGCAACGCGTAATCGCGACTGTTGAATTCGTTTTTTAAGATCCCCTATCAGACTTGTGTAACCAGTGGGCATTGATGACCGTAGCGGAGCGACCGGAAATTCTGCGCCTTCCGCTCGCCTCCTCCCTCTCGTTATCGACACAACGGTTTTTTTTCTGGTTGGCTCAGTCATCAGCGACTACATAAGCAAATATCATGCCAGCGATGCGTATGTTTTATGGGAGTTGAAACGGAGAAGGCGACGGATTTGATGCGGTGGGTGCTTTG
>JAUYJH010000154.1 GCA_030688705.1 Deltaproteobacteria bacterium
GAGCCAATAGGCCCACTTAGCGGTATCGCTCCAAAGAGAAGCCATTTTTTGTCTGGAATATCGGGGGATCACTGGCGCGGCTTAAACCAAATCTTCAACAAAAAAGCCAGTTGATTTTATAACAGCGGCGACTTATTTTAGCCGCATGTTTCGTATCGCCCTGCCAAGCGCTTTTTTGCTGATTTCATTGATGTTTTCGCCTTTTTCGGTTTCCGCGCAAGTGAGTGAAGACGACCTTTTGAGAGAAATCGCCCCGCAGGCGGTGGGTGGAGAAGCAAAAGGAGACATGGAAGAACCGTTCAAAATCACCATGGATGGGACCGTCACGCTCAATTATGTTTTTGCCGAATCGCCCGACAGTTTTGTGATCACCTACAAAATCCATCTGGAGGGGAACGCCCGAAACAAAGTCGACATTATAAAAGGAAAAGGGGGGGTGACAACCGATGTGAAGGGTTTTCTGGCTAAATGGCCGACCGGAGAATGCGCCTTAAAAATAGGAATCGGCGAGTTTCCCTATGAAATGATTTTCAGCAAAGTCGAGGAAGAAAAAGTGCGCCTCGATATTAAAGTCACCGAGCCGATTTTGGAAAATTGGGAATCCAATTGTAAATTTCTGGATGCCCCGGGCTCCAAATTCAACACCAAAGGATCGCCGGAAAAATGGGTCGATGGGGCGCTCAAAAGAACCAACCCCCTTTTGCAGGATTTACAGCTCCCCGTTGACCGGCTCCACAGAGACACAACCACCCTTGAATTTAAAATCGATCAATATCTTTTGCCTGATCCGCCGCTGGGCAGTGTCGAAATCAGCGGCAAAGGAACGGTTACCATCGCCCCGGAATAAACGTCATTCCGGCGTCTTCGTCATTCCGGCGAAAGTCGGAATCCAGAAAAATATTTTTTTAATTCGCGGATAAAAATTGTTTCGTTTGATTGGCTCGGAATAAAAGCCGGCTTGAATCCGCGGGCCCGCATCGCTTGCGCGGTGGTTTTTCCGAAAGGAATCATCGGAATATTTTTTGCCAAACGTTTCGGAAAATTTTTGACGCCGGAAGGGCTGAAAAATAAAACACCATCGATCCTCTTTTTAAAAATACGCCGCAACTTTACGGAGACTCCTTTTTGCGGCACAGTGCGATAGGCGGCCACCTGCTCCACCTTTCCCCCCATTTTTTCCAAACCTTTTTTTAATGCATCGCTGGCAAGATTGGAAGTCGGGTACAAAAACCTTTTGCCGCGGATTTTTTGTTTCTTAAAAAAAGAGAGCAAAGATGCGGCACCGGCGCTTCTTTTGGGACTTTTCGGTTTGATGCCGATTTTCTTTAGAACACCCGCTGTAGCGGGACCAACCGCCGCCACTTTTAGGGACCTGTTTCTTTTCAAGAATGGCGCCATGGCTCTGGCCGCGTTAGCGCTGGTGACCAAAAGCCAATCGTAGTTTGGGTGAAACTTTTTTTTAAGTGGTTTGATCGTAATCAACGGAAGAAAAACGGATTCGAAACCGGCTTTTCTTAATTTCTTCACAAACTGTCGGTCAGGTTTTCGCGCAACGAGCAATCGCATCCAAAATCTCCCTTCCCCCTTTGTCCAAGGCCTCTTCAGCCAATTTTCCACCCAGCAATTCGGGGTTGGATATCTCCCCTGTTTTTTCTAAACGAACAACCGTTTTGCCGTTAGGCGCCCCGATCCAGCAGAACATTTTGATTTGCTCCCGCACCACTGTGGCATATGCGGCAATCGGAGAATAACAGTCGCCACCGACCGCCGCCAAAAAACCGCGCTCCGCGCGCGCCGCGATGGCGGTATCGGGGTCTTCCAAAGTCTCCCGAAGAAACTCAATCAAGGCAGTTTCATTTTTTCGCGTCTCGATGCCTAAAATCCCCTGTCCCACTGCCGGAATAAATATTTCAGGGTCGAGCATTGTGTGAAAAACGTCATTCCGGCGAAAGCCGGAATCCAGTTTAAGCCGGTTCAACCCCGCCACGGCCAGAATGATGGCGTCATAATGATTTTCCTGTAATTTTTTAAGGCGGGTATCGACATTCCCCCGAATCGGCGCTGTTTTGCAATCGGGCCTTAAAGATAAAATTTGTGCGGCCCGTCTTGGACTGGAGGTGCCAATTATGGAACCACCCGGCAGTTCTGAAAGAGAGAGATTTTTTTTAGAGATGAGACAATCCCGCGCATCTTCCCTTTTTGGATAACAGGCTAAAGTAAGTGCATCGGGTAAAATTCCCGGGAGATCTTTAAGACTATGGACGGCAAAATCGATGGTCCCTTTTAGTAACGCCTCTTCAATTTCTTTTGCAAAAAGCCCCTTGCCGCCGGCTTCTGCAAGATAATCTCCCTTGAACTTGTCTCCAGAGGTCTGAATGGTCACCTGTTCGATATCCAAATCGGGATGATGCTGGCGTAACTCTGTTGCGATCATCGAGCTTTGCGCCAGTGCCAGCGCCGAGCCCCGCGTCCCCAATCTTAATTTTTTGTTATTTTTGGACCAGAGCACTGACCACTCCCTTCAACAACCGAACCATTTTTTCCTGCGATTTTTGAATGGTCTGCAACACTTCTTTGTGGGTCATCTCTCCTTTGTGGCGATCGGCAGAAGGGTTGGCGATCATGTTGAGCGTCAAGACCCGCATCTTGAGATAACGGGCGGTGATAATTTCAAAAATGGTCGACATGCCGACGGTGTCGGCCCCCAGACTGCGAAACGCCTTGATTTCCGCCGGCGTTTCATAACTGGGACCGGTTGTTCCCAAAAAAACCCCTTTTTTTAGAACGACTTTATTTTGTTTGGCGATTTTTTGCGCCATTTTGATCCATTCCGGATCATAGGCCTTTTGCATACTGGTGAACTGGTCCGAGGGGGTCAGGACAGAAATGCCGATCAACGGGTTGGTTCCCATCATGTTGATATGGTCGGTCACCGCCATAATATCGCCCCCCTTCAGATCGGTGCGAATGCCGCCGACGGCATTGGTGGTGATCAGTTGATCGACACCCAATTTGTTAAAAACAAAATAGGGGAAAACAACTTCTTGCGGCGAAAGACCCTCATAATAATGGGAGCGCCCCATCATAACCGCGACGGGGAGCCCCTGAAAACGGCCGAAAATAATTTGGCCCGTGTGGCCTTCGGCCTTAGGCGCAGGAAAGTGGGAAATTTCAGTCGATTTAAATATCTGTTGGTCTTTGATGGTTTCCAGAAATTTCTGCAAGCCGCCCGTGAGCACCAAAAGAAGCTTAGGGGGCGTTTGAAGCTTTGCTTTTAAATAAGCGGCCGATTCTTCGACTTTTTGGAAATAATGTTCCATGGACTGCCTCTTATTGGCATGGGTAAAAAAAAATGACAAGAATATTGATGGGTTACAAGAAATGTTTCAAGGGAAGCAACTCTTGGGGGTGGGGGTACCGATAACTTTAGTAGAGCCCTTAAATGGGTTCTTAAAACCCCCCTTTTGGACCCCCTTGGAATTGTCCTTGGGGGTTCTTTTTATTCGGGGGTTATTGTTCCGACAGTTTCCCAATCTTCTTCATTACCAAATGGGACACCAGTGGAAGAGGTCACAACATCAACCCTTCTGTCGGCATCGTTGGCAACACCATCCTTGCGGCCGGCCTCCGCCGCCACTTTTTCACCCATGCCGATCGATTTGATTGTTATTGGAGCAGTCAATTGAGAATGCTTAAAATCCAAATATGAGGTCACACTATTGGCAACTGTTTTTGCCCTCTCTGTAGAGAGTTTTTGATTAAGCACATCAGAACCTGTCCTGTCGGTATGTCCTGAAATATAGATAATTGCCGAAGCATCCGTCGTCGGCAGATAGCAGGCGTATGATTTTGACTGGGCCTGCAAGAGGAATTCACTGAGTTCTCCAACTGATCTATGAAATTCTCCATGATTTGCCGGTGTTGACCTGCCGGAAGAAAAGAGAAACGCCCTCTGTGGAATATGGGTTGTTACTTTGAAGCCAAAATTCGTACCGGAAACCAATTCTTTCACACTATAGACACTCTGTGATGGATCAACGGTTGTTTCTCCGATCTTAACGGAATCGACTGCCACCATCGGTTTTCCTTCCACCCATGCACTTCCACCAATTCCCTTAGTTTTTGTCTCTTCTGCACCGGCACACGATTGGCCGGGACAAGGATCTTGAGGTCCTTTTTTAGATGGTGGCGAAGATTCTCCCCCCCTTTTTTCATAACGGATATATTTCTTCGAGCAGGAAGCCAAAAAAGCAACGGCCGCAACGGCCAAATAGACTGGTATCATAAAATGTCTCCTCTAATGGATATATCGGCAGGATGAAAAATAAGTTGCTTGGAAATTAAAAAAAAATTTAGCCCCGTCGGCCGCCGTTGACATCGGTGGGGAAAGGCCTTCTTAAGCCCAAAATACGCTCTAATTCCGGGTTTTCATTCAGGGCAATGGCTGTCGCAACAACTTGTTCTGCCTGCGGTTTTAGCGATTTTAAAATCCCTTCATATAGGTATTTGCCTTCAAGAACCGTCAGCAAATTGGCCTGTTCCGGGCTTTCCACATTAAACCCCCGAATCAAAACAGGTGGCTCGTCGCCCCCCTCGGAAGCAACACCGCTCGAAGCCGCCTCCAATTGACCGTTCTGCGCACTGCGTGATGCGTTCTGCGTCCCCCCTTTTCCTTGGGCCGATTTGGCCCCTTCCGATTTTTTCGGTTCTTTTTTTTCTTTTCCGACTTCGCCTTTCTCTTTCCCGGTCGTGGTTGAAGAAGCCATTTTGGCCCCTTCCGGATTCGCCATCGGCACGACCCCTTTTTGTGAATCGACATGTTGCGGTGGCGGTGGGTCCATGGTCCTTAGTCCATGGTCCTTGGTCTCTTTTTGTTCCGCAACGGTTGGCGGCGCTTTGGGATGCGGCGTTTTCAAAAGGAGATTATTCAAAGCCGGCGCCGCGGTTTGCGCATTTTTCACAAATGTAGATGCTTGCGGATTCGTGGAACGTGGTTCGTGGCTCGTAGAGCGTGGTTCATGGTTCGTGGTTCGTGCATCGATACGCGGCGCATTTCGTGTTCCTGTTTTTGACGCTGCCGACTCACCCACCCCCCACCCCCCACCCCACAAGGGAGGGGGAGACTTCCGCTCTCTGACTTCCGTTCTCTGTCCTCGGTCTTCTGTCCTTGGTCCTCTGTCTTCTGTCTTCAGTCCTTGGTCCCTGGTCCTTTGTCCATGGTCTAGAGTCCTTGGTCCCGCTTTTTTATAATTCTCAAAAGCCTTCGTCAGCGTATTTTTTTTGTCCGATTTCCCGGTTTCTTCGCGTAATTGTGCATTGTCCCGATGCTCCTTCGCCGCCCCGGCTGTCCCGGATTCAATTTTGGTCACTGTATATCTATCAATCGCCATGGGGTCTTAAGACTCCTTTTCGTGAAGCGTAATTATAAAAAACATAAATATATACAAACAGTTACATCATCAGCATGCGGAACCCATTCGGGGTTCCAAGGAATACAATGCAAAAAGGTTGCCACTTGAGGAGAGTTTGGAAAAAAGTTAATTAAGCCAACTGATTGATTTTATTTAGCAATTCTTTATGAGCCTTACAACCGATAATCGATAATGGAGGTTTTTGCTCCCCACCCATTCGGCAAAATCTGTTTTTAAAATGGGTGATCCTCGCAAGAGACTGCTCGACCCTTTCTGCCGGAATCATCCCCTCTTCAACAGCCCTTGCAAAAGTGTCGAGAGCCGCCGCCTGCTGTGCCGGATCTTTGCCGATAATCAAAACATCACACCCGGCGTTAAAAGCCCGGATGCACGCTTCATCCAGAGAAGACATTTTTGAAATGGCCCCCATCGAGAGATCGTCCGAAACAATCAGCCCCTCAAACCGAAGCTGATCACGCAACAAATCACGCAAGAGTTTCACCGAAAACGTTGCCGGCAATCCTTGATCCTGACCGTTGTACACCACATGCGCCGTCATGATGGCGGCGACGTTTTGCTGAATGGCCGCTTCAAAAGGGACCAACTCGACCGCTTCCAAACGTTTCATGTTATGAGGTAATCTCGGAAGCACTTCATGAGAATCTTCGTTGGTATCGCCGTGTCCCGGGAAATGTTTGCCGCAGGCGGCAACCCCGGCCTCTTGCATACCCTGAATAAACTGGCAGGCGGCCAGCGAGACAACTTCCGGTTCGTTGCTGAAGGCCCTGTCGCCGATTACCGGATTAAAAGGGTTGGTGTGAACATCCAAAACAGGGGCAAAATTCCAGTGGATACCGACAGCGGCAAGTTCACGGCCCATGGCCACCCCCACCTCAAAGGCTATTTTGCTGGAAGGAAGTTTTTTGTAAAGTCGGCCGATTTTTTCCATCGGAGGAAAATGGGTGAAGGGAGCCGGAAGACGATTGACGCGCCCCCCTTCATGATCGATGGAGACGCAAAGCATCGAAGCGGGATGCAACCCCTTGAGATAAGCGATCAGATCAGAGGTCTCTTCCATCGAGGGGCAATTACCTTTAAAAAAAATCGCCCCCCCGATATTTCTTTTTTTGATGAGCCATTCGGTCTCTTCGGAAGGCCGGATCCCCTCGAATCCGATCACAAAAAACTGCCCCAAATTTTTCTGCATCTCTGATGTCAACATGGGCGTGCCTCCTATCAATCTTTTTCATGCAACGGAAGCCAAAAGAGCAGTAGCATAGAGGGGATGGAAGCCAAAAAACCGAGGATAAAAAGCTGCGTGTAGCCGAAGGCCTCGACAAAAAAACCGCCGAAGCCGCCGACAAACGTGGACCCCAAAGACATGATGGCCGAACCGATGGCGTAGTGAGCCGCCTTGAATTCCACCTTGCAAAGACGCATCAGATAAACCATCAAAACAGTCCCCCCAAGACCCGCCGCCCACTGTTCGTAACCGTGAACCACCGCGATGGTCGCTATTCCGATCGGGGTTGTCGCCAGAGGCTTGTAGTAAGCCAACCCCACATAGGCCCAGATATTGACATTCATCAACAGGGTCAAAGGCCAGATCGTTTTTTTCAAACCCCATTTTTTAATCCACCAGGCGGAAAACAAAGCCCCTGCCACGGTGGACGCCGCGCCCACCACACCGGAAAGCCATGCCAACTGCGTTTTAGTGACCAGGAGTTCCCGCATCAAAAAAGGGGTGTTCATCGCAAACAGGATTTCATCTCCCAGTTTATAGGTGGCGACAAAACAGAGAACCAAAAAGATTTTTTCCTGACTCAAGTAGGAACGAAACGCCTCTTTGAACCCCAAGGCCATCCCCTCATGCACTTTGGGCGATCGGAAATCGGCAAGATAGAATTTATGGACAATCCAAACAAGGGCCATCGTCAGGGCCCCGACGCCAAACCCCCAAAACCAGTTGGCAAGCCCCGCCACCCCCACCAGCACCACCCGCGCGTAAACCACCGCCACTCGATAGGCCATTTGTCGCAAACCGGAATAAGCCGCCTGTTCCCGTTTGTCGGTAATCCCCTCCATGTAATAGCCGTCTATGGTGATGTCGTTGGTGGCGCCGAGAAAAGCCATGACGACAAAAATAAAGGCGATCAGCCCCAAGTAGCCGTTTTCCTCCCCGCGGTGATACAGGCCGGCACAAACAGCTAAAACGCCCATCAAAAGAGAGAGAAGAAGCTGAACCTTCAGCATCCAGCCTTTCTTGGTGCCGAAAAGATCGACCAGCGGCGACCAGAGAAACTTGATGTTCCATGGAATGCCCAAAAAATTCAAAAGCCCGAGCCAGGCTTCGCGCACTCCCGCATCGGTGAAAAAAACAAACGAGAGGACTTTGGTCATCATGTAGGGGAAGCCTTCCGCGAAATAAGTGGAAAAAACCCAGACCGCGGGCGATTTTTGGGAATCCGGCTTGAACTTTGAAAAAAATTTCTGCATAAAGCGATGAGTGATACGGCGCACACTAACAGTTGTTCTGGTTTTTTTCACCCTAATTTCGTCCGTCCATGCGAAAAAACGCCTTCAGTCTTCGGTCTTCGGTCCTCGGTCTTCTTACTACGCCATCGTCGCCGAAACCGGCGAGGTGGTGGGCCGTCACAATGAAAACCTCTCCTTAAACCCCGCATCGAACGTAAAACTGGTTACCGCCTACTGCTCCCTGAAAACGCTGGGCCCCGACTATCGCTTTAAAACCGATTTTTTCACAGACACCCCCATCACCGACGGCACCCTTCACAATCTTTGGGTCCGGGGCGGCGGCGATCCCTCTTTGGTCAATGAAAACCTTGAAACGATTGTCGGCATTTTAAAGGCCCATGGACTCAAGAAAATCGCGGGCAACGTGATTGTGGATGCCTCGTTTTTTGACAACGCCGATTATCCGGGAAGAAAAGAGGACAATGAACGCCCCTATAACGCCAAGACTTCGGCGGCCTCTTTGAATCACAACGCCGCGGAAATCTTTGTGGAAGGAACAAAGAAAGGCCCTATCGTCTATCTTTCTCCCAATATTTCCTATTTTAAAATCAAAAATCATCTCCGAATCTCTTCCAAGAGAGCCCGGGTCCGCATTGCCGGAAAACCGGCCGGCGATACGGAAGTCCTGACCGTGTATGGACAAGTGCCGCGCAGGACCTCTCCGATGCATTTTTATAAAAGCGTCCGCAATCCCCCTGAATTTTTTGCCCACACCCTGAAGGCCATTTTGGAAGAAAACGGAATCATCGTTGCCGGAGAAGCGGCCGAAGGCCCGGTCCGTGGCAATCGTCTGCTAATGACTTGGGACTCGAAACCCTTGAGCGCCATTGTTGACGACATGAACAAGTTCAGCAACAATTTCATCGCCGAACAGTTGACAAAATATCTGGGAGCCAAAAAATTCGGGGCCCCGGGAACCACCGCCAAAGGGATCGATCTTTTCAAAAATTGCCTCGCGCAAATCGGCATCGACACGACCCAAATTTATCTGGAAAACGGGTCCGGTCTTTCTTATCAAAACAGGATTTCCGCGAAAAACCTTGTAAAAATCCTGATGGCGGGCGCGCAAGCCCCCAAAATCAACGAGGCGTTTATCTCTTCCTTGAGCGTGGCCGATGTCGATGGTACAATGAAAAAAAGGCGGACCTTCAGGGAACTAAAAGGGGTTTTAAGAGGCAAAACGGGCAGTTTGAACGCCATCAGCACCTTGGCGGGGGTGGTTCCCAGAAACGACGGAAAGAGGGTTTTTTTCGCGATTTTGTTGAACGATTTTAGAGGGGGAGGGGCCCAAGCGCACCGTCTGCAAGACTCGCTGGTATTAAGGTGGGCCTCGGGGGAAAAATCGGGACCATGAAAAAAGAACGCTCCATTTTGTTTTTTTCTTTGATCCTTTTTGCAGCCCTGTCGACAGAATCCTTCGCGAAAACTCCCTCTCTTTCAGAAATCATCGACCAGATTCCCTCCGGCGAGGGGATGACCACCGCCCCTTTTGAAAATTTCACCGAAATCGCCGGGGGCAAGCAACGCTACCTTTATTCCAAACCGAAAGCAAAATTGAGCGCGAAACCTAAAACTGTAAAACCGCCTCCCCGCGCGGACTCTGTTCCGCGTTATTATCCGCTAAGACCCTTCAATCCCCTCACGGAGATGATCCAAAAAAATTACGGGCACGGTCTTTCCGTCTCCAAAAAAATGGAACCGGCGGTTGATTTTTGGCGCAATGTTTATGCCCGCTACGAGCTGAACCAAACTATCTTGCATGACAACCGGGACATGAGCCTTGTCTACGGCATTTTGGATTTTTCAGACCTGGACGCGGATTTTTCTTTGAGCGACGCTCAAAGACGGGCCATTCGCGCCGCGGTGGAAGCCGACAAAAAAGAGGAATTGCGGGCGATGTTGCTTCGGTTTCAATCGGGGCATGTTCCGGAAACCGCCGGGGAAGAATGGGTCTTCGGTTTTTTCAAGAATATTCCGGGTCCGGAGAAATTCGCCAAAGCGGCCGGCCGCATTCGCGCGCAGTGGGGACAAAAAGACCGCTTCGCGGCCGGCCTGGTCCGCGCCGGCCGTTACATGCCGATGATGGAGGAAATTTTCATCCGCAATGGAGTCCCAAAAGAGATCACCAATCTTGTTTTTGTGGAGTCGATGTTCAACCTGAAGGCCTTTTCCAAAGTGGGAGCCGCCGGGCCGTGGCAGTTCATGCCCGCGACGGCCAAACTCTACATGACGATCAACGCCACCGTGGACGAGCGGCTCGATCCGCTGATCGCCGCGCAGGCGGCGGCGCGATTTTTGCTCAAAAACCATGAGATCGCGGGGACCTGGCCCCTGGCCATCAACGGCTACAACACCGGCATCTTGAGGATGGTTAAAGCCAGAGACCGCCTTGGCACCCACGACATCAGCGTAATTATCGAAAACTTCAATGATCCGGGTTATCAATTTGCCTCCAGAAATTTTTTCCCGGAATTTATGGCGGCCCTCGAGGTCGCCGTCCATCATAAGGACTATTTCGGGGAACTTGTTTTCGATGAACCGCTTCCGTTCGATGAAATCATTCTCCCCTACCACGCCTCTTTTCAGGAATTGAGCCGCGCCACCGGAACCGATGTCGGCGTGCTGCGCGATTTGAACCCCGCCTATTATGAAAAGAACTTCGAACCTCATGTTTTTATCCCGAAGGGTTACACGCTTCGCGTTCCACACCGGCAAAAAATGGTTTTTCTGGCGGCCTTAGATCAGGCGCATAACCACGATTCGGATTCCCGCTGGCACAGGGTCGGCAAGGGAGAATCGCTGAAGTTGATCGCCCAGCGTTATCAAATCTCTCTGGATCTCTTAAAAGAAAGTAACGGGCTTCTTTCCAACCGGATTGAAAAGGGGCACCTCCTAAAAATCCCTGGCGAGCCTCCCGCGATCGTGCTAGAGACCCACTAGCGTGAAAAAATCAGAGATCAAAAATAAAAAATCAAGGGCGGTTGCCTTTTTTTTGTGTGTTTGTCTGACAGCCCTGTCCGCCTGCGGCGGGCGGCTCCCCTCTTCCAGCCGGTCTACGAGCCTGATCCGCAAACATTTCAATCAATACGGCAGAGAATATAAACAAAGTCCTTTCGGCGGAAAAAAAGTGGCCAATGTCGAAATTCTCCAGATCAATGAAATCCACAAAAAACTGGTCTCCGTTATCGCTTTTGTGACTTTAAGCGGCTCCGAAGTTTTTAAAGTCAGAGTCACTTTGGAGAAGGGGCCTTTCGGTTGGCGTTATGCATCGTGGGAAAATTTGAGCGCCGTTCCTGAATCCACTCTTTCCTCTCCAGAACAATAGAAGCGGCATATTTTTCCCGCAAAAAACTCCAGGCCTGCGGCAGAAGCTCCGCAACCTCCGGGGGCAACACTGCGCGATAACCGTCTGCCAGAGACAAAGCGGCCGAAGCATGATCCAGTTCCCGTTCATCGGCTTTTGGAGATTGAATGATCGGTTCGAAAAGCTCCTGAACGATTCTTTCCCAATAACCTTCTTTTTTCAGAATAGCTCCGCTTAGCCGTACAGCCTCGTCAAAAGCCGATTTTCCCTTTGCCTCCTCTCCCAACAACAAATGGACGCGGCAAACCTCCAAATATCCCAAAGCTACGGCATGCCGGCCCGTTTCCGGAAGGAAAAGGGGAGCAAATTGCGGCAGAAAAGAAGACAAATGTTGAGCGACCTCCGGAGATGCCGGCATCTTTTTAATAAACAGAAGCATGCCCATCCATTGATCCCTAGCGGCCTCCCGTGCTTCGGCAGAGAGATCCTCCTTCAGTTCCTTTCTTAAAACCTTTACAAAATCATCGGCCTTCAAAGCCAAAGCCACCACCAGCAGACGCGCTCGAATTTTTTCCGCGATTTTTTGCATCGGCGGATTTTTGTTGAGCATTGCCGCCACGGAATGAAAAAAGTGAAAAACGTCCTCTCTTTCCCTCATGGGAAGTACCCCTCTTTCCT
>JAUYJH010000155.1 GCA_030688705.1 Deltaproteobacteria bacterium
ACAATATGCTCTGTGATACGGCGGGTGGCCCGAGGCTGCTTTCCCCGAGCGAACCCTGAAATCCCGTGAACGCGAATGACTTCATCCGGCTGCACCCAGTGGACACCGTAGGTGACGATGGCTCATGATTATTTCCTCAAAGGGTTTCACGGGTGAGGAGGGGAAAGAGCCGTGGGGACAGGACCCGCCGTATCACAATGCGGATAAGATTCGTTATGTTAAATCGTGCCGTCATAGGAGGATATTATCGGTTTGACAACTTTCTGGCCGAAGCGTATTTTACGGCCCGTGAAAAAAATAATTGTTTTCTTTTCACTCTTTCTTCTGTTCGCAACCGGTGCCGCCGCTTCCGATGCTTCCAAAAAACTGGTCCAAAAAGGTTATAAACAACTGGCGCAAAACCAGTTTGAACCGGCCCTGAAAAATTTTGAAGCCGCTTCCAAGGTTGATTCCATCGACGGCGAGGCCCTCTTTTTTCAGGGTGTCACTTTAAACAGGTTGGGGCGTTTTTCAGAGGCCGCTCAAAAACTCGATGCGGCCAGTCAATACGGCACCCATTCTGACTGGAATTTCGAAATGGGGCTCTCCCAATACGGAATGGGTGATAACCAAAAAGCCGAGAGTTATTTCAAAAAATCCCGCAAAGACAATCCGGCTAGAAAAAAAGATGCCGATTTTTATCTCTCAAAAATGGAGGCGCAAGAGCAAAAAGCCGAAGAAGGGCCCAAGAACTGGAATGTCTATGGCCAGGTTGAGGGGACTTATAATACCAATGCCTTAAATTTGGGAAACGGGGTAACACGGCCTGCCAATATTTCACGACAAGAATCAGGCTTGGCCGGTTTGACGGCCGGCGGAAGCTATCGCTTCGATATATCCGATTCCAGCCAGGTGACATTGGGCGATCGGGCATTGGCAAACATTTATGAGGTCAACAGCGGCCTTAATCTTTTTGATAATTATACAACGCTTCAATACCGTCACGCTTTTGATCCTAAGAAAGTTTTGGGGATCACATTTTCCAACGATTTTTCTGTGGTACAGACGGCCAAATTCAGAAATCAGATCGGGTTTCAACCGGTTTTTGGTTGGCGTCTGGCCGATTGGTTTGCGACGGAGATCGGTTATCTTTTTAATTTTGGAACCTATTTTTTCCCGTCGAATTTTGCACAAAACCGGAGCGGAACTGTTCATACGGCTTTAATGAACAACTATATTTCCATTTCGGATACCGATTGGCGCTTTCGGCTCAATTATTCACATATTTGGAACCGTTCCTATGGATCTGATTTCGTCTATCAAGGGAATAATTTGATTTTTGCCGTAAACCACCCGCTATTTTGGAAGGTTGCCGCAGAACTTTATTTTTCACAGGCTTGGAATGGCTACGATAATGTGAATAGTTTGACCGCCAATACTCGGCGCAGTGACAATATTTCAAATGTTTGGCTTACTTTCAATCGGCCTCTCGGAGAAAAATTTGGTGCTTATCTTCGGGGAGGGTATACGCGGAATGGTTCCAACATAGCCGTTTATAATTATCGCGCTTATCAGGGGACTCTCGGATTTTCAGGAAATTTTTAAACTGTCATCCCGACGAAAGTCGGGATCCAGTATTTATGATATGACTGGACTCCGGCTTTCGCCGGAGTGACGAAATGGGATTAAGGGGTTCATTTATGAAATTATTTAGTTTGATTTTTGTGATGGGGGTGGCCGTTACGGCGGTTTCAGATTTGTGGGCTTGTCCGGCAGGTAAAACATGTCCGGCAGGTGCCGATTGTGTTGCCAATGAAAGTTTATGTGTAGCCGATAGCTCTTCGGGGAGTGCAACCTCTACAGAGCCTGCCACCGTCAAAGATCAGATGGCCATTACCTTCACGCCTCCTGCAGAGGGAACACCGTTGGCGAATTTGAGTGCCGGAGCCACTTGTACTGTTAATTGCACCTTCAATCCCACGACCGTGGGGGCCAAAACATCTACACTTACTGTAACCCCGGACTTTCCGTTCAATGACATTCCAACCGCAATCCCCATGTATGGTGAGTGGGTTGTAAATTCCCTCGGCCGATAAAAAGTATTTCGAGCCTTAGGTCAATTGCGGTACAATTCTGCTTAATACAAATGATAAAAATATCTCATTATACGACAGCGCTTTTTTTATCAGTTTTTCTCTCCTGGCAGTCTAATCTGTTTGCGAATTGCGGCGAAAATCACGGTCCTTCCGTTCCTCCGCCTGCAGAAAGTCCTTCTGCTCCTTCTTCAAGCCCATCGACACCGCCTCCTTCCGGACCTTCTGGCGGTGAGCCCGCGAACGTCAAAGACCAAATGGGACTAACCTTAAATCCTCCCGGTGGCGGTAAAGGGGGGAGTGCCACCGATCCCAATCTGGTCGGTGTCGGCCTTCCTAAAGTGACCAATTTTGGCCTGATTTATGGAAATGACATTGCCGCCAAATATCTGCAAATGTGGCAGCGGATGGTTCAGATAAAAGCCAGGGAGAATGCAGACATAAACGAAAAGGTGCGCAGGGCCACGTGGGAGAAAAATTCAGGTTTGGAGCATGCACGGGAACAATTCGATAAATCACGCAATCAGTTTCTCGAAGAGTTGAAAGAAGAGAGGGCGGCGAATGATGTTTACGACAAGGCCGTTGGCGATATGTCTGACTGGGATCGGGAAAAATGGACCACGGAAGCGCGCCAAAGAAATGCCGAGGTGGGATCCAAGGAATGGTACGACATGATCGAAAAAAACATGCAATTGGACAAACAGAAGCCTGATCTGGTGAAGGCGATGGAAAAAGGCTGGGACAAAGTTTTAGAGGCGCGCGGCGAAAAGGAACAATCTAGAAATAAGATGCAAGCTGATTTGAATAGGATTGACGCTGCCATAGATCAGTACAAGGGCATGGAGGCTCGATACGATGCAAGCCAGCATGCCCCGATCCCCCAACCCCAACAGTAAATAAAAAGGGTGGTGAATATGATTATGGGCACCTCTAAAAAACGCTTGCCAAAAGCAGAAAATCCAGTAAACACAAGCGCATGCGCATTTTGGTCATCGATGACGAAGCAGCCATTCGCGCCGGTTTGCAGATCTTTTTGGAAAGGCGCCATTCCGTTGGTTTGGCCTCTTCCGCCACGGAGGGGATCGACGCCATCCAACAAAAAAATCCGGATGCCATTTTGTTGGATATGCACATGGAAGGGGGCAACGGAGATGTTGTTTTGGATTATCTGGTTAAAAATTCCCTGAACATTCCCGTCATCGTCACCAGCGCTTTCAGCACCGAAGTCATCCATAAAAAATTCGCCGCCGAATCCGAAAAATGGGTTCATTTGCGAAAACCGATTGACCTGAAAAAACTGACCGAAATTTTGGATTCTTTTGCCAACGCAAGAGAGGCGCCATGAGCCAAACACCGGCCGATAAAAAGCCCCGCATTCATCCGGATATCCGGGATATTTGGCTCGTAGCCCGTGTCATCCAAATGACCATCGGTTTCAATCTGGGGCTCTATCTATTTATATACGGTGTTTTCTTCTATGAGGCGTTTGGAGGAGATATCAACCCCAACGCCCTTCATTTGACAGCAGTTGTTTTTATGGTCGGCAATATTGTCATGGTTCTATCAAATATCCCCACGGGAGCATTGGCTGATTTTATGGGGCGCAAAAAGACGGTGATTTTAAGTTTTTGTTTTCGCGCCATTTTTTTCTTTTTGATGGCATGGATCGTATTTGTTCCCTCCATAACATGGGCATTTGTTCTGGGGGCGCTGGCTTATGCCTTTTTTGGAATCGG
>JAUYJH010000017.1 GCA_030688705.1 Deltaproteobacteria bacterium
ACGGCAGTCTATAGCGGCAGACACTGTGAAAACGGAAGTATCTGTTACAACGCAACCATTCAAAGGGAAGTGACGGCCCCAACGGAAGCTGATTTGGAAAGAGCCGCAAAGGCTCTGGCCAAAACCATCGGCGGCTATCATAATGTCCAATTCAAAAAATTCGAGGAACCCAAAACCGCACCTGTTTCAGCGGCACCGGTTGTCAAAGGAGAGCCCGACAAATGCGCCGGCGAATGGAAAAACCGCCCCATCTGCAAAAAATAATTTTGGGTTTAGTAAATCCCCGCTGAAATTTTGCTGGCGTTGGCGGGATGGTTGCTTACCAGTTTTTTGATGTCGTAGATCAGGTCTTTTCTATTGTAGCTTGCATTTTCGTATTTTCCCGTGTCCATTCGAATAGCGTCGCAAGGACAGGCCTCCACGCAAAGCCCGCAAAAAACACAGCGAAGTTCATTGATCGTAAACAGTTTGGGGCGTTTTTCTATCGTTTTGTCTTCGCTTTCTTCGGCAAGAATCTCAATGCAATTGGCCGGGCAGATAGTCTGGCAGAGCAGACAGGCCGTACAGCGAATCTGCCCGTCTTCGCGCAGCATCAGGCGGTGCTCGGCGCGATACCCTGGCGGCAGTGTTTTTTTCTTGTCGGGATATTCAATCGTCATCCGGTCATCGATATGAAAAAGATTGTGCAGTAAATGGCCGGCGGTGATCCCCATCCCACGGAAAATTTCCGGCAGATACAGTCTTTCCCAAACAGTCATCCGTTCTTTTCTGTCGATATAATAGCTCATATTTTTGCGCCGGTGATTTCCTTTTGTGCCTGATATTTCCCCTGCTTGTCCAGATAAGAGATGTCGCACGGTTCATCTGATTCCAAAAAAATCAGCTGGCCGATCCCTTCATTGGCGTAAACCCGTGCGGTAGTCCCCGAAAGATTGGCGATGGAGAGTGTCGCAAAACCTTCCCATTCCGGTTCAAACGGAGTTACGTTCACCAAAACCCCGCACCGCGCGTAGGTCGATTTGCCGTAGCAAATGGTTAAAATATTTCTGGGGATCCGAAAATATTCGAGCGTTCTTCCCAAAATATAACTATGGGGAGGGATGTCGTAATGGACGCCGGTAACAACTTCCCATTCCAGAAGAGAGGCATTTTTAGGATCAACAAGGGCCCCCGGCTTTATTTTGGGAATCTTAAATTCGGAGCCGAGGCGAAAATCATAACCATACGAGGAAAGCCCAAAAGAGACCCCCGTGCGAATCTGTGATGATTCAAAAGGCTCGATCATCTTTTTGTCAGACGCCATTTGTTGAATCCACCGGTCAGATTTGATAGACATAGGGGAGACTGGCTAGCACAAGCCCTGACCAAATGGCAACACTTCGAAAAAAGATTTTTTTCTCGGCAATCATCACTTTCGGCCTTTTTTGGCTCTTTGTCCTGTATGCCCAGCTGACACTCCCCAACGCGGCGGCGCTGAAAATTCAAAATCCAAAAACCACGGCGTTTATGGAACGCTACAAGGGTGAGAAACCTCTTCAATATGCGTGGGTGCCCTATTCGCAAATTGCCCCGGCGCTTAAAGAGGCCGTCGTGGTGGCCGAAGACGGCTCGTTTTTTCTCCATAGTGGTTTTGATTGGCGGGCCCTGCGCGATGCTTTTCGCAAAAACATGAAAAAGAAAAAAATAGTCCGGGGGGGTTCCACCATCACCCAGCAGCTGGCAAAAAACCTCTATTTGAGCCCTTCCAGAAATCCTTTGAGAAAAATCAGGGAAACATTGATCACCATGCAGTTGGAACAAAATTTGAGCAAACAGCGTATCCTGGAAATTTATCTGAATGTCATCGAATGGGGCGAAGGTGTTTATGGTGCTGAAGCGGCCGCCCTGCATTATTTCAACACAAGCGCCTCCCGTTTGAGCGGGGATCAGTCGGCCTGGCTCGCGGCCATCTTACCCAATCCCAAATTTTACGAGAAACGGAGAAACAGCCGCTACATTCGGGCTAAAGCCTCTCGAATCGCCGCAATCATGGGATATAAAAAGGATAGGGGTCATAAAAAACTCGAAGAAGAGCCCAAGCCTGTTCTGGAAGAGCCTGTTTTGGAAGAACCTGTCGAAGCGGTGCCAACCGACATTTACGATGTCGAAGAGATTGCCCCCGAAGATTCTGAAGAATTTTGAAATAAAAACCCCGTTGGCCTCTGGGGCGAACGGGGTTTTTTGCTTTGTCACCCCGGCGAAAGCCGGGGTCCAGTCTGGATTCCGGCTTTCGCCGGAATGACGTTAAATATCTCTGTCTTTTACCGTGGCGCGGTTATTCGATTTTGCCCTTTCAACGGCCTCATTGAGCAGTTCCTTCACTTTATTGCTCAAGGCATCAATCGCGGTGGCCGAAGTCTGGCACCCCTTGCCTTTGATGAATTCTTTGACCTTTGACTGCACAACCAAGATATCGTCTGACATAACTGCCTCCTTTTGGTGCGTTATTGTCAAAAAAAGTGGTTTTTTGTCAAGGGGAAAGCTTTTTGAATACACGTTCCCCTTCTTTAAGAGGCCATAAACACGCGCCTTTTAATTGATTTATCTTCGGGGTGAGCCGAAAGACCTTCTTCCGCCGCCACCACCACCGCCGCCGCCGCCACGAGGCCTGTCTTCTTGGGGACGGGCTTCATTTACATTCAGCTTGCGCCCTCCATAATCCTGTCCGTTCCATTTCTGGATGCCGGCTTGAGCCTCCTCGTCGGTGGCCATTTCTACAAAGCCGAAACCTTTGCTGCGGCCTGAATACTTGTCGGTGATCACTTTCGCCGACTCGACCGTGCCGGTCTGGCTGAACAACTCTGAGAGTTCCTCGTCCGTTATGGTATACGGAAGGTTCCCTACATAAAGCCTCTTCCCCATGACTTACCTCCTTGAGGGGGTTAACGATAACAAACAAAAATTAGCAAAAATCCCAAACCTTTACAACAAATCATTCTTATTTTTATATTATCCGTCATTTTTTTGCAAAAGCAATCGCCCTAAGTTGCCGCAAGCGGCAGAAGCATTGGCATATAACGGCAAGAGCCAGAGTGGAACATAGAGATAATCAGGTTTTGTATAAATGAAAAATTCAACATACCCCAAAACCCCTTCTATTCCGCTGCCAATGATCGCGGTTAAAAATGCGAGAACAAGGCTGGCCCAAGTTTTATCAAACAGACCCCAGCCCAAAAAATAGAGACCAGAAATAAGAAAGGTTTTTTCAAAATTGGTGGCCGGCAAAAAAGCACTGGCCCAATAAGAGACAAAAAAGCAGATGATGCTGACCGGCGCCCCCCATTTTAGGCGCGAGATGACCGGATGTATTTTAAAATGGGTAAACCCGATAACAACCGTCGCCAAACCCATGATGAGAGGGGTCCACCAAGATATCCCCAGCGCCATCGGTTTGGCATAATAAGCGGCACCGCCTTGAATATGAAAACTGTCCAAAACACTGCCAATAATGGCGCCCACGAGAAAGAGCAACAGCAACCGGCGTTTCATATTCGTCTTCGTCCCTTTTGTTGCCGCAAACTATCCATAAATCCCCTTTTAGACAAGGAGAGATTGACGGCTTTCAAAAAATGCTTGTCAATGATGGGGAAGTCTGTTAGCGGCCCCCCCTTCTATGGGCCCTATTGCACCTATATCATTATCATCATCATCATTCGCCGGTTCTTTGCAGGGTAGCGGAACACTTGTCGCAACCTCAACAACGGTCCTCAAGGCTACAACCGCCATCGCCACCCCTGCCAGGCCGCTTCCAGAAACGGGACCGGAGTTTCCAGCGCTTCACGGAAACTTAAAGAGACTTCCTGCTTGGCTTCGGCATATTGAATTCCAACTGAACTTGCAAACAAAGTGCCACAAAAAAACCGCTCTCTATTTTATGACTCCCGGCAGGATAAAGACCGCCATTTTTTGGGAGGCCCCGAAAGGGGAGCTGGCGTTGCGAGCCTCTTTGCAAAAAAACCAAGGGGCTCTTCGGAGCGCGTGGCAAAAACTGATCGCGGCCGATGCACCGATGTCTCTTTTATTGCGGTCGATCGGAAGGGATATCGGTACCATTGAAACATCACCCCATACCGACTCTGCAACATGGACGCCTCTGACAGAGGAAGAAAGACCGTGGACGGAGCTCCAACTCAGACATCACAACTTCTCAATAACGCAAGAAATCACCCTCTCGCTTCACACTCCGGATGACACCACTCCCCTGCAGTGGATAGCGGCTTTTCTCGAATCGTTGCGTGAAACACTGCGGGTCTAGGCAACGGTGCTCTTCTCCGCCTGTTTCAGCTTGCGAACCGTTCCCTGAAACGAACTGCTCCGGGGCAGATTGGCCGCCAAATCGCCAAGGGAGATAAGCCCTACCGGCTTGTTGGCTTTATCGACCACGATCAGCCGTCTCACATTTTTTTCTCCCATCAACTGGGCCGCCTTTTCGAGAGTAAAATCTTCCGGACAGTTGACGCAATGTTGCGTCATGACCTCTCTTGCCATTGTCGTGCGCGGATCTTTGTCCTGCGCCACGGCGCGGATGGCAATGTCACGATCGGTAATAAAGCCGACCTCTTTGTCTTTTTCAAAGACAGGAAGCGCCCCGACATTTTTTGATTTCATGAGGCGGGCGGCTTCATCGAGCGGCGTGTCCGGAGAGATATACTCCAGTTTTCTTTTGATGATTTCTTTGACTTGCATAAAATCCTCCTTTAACTGAAATGTTAAACCCCGCTTTAAAAATGTCAAAGTTTCTTTACGTGACAGATAACGGCTAAACCAGACCCAAAGAAAGCAAGGTGCCGATGAGGAGTAAAAGAACGCCGGTGATGTATTGAATCACCCGCATCGTCATTTTGTGCAGATAACGCTTGCCCAAAACGACGCCGGAAAAGGCGGCAACAATTCCCGTGAGTATCAGAAGGACCTCTTGTTTCCCCGCGATGAAATGAGTTTTGGCCGAAAAGAGGACCGCGCCATAAACAAGAAGACGGCTGGCATCCACCAACAGGCCAATCACGGCGTTTGTTCCGACAAAAGCCGGCGCCGTCATATCCGTTTTCGCAAGAAACGCGGAACGAAGCGCCCCCTGATGGCCGGAGAGACCGCCAAAAAAACCGGATAACAAGCCTCCCAAAGGAAGATACCGCGGCTTAAATTTGAGATGCTGAAAACGGGGCAATAACTCAAAAAAAGCGAAGCCGAGAATCAATATTCCCAGAAGCAGTTTCACCGGGGTAATCTGCTCTGCCTTCCCCAAGAGACTATATTCCAACAGCGGCGGAAGAGCGGCGAACATCCCCAAAAAAGCGGCCCCGATGAACGCGGCAACCATGGCGGGAAGGCCAAAGCGAAAAACGATTTTCCAGTCGGCGTATTTTCCCAGCAATACAATCTTTAAGACATTGTTGGCTCCGTGCACGATGGCCGTGGCGGCCACGGCCATCTCTACCGGAACAAAAAGGGCGAATACCGGCAACAGCAACGTCCCCAACCCAAAGCCGGAGAAAAGAGTCAAGGCCGAAGCCGACATCGCCGCCAAGGCGATGATGAGATAGGTCATCATTGGATCGGTTTTTCGTTATTCACTTGCTTCATTCAAATAGACCCACGTAGCCCCGGGATTCGACCAAACCTGTTCAAAACTTTTTACGTGAGGATAGTTTTGCAGCCATTTCGGCAAATTTTCTGCAATCACGCCAAAACCATGGATAATCCGTCCGGTGGCTTCTCCACGATAATGCAACTGATCGACAAACCGCATCACTTCCGCTTCCGCCTCTTCCAAATTCATGCCATGAAGATCAATCTCCATATTGCTTACGACTTGCTTTTCAGCTTTTTCGGTTAAAAATTTTTGCGCCCCCTTCCTAGCGGATTTTTGACCGGTGCGTCAAGGAGTAACAGTATAAAACAAATTCTTGCGCTTATCGTAATATTACGATAAAGATAAAAGCATGCTGAAAAGGAAACGAAATTTGTGTTGTCCCAAGATGCCTGCAAAATCGCGGATGAGAAGAAAGAATGCCAAAGAAAACCTGGCGGCTCTTGCAAAGGCCATTTCTCATCCGGTCAGAATTCGCATCATTGAAATTCTCAAATCACATAAAAACTGCATCTGCGGTGAGATTGTAGATGCATTGCCGATTGCCCAAGCTACTGTTTCACAACATCTTAAAGTTCTTAAGGATGCCGGATGGATTCGCGGAACGATTGCCGGACCGGCAACTTGTTATTGTCTCAATCCGGATAGGATTCGGCAGTTCAAACGACTGATCAAAAATTTATAAGGAAACTTGATGAAGAAGCTCCAATTTCTCGATCGTTTTCTGACTTTGTGGATTTTTCTCTCGATGGGCGCGGGCGTCGGGCTGGGATATCTTTATCCGGGTTTCGCGGATATCCTGAACTATCTGCAATACGGCAACACCTCTTTGCCCATTGCCATCGGTTTGATTGTCATGATGTACCCCCCCTTTGCCAAGGTTAAATACGAGGAGTTGGGCCGTGTTTTTAAAAATTACCGGATACTTGTTCTCTCCTTGATACAAAACTGGGTCATCGGGCCGATTCTCATGTTCGCGCTGGCCGTCTTATTTTTGTCAGACAAACCGGAATATATGACGGGGCTTATCCTGATCGGCCTCGCCCGTTGCATTGCCATGGTGATTGTCTGGAATGATCTGGCGGAAGGAAACACCGAATACTGCGCGGGACTCGTGGCCTTCAATTCAATTTTCCAGGTATTATTTTTTTCGATTTATGCCTACGTTTTTCTTACAGTCCTTCCCTCATGGCTGGGACTTCATAGCGTTCAAATCCATGTCACCATGCTGGAGATCGCCAAAAGCGTCTTCATTTATCTGGGCATTCCCTTTTTAGGGGGGGTGCTGACCCGTTTTGTTTTGATGAAAATCAAGGGGCCGGAATGGTATGCAAACCAATTTATCCCTCGCATTAGTCCGCTTACACTCATTGCCCTGCTTTTTACCATTGTGATGCTGTTCTCTCTTAAAGGGGAAACCATCGTGCAATTGCCGGGGGATGTTTTTCGCATTGCCGTGCCGCTCTTGCTTTATTTCGTTATCATGTTTCTATTTTCTTTTCTGATGAGCAAAAAAATGGGGGCCAATTACAGCGAATCGACGACCCTTTCGTTCACGGCGGCCTCCAACAACTTTGAACTCGCCATTGCCGTGGCCATTGCCACATTCGGGTTGGGCCATGGAGCGGCGTTTGCGGCGGTGATCGGCCCCTTGGTAGAGGTGCCCGTGATGGTCGCGCTGGTTACCGTGGCTTTCTATTTCAGAAAACGATTGTTCAAAAATGAGAAGGTGCCCCATGAACAAAAAGAGAGTGTTATTCCTCTGCGTGGCCAATTCCGCCCGGAGTCAGATGGCTGAAGGACTGGCCCGGCATTTTTTTGGAGATCAGGCGGCATTTTTGAGTGCCGGCTCCAAGCCGACCCGTGTTAATCCGTTGGCCATTCAGGTTATGAAAGAGATAAATATTGATATTTCGTGCCACCGGTCAAAGCCTGTTGCCGAAATTGATCCGAAGGAGATCGATGTCGTCATCACCCTTTGCGCCGAAGAGGTTTGTCCTGTTTTTTTGGGAAAGGCCCAACGCCTTCACTGGCCCATTCCCGATCCGGCTGCCATCATGGGGTCCGGCGAAGAACGGCTTCAAGTTTTCAGACACACTCGTGATCTTATTTTGAATAAATTGAAAGTTTTCTTTTTAGGACAATAAACCGATGCCGGCCTTTAACTTGAATTTTTTTTCCGATCGGCTGCAAAGCATGCAAGAGGAGGTTTTCTTCATCCAGATCGGCGCGATGGATGGTAAAACGCAGGACCCGATTTATGATTTGGTCCGATCCCGCGGCTGGCGCGGCATCTTGGTGGAACCGATGAAGGATCATTTTGAAAAACTTAAAGAGAATTACGCGGGTTGTGAAGGGCTGATCTTTGAAAACATTGCCATCGCGGAACACACCGGCGCCGGCACCATGTACCGAATCCCGGCTCAAACCGTCCATGACAAGAAACTTCCGCGATGGGGCTTGCAGGCCAGTTCTTTCTTTCCGGATCGCAATGCCTTGGCATGGGATGGCATCAGGCCCCACGTCATTCAGGAAACGGTCGATTGCTTGAGCCTGCCTGATCTGTTGGCGAAGCACCATGTGAAGGATGTTCATGTTCTTCAGCTGGATGCCGAAGGCTATGATTACCGTATTCTGCGCCAGCTCGATTTTAAAAGGTTTAAACCTTACATCATTAATCTTGAAATTGTGAACATGACCCTATCGGAACTGGGGCATTGCAAGCAGCTCCTGGATAAGCATCAGTATCTTTATTCAAAGACAGGTTATGATTTGTTGGCCGTCTCCCTGCAATTTTAAATAAACCCAGGTTAACGATTTTTCATCAGCGACTTCATCGAGATGCCGCGGCGATTGGCATGATGAGAGCGAGTGTTGTCCGAACACGACTCGTGCTGATCCTCTGGTGGGGAGGAGGAACCCCGTCGGGTGGGTGATGGAAGCGGATGGGAAGAATCCTCTTCCGCATTTTCTTCTCGAACATCGTCCCAAATGTTAGTGCTTTTCAGTGGCATTTTAATGGGGATTCAAGATTTTACGTGCGCTTTCTCCGCCGATCACCGGCAAGCCTTTGGGATCGAGCAAACCGAGTTGCACCAACACACAGGCTTGGTCCCAATAAATGTGTTCGTGGGCAATTTTGTCATTTTCAAATTTAACAATGACGACAAAGGCCACTTCGACTTTTTTTCCGGTCGGAGCCACCTGCGGAAGCATCCAATCAATGGCCGCGGTATGCGTGAATTTGATGACCAGTTCGTCGGCAATTTGATCGGTGCCGACCGTCCGTGACACGGGAATCATTTCAACATCCGGAGGGAAAAATTTTCCCACCAGATGATTCTTGTAAAAATTCCGCACACCCTCGCGGCCGACACCGCCGAGCAGATTCGGCACATTCGTCAGATGAGGTGTTTCCGTCATGGTGTCCATCGTTGTTGCCATATCCCCAGCCAACTCTGCGTCCACATGTTTTTGAAAGACACGCACCATCACTTGTTGCTTTGGTGTCAATGGCTCCATTGTTTGATCCTTTGTTGATTGTGAATGTTTTTCAAGTTTTTATAATTAATGAACACATTCTTCTACTTTTGCGTCCCCTACCGGATTTACCCTCCGTAAACGCTCGGCAATAAAATTGCCTCGCACTTCGGGTATCCGCATCCGTAATCGCAGCGCCTGCAGACAACACAGCCGCTGCTCAACGGCTGCGTACCTTCCCGGCCACCTTCGGTGGCGCGGTTCTCATCCTGAAAAACCTCAAAAAGAAAAACCACCAGAGGTGGTTTTCTTTTTGGCGTCCCCATTTGTACACTACGCGAACCCTTTCTGCAAAGAGATTTACTCCGTCTTCAGAATCACCATCCGCGAATATAACCCCTTAACCTACAAGGAATTTACCGACGAATCAGGCGAAAAATCGGGGCGATTCATGACCAAGGCCGAAGCCTGGGCCGAGGAGCAGAGTCACAACGCGCTCCTGTGCCAGTGTGGCTGTGGCCAGCGGATCATCATCCAATGGCGGCACAGATATCGCGGCATTCCTGAGTATCTTCCGTATCACCAAGGCAGATTTGTAAATGACTTTAGTGGCTGATTTTGTTAAGGAATGAAGGTCTTATGAAAAAGAAGCTCGTCATAAAAAAATCAGCACCAGTCATCCAGGGCTACAATGCTCTTTTGATGGAGATAAGCTCAATTCTTGAGCAGGCGCGCAAGTCTACCGCCCGCGCGGTCAATACGATAATGACCGCTGCCTACTGGGAAGTTGGAAAAAGAATTGTGACAGTCGAACAATCTGGAAAGTTACGTGCTGAATATGGCGAAGCCTTGCTTGTGAAGCTCTCTGAAGATTTAACTGCCAAATTTGGAAAAGGCTTTTCTGTTGATAACCTCGAAAACATGCGTCTTTTTTACCAAGCATCTCCCCATATCGTAATTTCCGAGACAGTGTCTCGGAAATCTTCCAATCAGAAATCCGAGACACTGTCTCGGATTTTAGAGCTTAAAGAATTAGCAGAAAAATTTCCGCTTTCCTGGTCTCACTACGTCATGCTGGTACGTAGGGCCAAATCACGAGATGCGCTTGTATTTTATCATGGAGAGGCTTTGCGAGGTGGTTGGTCAGTGAGACAGCTTGACCGACAAATGTCGTCACTCTTCTTTGAACGTGCACTGATGTCAAAAAACAAAACCAAGGCTTTGGCAAAAGGATCCAAAGGGAAAAAGGCAGATGAGGTTTCAGCTGAAGAGGAAATAAAAAATCCGTTTGTTTTGGAATTTCTGAATCTCAAAGACGAATATTCAGAAAGCGATTTGGAAGAAGCTCTTATTCAACACCTTGAAACTTTTCTTTTGGAATTAGGCGGCGACTTCGCATTTGTGGCCAGGCAAAAACGTTTGAGAATTGGGAGTGAATGGTTTCGGGTCGATCTTGTATTTTTTCACAGGGGTTTACGTTGTCTCGTGTTGATAGACTTGAAATTAAAAAAATTCACACATGCGGATGCCGGACAAATGCACATGTATCTGAACTACGCAAAAGAGCATTGGACAAAGCGAGATGAGAATCCTCCTGTTGGCCTGATTCTTTGCGCTGAAAAAGATGAGTCTGTAGCCAAATATGCTTTGGATGGGCTACCCAATAAAGTTTTGGCTTCTGAATACAAAACAAAACTGCCGCAAGAAAAACTTTTAATTCGAGAGCTTGAGCAAACAAGAAAAACGCTCGAAGACAGAAAAATACTTCGACAGCGATAGGTTTTTCATTTTTCAAAGTGATCCATGCCCAAGATAATTGTCATAGGAGATGTCCACGGTCACCTCGACCAAATGGTTGAGTTGCTGCAGAGCGATACGTTCAACTTTGCCTTGCAGGTTGGCGATTTCGGTGCCTACCTGCCAACTGGAAATTTGTCCGCGCTGCCTTCCCATCGAAGAACTGAACTTGGCCAATTTGCCGAATATTTTGAGAAACAAAAACCGTTTCCAGCGCCAACCTATTTCTGCAAGGGCAACCATGAAGATTTTGACCTGCTTGCAAAGTACGAAAATGGTGACGCGATCATGCCCAACCTACATTACGTGCCCAATGGCAAGGTGGTTGAGATTCAGGGTGTTCGGATTGGGTTTCTCGGTGGAAATTTTAGCTCCAGATGGTTTGATCAGCCAGTACCGAAGAATTGTCAGAGTCAGAAAATATTGGGCTACCTTCGTAAGAGTGAAATTGATGCGATCAAGGCGGATATTGGCAAAATTGATATTCTCGTAACGCATGAACCGAGCTTTGCTCCGCAATTTACAGGGGATCGAAAATACGGATGCGCCGCCATTCATGATCTGATTGAGGCCGTGAAGCCCAGATTTACGTTCAGCGGACACATTCACAAATACGCCGAAGGAATAATTGGCGACACGAAATGCATCGCTCTTGGAGCCGTGAATTACAGAGACCAATCAGCTTATCTTCTGACGATTTGATGATTGGCCCATCTAGAATGGGGATGGGGACAAGAGTACAACGGAGACGTCATCCACCAAATACTTTGGACAACAACACCGCCAAATCTGCAAGCGACTTAATGGTCTGAGCACCGCTCTTCAATTGCTCAACTAGTGACTTCTTTTTAGGTTCTGGGAGATTTGGGTTGGCAAGTATTACCGGCTCGAGAAAATTTACGAATTCACCAACTGTGAGTTGCGTTTTGTTAATTACTGCATCACCAGCCTTGTATGTCCCAGGTCCAACGGTCATATCACCGCCTCGCCCTCCCGATCCTCCATCACCGGCCTTAAGGATCATGTCTCCAGCTCTGACATTGTCATTCATCGCATTACCTCCAATGTGAACGGAATAGCAGTAGATGTTTAATACTATCGAACAAGCAAAAAAAACGCTCAAAGCTAAAATCACTTTAGAAGAACG
>JAUYJH010000171.1 GCA_030688705.1 Deltaproteobacteria bacterium
GCAATCGCCGATATTGACAGGGGAAAAATACTGCACCCCTCCCACATCGGCTTCCCCTTCCTTTACTTCTGTTTTTGCGGAGAAGCGCATCATGAAATAACCGTCTTTGAAAAATTGTTTGTCGGTGTGGTGAAAAAGCCACCCGATGAGTTGCGTGGCCAGCTGATAACGGGTCATATCGACCCAGTAACCGTTTTCTCTGTCAAGAAATTCCATTCTCCGATCGGCCTCCTGAAATAAAAACAGCGCCACCATCGATTGCAAAGAGGCGTCGCTCCAGCCCGCTTCAGACATCATCCATAATTTTCTGAAATTGCTTTGGATCGAAACGATCGGCTGCAAAAGAGACGAATAGGCAAATTTTAAAATGCCAGGGTCATGAGAATAATCAGGCATCCGGTCCAAAAGTTTTTGGGATTGGCGGAAGGCATGGTCCACAACCTGTTTCAATTTTTTGGCATCACCCGTGCCAAGCACGGTAATGACTTCATCACAACAGCGGCGATACAATTTTCTCCCCTGCAAAGAGAGGCTCAAAAGGTGCCGCGCCTGCCCCAAAGTATCTGTTGGAGAAATCAAAAAAAAGGGTGTCCCCAAAAGATTGGGAGGGAGATAAATATCGGTTTCTCCGGAGGCGCTCCTCACCGCATCCGGCAAGACATAGGGAACCGTTGGAATGGAAAGCAATTGCAATGGAACCTGATATAAAAAGATATTCATGCAAGCCTCGCATCCTTGTCGACAGAAGCTCAAAAAAGTTGCCTGAAGAAAAGGATAAAAAAAGAAAGGGGAGCTTAGTCTTTCGACGGCTCCCCTTTAGGAAGGAGGGTTAGGGATACGAGACGATTTAAATTCAAAACTTAGGCATTAAAGCGGTTTAGCGTTCTTAATTTTTGTTCCATCAAGTCGTTTTCAAATTCCCGCAGGGCCGACTGGTCGTATTGAACCAGCGAATCCCTCGCTTCAAAATATTTTGAACGGCAGTCATCCATGTATTCCAAAAGCTGTTCCTGACGCTCATGATCAAAAGTGTCATCATATTCCATGCGGGCATATTCATGATTGATGGAATGGGTCGCCATGCTCAATTGAAGTTGCAGCACCGGGTTTTCGCCTTCTCCACTGGCCCCGGCATTTTCAACGGCCGCGCCGGCCAAAGGCTCAATCATCAAAAAACTCTCTTCGATCTGTTTTTTATGTCTCTCTTTCATACGTTGATCCCTCCTAAAATCGCCTTCCTTCACCCCCTTCAAGTGCAAAACCATTGCCAATGTGCCAAAATTGGAACAGTGCGACATTGTTCACTTTTTGGGACACTTTTATCCGAAGGTCGTAGAATTACGTGGGTTTTAGGCCCCAAATTGGGGGTTTAAGTCTCCATCCAAGCCTGTCACCAGGTGCCTGGCACTATATGACAATTTTTAGAGAGGTGCTGGACGATATCGGAAAGAGCGATTTTTTGAATTTCGCCGCTTTGCCTTGTTTTTAGCTCCACAACTTTATCTTTTAGTCCCCTCGATCCAATCACAACGTAAAAGGGAATGCCGATCAGATCGGCATCGGCGAATTTAACCCCGGCCCGTTCATCACGGTCGTCATAGAGAACCTCAACCCCCGCTTGAGTCAGATCGGTATAAATTTTTTCAGCCGCATCCATCACCTCTTGGTCCCGATTCAAGGCAATCACTTCAACTTGAAACGGGGCAATGGGGGCCGGCCAGACAATCCCCTTTTCATCATGATTTTGTTCGATGGCGGCGGCGGCGGTGCGGCCGATGCCGATGCCGTAACAACCCATCACCATCGTCTTTTCTTTTCCATTTTGATCGAGATACTTGGCCTGCATCGCCTCGCTGTATTTTGTTCCGAGATAAAACACCTGCCCGACTTCTATGCCGCGATGCTCGTGCAGCTTGCCCTTATCGCAACGCGGACAGCCGTCCCCTTCCACCGCCGCGCGAATGTCACCCTCTTTTTCAATCTTGAAATCGCCCAAATTCACATCAATCAAATGCGCATCTTTTTCATTAGCCCCAACGCAAAAATTTTCCATCATCGATAATTCCTGATCGACATAGACCGGAATGTTCAGACCGACCGGCCCTGAATAACCGGAGGGGGCCCCCGTTACCGTGTTGACCGTTTTTTCTTCGGCCAGATGACACCACTCCAGACCGGCCAAAATTTTAAGTTTATCCTCTTTAATGTTATGATCGCCCCGCACCAGGCCGGCAATTGCCCCCTTATCCGTTTCAAAAATGAGCGTTTTGACAATCTGCTCAACTTTTATTTTCAAAAACGGAGCCACATCCTCCACCCCCTTCTTTCCGGGAGTAATCACTTTTTTGTATTTGCTTTTGGTCCTTGGTCCCTGGTCCTTGGTCCCTGGTCCTTTTCTTATTTCCGCCTTCTCCACATTCGCCGCGTATTTGCAGTGGTCACACGCCAAAATCGCATCTTCCCCGGAATCGGCCAAAACCTGAAACTCGTGCGAAAGACTCCCGCCGATGGTCCCCGTCCCCGCTTCCACCGCGCGGAATTTCAGACCGCACCGGGTGAAAATTTTCTCATAGGCCTCATGCATCTTTTGATAGGTCTCTTTGGCCGCTCCCTCATCCACATCAAAACTGTAACCGTCTTTCATGATGAATTCGCGCCCGCGCATCAGGCCAAACCGCGGACGGATCTCGTCGCGGAATTTGGTTTGTATCTGAAATAAATTTTTTGGAAGGTCGCGCCACGACTTGACCGCATTACGGACCAGATCGGTGATCGCTTCTTCATGCGTGGGCCCGATGCAAAAATCGCGCTCATGCCGGTCTTTAAACCGAAGAAGCTCTTTGCCGTAATAATCCCAGCGGCCGGTTTCTTTCCAAAGTTCGGCGGGCATCACAATCGGCAAAAGAAGCTCATCGGCCCCGGCTTTGGCCATTTCATCGCGCACAATCGCTTCCACTTTGCGCAAAACCCTCAAGGCCAGAGGAAGATAGGAGTAAACCCCCGCCGCCAGTTTGCGGATGTAGCCGGCGCGCATCATCAGCTTCTGGCTGGCGACCTCGGCATCGGAAGGGGCCTCGCGAAGCGTCGGAATGAACATCTGAGAGTAGCGCATAGGGGCGTTTCTCTGACATAAATTGACGAAACATTCAACGTCTGATATTTCTTATATCGTGAATCCAACCAATCAGTTCATGATCAAAACCGCTTTTCAGCTGGCTTCCAAAATCAAGGCAAAGGCCGTCATGATTTACATCGATCCGATGGAGGATCTTCTTTTTGAGGGGCGTATTCCCAAAAACAGGAGTCTCTATCTTTTGAGCCGCAAAAAGAAACTCGAAACCGGCGGCGATCCTCTGCGCGACATGTCCCAGCGCTGCAAGGGGCTTATCTCGCTTCCCAAAATTCCGATGAGCCGCATGAGCATCATCAAGCTGGCCATGACCACCGCGTTATCGCTCGATTATCTGGAGCCGGGGGATAAAATCGTTTTTCTGGTCGGTGCCGCCGATCTGGGGCTCTTAGATCATCTCCAGATTCTGGATACCGCCAAAGAATCGGAAATCGTCATGGGCAAAGGCTTGACCGGCATTGCAGAGAGCGTACAGCCCGAGGTTTTTCAGGCGGTGCTCCACTTGAGCCTTGAGCTGGCCGAAAAGGGGCGCGAGGGAAAACCGGTCGGCACCATTTTTGTGGTGGGCGACACGGAAAAGGTGCTCCCCTTAACCAAACAGATGATCATCAACCCATTCAAAGGTTATGAGGAAGAGGAACGGAATATTCTCTCCCCCTCCCTGAAAGAGACCATCCGGGAATTTGCCGCCATGGATGGGGCCTTTGTGGTCGGCGGGGACGGCGTGGTGGTCACCGCGGGTTGTTATTTGAGCGCCTCACTCGAAGAGGCAAACTTGCAGCGGGGTCTGGGGTCCAGACATCTCGCGGCCGCCGGCATTACCAGCTTGACCAACGCGGTTGCTTTTGTTATCAGCGAATCCTCCGGGGATGTCCGGATCTTCAAAAACGGCAAAGTATTGACGCAGATTGAAAAAATAACGAGAAAGTAATCACAAATGAAAACCAGAGAAACCGAGAGTCTCAAGCTGGACACCCGAACGAGAGAAAGAATGTTGCGCAACGGCTCTCTCTCCAAAGAAGAATTCCAAAAACACCTGAAATCCCTTCCGGATGAGGCGAACAACGCCGAGGAAGTCGCGGTTTTTGAGGAAAAGCCCGAAGCCAAAAACAACCCCGGAACCAAACACGGAGAAGAGCCCACTTTCTCCGCCCTGTAATTTCACATTATATCCGCCACTTCACGGTAGGTCCCCTTCCAGGCTTTCAGTGTCGCGCGAAAATCACCGTCCGGTTTTGAAACAATTTCCGCGAACGTAAAGCGAAGCTGCTTCCCCAGGCTTTCTATATCCAGGCCGATCAACTCGTTCCAACTGCCGGTGTTGATGTACTCTTTGTCCGGGGCAAACTGCAGATAAACCGCGTGATGGGTATGCCCGAAACTGACAAAGCGGATGCCCGGCTTGCCGAACAGAATTTTTTTGGCCGCCTTGTTAAGGCTCAAGGGAAAGGAAAACTCCCTCAAAATTTTCCAGGTGTCTTTGATGGAAAAACTCTTCTTGGGGTCTCTAGAGAAATTCAGCTTCAAAAAATAGGCGATCAGGCGAAAAACGGTTTTAAGCGCGAACAAGGTGTCGTGCATCAGGGCCCACTCCAGATACATCTTGAAGGGATAGACTTTGCCGACATACGGGCGTTCTTTTTTGAGCGGATTGATGAAATGAATCACAAAAAAATTGCCCCACGGCAGTTTCAAAATCGGCTCCGGCTCGCCGCGGGTCAAAAAAAGATTGTCCAGATCAACGCGGTTGTCGGCCAAAAAGCGATTGCCGTGCTCGATGTGCAGTCCATCAGCCTGATAACAATCGAGAAAAAATCTTAATGAAGGGTGAATCCGGTTTTTAAGCATCTGCTGTACTTTGGGCCAGGCCACGCCGATATCGTGATTGCCCACCAGATAGACGATGGAGTGATTCGGCTCTTGGGCAAAAGCGGCCAAGGCGTCAAAAAACTTGGGATGCCCCGCGATGATGGCCCCGGTTCTTTCCACAGCCACCCGTTCGGTAAGGCGGTCCGCGTCGGGGTCCTCGGGATAAACCGCCAAGTGATTCAAAATATCGCCGTTTAAAATGAGCTCGACATGGGCCTTGGCGTAAGGACCCCGTGAATAATAAGCCAAAAATTCGGCAAAAGGGGCATCGTAGTGAAACTCTTCCAGAATGTTGCGGCTTCCGTCGGGATTAAAAGGGCCGCCCCCCAGGTGCAGATCGCTCACGATGATTTTATAAAGAGTCTTAGACATAGCGCGTGTTACGCCTCAAAATGCGCAAGCCCGCCGCGGCATATTCAAAACCGCTGACCACGATGAGGGCGGCCGAACTCCAGAGAAAGGCATGAAACCAAAATTGAAACCCTTCCCCCAAAAAAAAGGCGTCGGGCCTTAAAAAGGCCAGAAAACCGAAAATGACCATGATGATGTTGGAGAGGGTTCCAAACTTGCTGGACCAGACCGGTTTCAGCGACACCCTGATTTTTTTGAATTTGAGCCAGCCCAATCCGCCCAGAATCAGCATGTCGCGGGTAACGGTCATCAGAAAAAACCAGAGGGGAATTATTTTTAGAATCAAAAGGCAGGTGACGGTTGTCAACATGAGCGCTTTATCGGCTATCGGATCGAGCATGGCCCCCACCCGGGTCTGGGTTTTCAAGAGTCTCGCGATGGTGCCGTCAACCAGGTCGGTAAAACCGGCGATGGAAAAAAGGACAAAGGCGCAAAAATAATTTCCTTTGAGAAAGCAGAAAAGAAAAAAGGGAACCAAAACCAGTCTTAGGATCGTCAAAAAGTCGGCTAGGCTCATTCTAAGGCGGGAACACTAATGATTTTTGGAAGATTGTCAAGACGAACGGACAAACGAACGGACAAACGGGGCAACATCGCATTTTCCCGTTTAACTTTGGGATTCCCCGCACCCTTTCCTTCATGTTATGAATAAAGGCATGTCGGATGCTTTGCCACTCCCCTTCTGGATCGATCAAAAATACCAGGCCGTCCGTCTTTTGGGCAAGGGGGGCGGCGGACAGGCCTTCCTCGCCAAAAAAGGAAATCAAACCGTGGCGGTCAAGCTGTTGCATCCGGGCTTTGGCAAAGACCCCGAACGGATCATCCAAAAATTCAAAAAAGAATTTTTGACGTTAAAAAAACTGTCCCATCCGCATATCGGCCGGCTTCACGATTTTGGGTACGATCCGCAGATTCGGCAATATTATTTTGCGGGGGAATTTATCGAAGGCGAAGATATCCGCAAAGCCTGCGCCAAACTCCCGTTCGAAAAAATCGAGGCGCTTTTTGTGCAGGCCCTGCAGGCCCTCCACTATCTGCACACTTATTCCCGTTCCGGGCTTCGTCATAATGACATCAAGGCGGCCAACATTTTGGTGACTCAAAATAAAAACGGGCCGCATCTTAAATTGATCGATTTTGGGCTGGCCAATCTGGCGCCCATTGATGTCCGCGGCGGAACGGCTTCTTACATGGCGCCCGAACAGATCGCCCTTACCTTTCCCGAAATGGCCGGTTCGCAAAAATTCCCGAGGCCCGACCCGCGCGCCGATCTCTATTCTCTGGGGGTTTTGTGGTACCTCTGCATTACCGGCGTCAACCCGTTTATGGTGGAGCGCGATTCCGATGCCACGCTTAAAAAACATTTCGGCCCGCTCCCCCCTCCCCCTTCAACGCGCCGAAAAGAAATTCCGGAATGGCTTGACAAAATTATTTTGCGCCTGCTTCACAAGGATCCCAATGACCGTTACAGTTCCGCCGCGGAAGTTATCCGGGATCTGGCCTTCTTGAGCGGCAAGCCCTACGCGGTAATCCCCGAAAATCAGCGCGAATACTACCTTCCTGAAGGAGAGCTGATCGGCCACCGTGAAGCGTGGCGGGCCCTAAAAGAAAAATGGAACGCGATGCTTAAAGAACCGCGTCCCGCGCCGCAAGTGATCTGGGTTTTGGGGGAGCGCGGGCTCGGCAAAACAAAATTGCTGGAACATTTTAAAAACCGGGTTCAATCCGAAGAGGGAAAATTTTTGTTTTTGCGGCAACCCGCTCCCGCATCGGCGGAGGAATGGTTTTCTGAAATCGATCGTCTGTTTAAAAATCCGGCGCAACCCGCCGTTATCGCGGTCGATGATTTTGGCGAGGGACATCCGGCCCAAAAATACCTGATCGATATCTGGCAAAAATTAAATCATTTGGAGAAGTGGCGTTTTTCAGAACCGCCCCGCTGGCTTTTTGTCTTTACGGCCGACAAAGCGGCGGAAACCACCGGCGACTTTGGAAGCGAGTCGACCGTGCTTTCCCTCCATCCCCTGACGGAAGAAGAACTCAAAGACTGGGTCCGAAAAATTTCGCCTCATAAAGGATCGGAGATTCCCGAATCGTTCATCCGCCAGCTTAACAACCATACCGCCGGCAACCCGATGCGGGTCACTTCCGTTCTGGCGGCGCTCGCGGCCCGCGGACTTCTTTGGGACGATGACGGAGCATGGCACCCCGTTTTATTCCGGCAGGTCGGCATCGATTTCAAAAAACTTCCCACGCCCAAAGACATGCAGACCTCTCTGAAAAAAGAATGGACGGGAATGAAAAGGGATCAGAAAAAAAGGCTCTCCCGATTGGCCTGTTTTGAAGGGGGCTTTGAAAATTCATTTTTTCAAAGAATGATTTATGAACAGATGGCTTCAAAAGAGCGCCGCCGGCACCATGATGCCATCGCTCAAGAGCTCAAACGGCAAAAAGCGCCGGCGCATAAAACAGCCTGGCATTTGGCGCGCGGCTCCAAAAAACGGGAACGGATTGCGGGTCTGAAAACTTTGGTCGATTTTTACGAACAAAGGGGAAATGTCGAAGAGGCGGTGAATGCTTGTCAGGCATGGGCCGAAGAATTTTCCAAAAAAGATTTCAAACAAAAGCTCCCGGCTGTTTTGCGGGCGGGGGGCATTTTGAACCGCCAAAGGCTCTCCGACGCGGCCCTGGCCCTGTGCGAAATGTGGCTTAAAAATTTGGGGAAAAAGAAAAATGGCTGGCGTACTCCCCTTCTGCGTGAAAAAGGAATCGCCCTTTTGAACGCCCAAAAGTGGGATGAGGCCAGGGAATGTCTGGAAGAGGCGTTGAACAAGCGAAAGCCCAATCTTTTTTTGCAAAATTGCATCGCCGCCACCTGGCTGGGGGCCAGAAAACTGAACAAGGCGATCGCCATTTACTCCAAAACAAGAGAGGCCGCGAAAAAATTAAACCCTTCCGAACAGCTTGAAATCCGGAACAATGATTTGGGGCACGCTTTTCTTTTGGCGCAACAACCGGACAAAGCGCTTCCCTGTTTTGAAGAAGATTTGAAATTGTTTGAAAAGGCCAGGGACAAAACGCACCGGCTTCGCGCCCATTTTTTAATCGGCAATCTTTTCCGGCGTCAGCTTCGCGATTTTAATGCCGCCGTCAAACACTATCAGGCCGCGGCGGAACTGGCCAAAGACACCAAAGACAACGACTGGCTGATGCGCATTTATAACGGACTGGCCGGAACCTACCTGGACAGGGCCCACGCGGATACGGGGGCAAAAGCCCAAAACCACTGCGCGCAGGCCTTGAGTTTTTTTGAAGAAAGTCTGGCGCTCTGCCAATACATGAAGCGCCAAAGTCATCTGCTCGATTTTGAAACAGCGGCGATTTTGCTGAATATCGGCACGGTCCACCGCGAAATGGGGAATTTTGCGAGGGGGCGCGACACGTTTCAAACCATTCTTAAAGTTTTTGAATCCAAACCGGCCAAATCGCCGCAGGAATTCGGGCGGCTCTGCGAAACTTACATTGCTCTGGCCGATTGCCTTTCCGCCGAACAAAAATTTGCAGAGATGGAAGAACCGTTGCGGCGGGCCTGGAAAATCGCCAAAGAATCCCGTGAACTTTTGGAACACCGTCTTGTGATACAACTTTTGTGGGCCGAAGTCGCCAGGGCGAAAAAAGACACCGGCGAACTGCGGGAGCATCTCGATCAAATCGAGCATCTGCGGGCCAAATATAAAATCAACCCCACCCCCATGGCAGAAAAGCGGATTACATATCTTAAAAAAAGCTCTTGCCAAAAACCCTCTCTATAGTACTATGGTACTGTGTCTAAGTTTTCAGGAAAATTTGTGATCCGCATGGATGCCGCCTTGCACCGCCAGCTGGCCGCGCGCGCCCAGGGGCAGAACCTCTCTCTAAACCGGCTTTGCCTTCAACTATTGAAAAATGGCATGGAAAAGGGGGGTGCGGAAGAGCCGTGGCGCGCAGTTGCTTTGCCCCTTGTCAAACCTTTGAAAAAACATTTCGGCCAAAATCTGCTGGGTGTTGCCGTGTTCGGTTCCCAAGTGCAAAAAACAGCGACATCCCAATCCGACCTCGATCTACTGGTGGTGTTGGATGACGGGGTTCCAATCAAACGGGAACTCTATTCGTGGTGGGATGCCCATGTGAAATGGACGGGGCCTATTCAGACGGTTAACCCCCACTTTGTCCATCTCCCCGGCGATCCCTCCAAGGCAGGCGGCTTTTGGCTGGAGGTAGCCCTGCACCGCGAAATTTTATTTGAGAAAGGCCAAAAGTTGTCGGCCGCATTGTCAGAAATGCTGAAACCTATTCAGGAAGGCAAAGTGGTTCGGCTGTTTTCTAATGGACATCCCTATTGGGTCAAGGAGGCATCATGAAAAACCGGGGTCTGGCAGAGGATTACATTCTGCGGGCGGGCCACAGGATGGCCGCAGTGGAACTGTTGATGCAGAGGCAAAGTTTCGCCGATGTGGTGCGCGAGGCGCAGGAAATTGTCGAATTGTGCCTAAAGGCCCTGCTGCGCAAAGTGGGGATTGAAGTACCGCGCATCCATGATGTGAGCGACATCCTAAAGGAAGAGGTGCTCAAATTGCCGAAGGAGATGCAACCCATGGTGGATCAGATGGCCGCCATTTCAAAAACGATGCGGCGCGACAGGGAACTTTCTTTTTACGGCACGGAAGACCTGACACCAAGCGAATTCTACGAAGAGGCCGATGCGCGCAAAGCCCTCGACGGGGCCCATCAAATCTACACCTTTTGCAAATCAGCGTTTTGAAAAATGACCTAACAGTCTGTTGACAAACGTCATTCCGGCGGAAGCCGGAATCCAGAAGTATTTGAAATTACTGGATCCCGACTTTCGTCGGGATGACGAAAAGGGACTTTGTCAACAGACTGCTAAGCATTCACGACAAAAAGGGCTTGAAGGAGATCGGCACTTTCATCCCAATCACAAAATCGGCTTGGGCAAATTGAGGGTCGGCGCGGAGTTGGTCTTCGTTTTCACCGGAGGCCAAAACGATTTTCGATACCCCCTTGGCTTTCAGAAAATCGATTACCATGGAGCCGTCAAAGGCAGAGTTTTCGATATTTTTATCGACAAAGGCGATATCGATTTTTTTGAGGTCGATATTCGCCGCCTGCAAAGATTCCAGACTGGCAAAGGCATGCAGATTTTCAATGTGGAGTTTCTTGCGCATCATCTCCCAGCTTAGGCGGATGACTTGGTCGTCATCGATGACGAGGATGGTGTAACCGTTATTGTCATTGCGAGTCTCATTTTTGTCATTGCGAGTCTCATTTTTGTCATTCTGAGCCGCAGGCGAAGAATCCCGACGCAACCGGGATCCTTCGGCTAACGCCTCAG
>JAUYJH010000179.1 GCA_030688705.1 Deltaproteobacteria bacterium
AGCGTTTTTGGGCCGATTCCTCTTACTTCCAGCAATTCTTCAACCCTTTGAAAGGGACCATGCGCCTGCTTGTAGTCGATTATGGCCTGCGCGGTTTTGGGGCCGATTTTGGGAAGGGCCTCCCAATCTTTTTGGGCGAAATCGTTGATGGAAACCTTGTAGCCGATAAGTATTTTTTCGGGAATGGTCAGGGGGGCCAAGACTTCGGCCCTTGCCGGAAGTTCGGGCCGGTTCCTATTTTCAAAAATGGGGAAACAAAACAAAAACCACGAAATGAGGCAAAAGAGGGAGAGAATTAAAAGAGGAAGTATTTTGTCATTGCGAGCCCCAAAGGGGCGAAGCAATCCCTCGTGAATAACCGGGAGATTGCTTCGGTCGCTTTGCTCCCTCGCAATGACATTTCTGTTTTGCTCCCTCGCAATGACATTTTGACTATGCATTTTTTTCAAGGCCGAAGGCCTTATGCAATTCCCGCACTGCTTTTTCGGCATCATCCATAGCAACCACCAAGGAAACCTTGATTTCAGAGGTGGTCACCATCTGCACGGCAACCCCCAAATCGGCCAGAATCTGGAAAATCCGGTAAGCAACCCCGGCATGGGTCCGCATCCCAAGCCCCACAATGGAAATTTTGGCGATGTCTCCGGCGGCTTCCACGCGGCCCGCCCCCATTTTTTTGGCCACCATCTCCGCGTATTTCATGGCGGTCCGCAAATCACCCTTGGAAACGGTAAAGCCAAGGTCCGCGGTTCCATCGGCGGCCAGATTTTCAACAATCATGTCGACATTGATGCCGGCCTCGGCCAGGGGGCCAAAAAATTTCGCCAACACCCCCTGCCCCTCCGGAATCCGCCGGATGGAAATCCTCGCCTCGTTTTTGTTTAAGGTAACGCCGGCCACCAGAATTTTTTCAAGACTCTCGTTTTCAGAAACGACTTCCGTCCCCGGATGGTCATTGAATGAAGAACGGACTTTCAGGGGGACACGGTGCTTGGCCGCCACCTCGACCGAACGGGTCTGCAAAACCTTGGCGCCGGCATCGGCCAGTTCCATCATCTCTTCGTAAGAAATTTTTTGAAGCAGTTTTGGACCCGAAACCACTTTTGGGTCGGCGGTGTAGACGCCATCAACATCGGTGTAAATTTCGCAAAGGTCGGCTTTGAGCGCGGCGGCCAGTGCCACTGCCGAGGTATCGGAGCCGCCGCGGCCAAGCGTGGCTACATCGCCCTCTTCGGTAATGCCCTGAAAACCGGTGACGATGACAACTTTACCCGACCCCAATTCCTTAAAAATTCTTTCCGGTTCAATGTGCCGGATGCGCGCCTTGCCATGCTCACTGTCGGTCCAAACGGGGACCTGCCAGCCTGAAAGAGAGACGCACGGGACATTTTGCGCCTTGAGATAGAGCCCCAAAAGGGCGACGCTTTTCTGCTCGCCCAAAGCCACAAGGCTGTCGCATTCGCGCGGATCGGGTTGATTTGTGATTTCAGACGCCAGCTTCAAAAGCTGGTCGGTCTCTCCCGCCGGGGCCGACAAGACGACCACCACCTTGTGTCCGTCACCTGCCGTTTTGCGGACCCTCTCCCCCACGGCGCGAACCCGCTCCAGATTGGCCACCGAGGTGCCGCCGAATTTTTGGACGATTAGCATAATTAATCCTGCACGTCACTCCGGCGGAAGCCGGAGTCCAGTCGTTCCTGGATCCCGGCTTTCGCCGGGATGACGAAATTTTAACTCCCTTACATTTTCCTCAATAACTCCAAAATAAATCCAACGTGTTTTTTCCGGAAACACCTCTGGAAAATGATCAGCCCATTCGACAACTGAAACCCCTTTTCCCTCGAAATATTCTTCCAGATTCAGCCCATGTGTTTCTTCTTTTTTCTGCAAACGGTAAAAATCGAAATGATATAAAGGGAGCCGGCCTTGCGCGTATTCATGAATCAAAACATAAGTGGGCGAAGAGACCGTCACTGTTTCGGGAACGCCCAAACCTTTTGCCAGCCCCTGAACGAAACAGGTTTTCCCCGCACCCAAGTTGCCGACAAGGGCGAGGACAGAACCCGGCTGCAAGTCGGCCGCAAACTGCCTAGCCACCTCTTTTGTCTCGACATCACTGTGTGTCACGTATGTCATTCTGAGTGAAACGAAGAATCCCGGGATCCTTCGCTAACGCTCAGGATGACAACTGAACTCCATTCAGGATGACAACTGAACTCCATGATGACAACTGATCTCCCGAATTGCCTTGGGCACATATCCCAAAACATCGGACGCAATCAAGCCTTTTTGCCCCATCGCCGCAGCGGCCATGTCGCCCGCCAAACCGTGCAGATAAACGCCTGCCAAGGCGGCCTTTTCCGGTGGGCACCCTTGCGCCAAAAGCCCCCCAATCATCCCGGCCAAGACATCCCCCGTGCCGGCGGTAGCCATCCCCGGATTGCCGGTGGGGTTGACGTACAAACGGCCGTCGGGAAATGCAATCAGCGTTCTGAAACCTTTCAGAACGACAATCACCCCCCACAAATCGGCCGCTTCTTTGGCTGTAAGCTCCCTGTTTTTCTGCACCTGTTCCGTGGTGCCGCCAATCAACGCGGCCATTTCTCCCGGATGGGGAGTCAGAATCGCGGGGGCCTTTCGTTTTTTTAAGATTTTCGGCTCCGATGCTATGGCCATCAAGCCATCGGCATCGAGCACAACCGGAAGAGAAGCATTTTCAAGAAGATTTTCCACGAACGCAAAAATTTTTGCGTCGCGCCCCAAACCGGGGCCCAAAACCAGGGCCTGTTTTTTTTCGCACAGTTTCAGGACCGATTGCGGATCGGAAAAATCGGCGGGGGCGGCCATGATCTCCGGATATCGCGAATCGAATTTTTCAAAAGCCTCTTGGGGAAGGCAATAGGTTGCCAGACCGGCACCGGCGCGCAGGGCGCCAAGAGAGGCCAAATAGCCGGAACCGGGCATCTCTTTGGAACCGGCCACGACCAACACATGGCCAAAATCTTTTTTATGGGAATCCTTGGGTCTGGCTTTGAGGAATGATTTAAAATCTTCCGGCTTCAGGGTACGCATCACGCTTCCAATATCACGTTCGCAATTCCGTAATCGCCGTCGTGAGAAAGCATCAGGTGGATTTTTTTGACCCCCATTTCTTCCGAAAATTGCTTCACATTGCCGTAAAGATTGAGAAACGGCCGGCTCTCTTTTTCGCCGATTTCGATATCGCGCATGGAGACCCCTTCCACCCCCTTGGGATACATTGCCTTGATGAAGGCCTCTTTGGCGGCGTACCGCGTGGCAAAACGCTGGGCCGGGTTTTTCTTGTTGTTGCAGTAATGAATTTCTTTATCGGTGAAAATCCGCTTCAAAAAACGCTGCTGCCAGCGGAAAATAATGGCTTCCATTCTTCTGACATCCACCAAATCGACTCCGATGCCTAAAATCATAAGGGCCTCCCTGAATCATGGTTTGCCGTCACTGTCTCTAATATCTCCTTCATCTCTTTTACCGCCTGTTCCAACCCCACGAAAATGGCGCGAGAGACAACGCTATGGCCGATATTATATTCTTCTATTTCCGGCACCTGCCGGAGCAGATCTTCTATATTGTCATAATTCAAACCGTGCCCCGCCGCAACGCTTAACCCCTTTTCAAGAGCAAACTGGCTGGCCTGTTTGAGATGGGTCAGTTCGTCCTGAATACCCTTTTTATCGCGTTTGTCCACCTCTTCACAATAGCGGCCGGTGTGAAACTCCACCCGGTCGGCCCCCAGCCGCACCGATTCTTCAATCTGTTTGAGATCGGGCTCGATGAAAAGGCTCACCTCGATGCCGCTTTGTTTAAGACGCCGCACCACGGGGCTAAGCATCTCGGCCACTTTGACGACATGGAGCCCCCCCTCGGTGGTCAGCTCCTGACGCCGTTCCGGAACGAATGTCACGACATTCGGCTTGATCTCGCAGGCCAGGTTCACAATGTCGGGTGCCGCGGCCATTTCCAGATTGAGCAGAGTGCTCACCGTCTTGCGCAGTTCCCGCAAATCATCATCCTGAATATGACGGCGGTCTTCGCGCAGATGAACCGTTATCTGGTCGGCGCCGGCTTTTTCCACAAGCGCCGCGGCCGCCATCGGGTTGGGATAGCGAGTTTTGCGCGCCTGCCTAAGCGTAGCCACATGATCGATGTTAACGCCAAGCCTCTTCATTATATCGGGGGGAACGACTCGCTATGCTCCTTCCCCCCGTACCCCTTTCCTTCGGACCGGCAAAGCCGGATCCTCATTCACTATTATTTTGCCAAATGCTCCTTGATCACTTCCTCTACCATGCCGGCCAGGTGATGGATTTTTTTGGAATCTTCCCCCTCCACCATGACGCGGGCGATGTTTTCAGTGCCGGAATAGCGGACCAGAATGCGCCCCTCTTTACCCAGTGTTTTTTCGACTTCGTGAATGGCGCCCAAAACTTTCGGCACCGAGGCAAAATCTTTTTTCTCTCTCACGGGGACATTGATCAGAATCTGCGGATAGGGGATCAGCACGCGGCGCAGTTCGGAAAGCGGTTTCTGTTCTTCAAGCATGATTTTCAAAACCATCAATGCCCCCAGAATGCCGTCCCCCGTAGTGTTGTAGTCGAGAAAAATAAGGTGTCCCGACTGCTCCCCACCCATGTTGCAGCCGTTTTTGCGCATCTCCTCCACCACATAGCGGTCGCCGACCTGCGTTTTCACCAGTCGGATCCCGTTTTTTTCCATGGCGTGATCGAGCGCCAGATTGCTCATGACCGTTGTCACCAGCGTCTCTTTTTTGAGCGTTTTCCGTTTTTTCCAGTGGAGCGCGCACAGCGCCATGATCACATCGCCATCGACCACATGCCCCTTTTCATCGCACAGGATCACCCGGTCGGCGTCGCCGTCCAGCGCGATGCCGCAGTCGGCGTCGATCTCTTTCACATGCCGGCAGAGGCTCTCCGTATGCAAAGAGCCGCAGTTGCGGTTGATGTTGGTCCCGTCGGGACGGTTGGCGATGGGATAGACATGGGCGCCCAGCTCGCCCAACACATTGGGGGCCACGACATAGCCGGCGCCGTTGGAGCAGTCGACCACGATCTTTAATCCCTCCAGCGTCCGTTCTCTCGGAAAACAATTTTTCAAAAATTGCGTGTAGCGGCCGTCGGCGTCGTCAATGCGAAAAGCCTTTCCCAAATTTTCGGGAGCCGCCCGGCCTGTTTCCATCTCTTCGCCGAACATCGCCCCTTCAATTTGCGCCTCGACGGCATCGGAGAGTTTAAAACCCGATTTGTCAAAAAATTTGATCCCATTGTCGCGATAGTCGTTATGCGAGCCGGAGATCACGGCCCCCGCGTCACAGCGCATGCTTTTGGCAATGAAGGCGACACCCGGAGTGGGGAGAGGCCCCACCAGAAAAACATCGGCCCCCGCGGAAACAATGCCGCTGGCCAAGGCCATCTCCAGCATGTAGCCCGAAAGGCGGGTGTCTTTACCGATGACGATCCGGTTGCGGTGGCTGCCGTTTCTGAAAACAAGGGCCGCCGCGCGCCCAAGTTTCAGCGCCATCTCGGAATCCATGGGGCTTTTATTGGCCAATCCGCGCACGCCGTCGGTACCGAAGATCCTCTGTTTTGCCATAGGTGGGCGGTTTTATAGGGAATGCAACGGGAAAAGTCAAAGTAGAAGACCGAGGGAAGACAGAAGGTCTTCGGTCTTCTGTCATTTTTATACTTTTCCCGCTTTGACAACTCTGATGGGAATTTGTGAGGGAATGGGAAAACCCCCCTGGGCTTTCACTTTTCTGTACCACTCCACCTTGTCTGCAATCAGGGACCAACCCAAGGCGAGACATTTTTTGCGATCGGGAGACCCTGCATGAATCCAGTCATCATAAAATTGATATTCCCACTCCCGTTGCATGGGGGTGCCAGGCACCATAAAATAGCGGCCATCCCTGGGGCTCAAACGAAGCAGACCGGTACCGGCATAAAATTGCAAATCGACATAGTGAAGGCTGTCCGGAACCCCCGCCGTCAACGGACTAAACCGGGGAAGTGTCACGAAGGCGCCGACGAGATCCTGATAAAAACTCCCTCCTGCCATGGCTGCAAACGGAAGAGGCCCGGGGAGGAGTACCCTGCCGGAGAGGATAGAGGAGAGATTTTCCGCCGTGCTCACATATTGCCGAAATACCTGCCCCGCTGAAAAAACAATCGTATCGGCCGGATCAGAGGGAAGAAGGCGATTCCGTTTGCCGATTAAAACCTGTCTTGCATAATCAGGGACGCCAAACAATTTTGAGTTGATGATATGCCCATCCGGCCCCAGCTGTCGGCTTTCATTCCGCATTCCTTCGGGCTGTCTGGCGATTAATTCACGGGAAAGCACCGCCGTTTCAGCGACAGCCGTTGCAATGGAAACAGCGGTGGTTTCCGCCAGCGCCGCCATCGACCCCGTTGCAATAATTGCACTTGAACTCGTCATATCACTCTATTATTGTTTTCGTCCGACAGATGAAAAAGTTGCCTGTAAATCAAAAAATGGCGAAAACCGCTCTTAAAGCAAAACCGGCTTCCTTGTCCAAAAGCACCATGATGCAGGTAATGAGCCCGCTGGATGCCAATCATTACGGCTATGTCCACGGCGGCGCGATCATGCGCTATGTCGATGAAGCCGCCTTTGTTTCGGCATCACGGCATGCCCGCCGCAACGTGGTGACCGCCTCCATGGACCATTTTGATTTCATCCATCCGGTCCATTTGGGAGATCTGCTGATTTTAAAATCGTCTGTCAACTACGTGGGCGAGACCTCCATGGAAATCGGCGTCCGCATTGAATCGGAAGATACTGTCAAAGGAGAGGTTCAGTTTATCGGCAGGGCTTATGTCACGATGGTGGCGCTGGATGATCTGGGGCGCCCCACCCCGGTGCCGCCGCTTATTCTGGAAACCCCCCTTGACAAAAACCGCGCCAAAAGGGCAAAAGAGCGGAGAACATTCCGGTTGAAACATCGGAGAGGAGAAAAAAATGGCAGAAAATCTTCATGAAATTACCGACGCCAATTTTGAGCAAGAGGTTTTGAAATCCCCGACGCCGGTTTTGGTCGATTTTTGGGCCACCTGGTGCGGGCCCTGCCGCGCCCTGGCGCCGACCCTTGAAAAACTGTCGCAAGATTACAGCGGCAAAATCAAATTCTGCAAAGTCGATGTCGATCACAACCCAAATAATGCCGCTCAATTCGGGGTTCGCAGTATCCCCACGTTGATACTGTTCAACGGGGGACACCCCGTGGGCCAACTGGTCGGCAACGTCGCGCGCCAAAACATCGAGGCCCTTTTCTCAAAAACGTCCTAAGGGAACTTCTAAAAATTCTAAATCCCAATATCTAAATCCTAAACAAAATCTAAATTCCAATTTCCAAACCCCAAACAAACCGTTTGTTTGAAGCATTGTGATTTGGAAAATTAGAAATTGTTTAGAATTTAGGATTTCGTGCTTAGAGGATTTCAGTCTTTGGCTTTTTGAATTTTGATTTTACCCGGTCCTAAAACATAAACCGTCGCATGTGAATGTTGAGAAGCAGGCCGATCCCCATCAAAAAGGCGAGCGTCGAGGTGCCGCCGTAACTCAAAAACGGAAGGGGCACTCCGGTTAAAGGCATCATCCCGAGCACGCCGCCCAAGTTGATCACCAGGTGCCAGAATAAAAAGGCAACGATCCCCGCGGCCAAAAAAGTTCCGAAAGATTCCCGCGCTTTGATCGCGATGGAAATACCGTTCCAGAGCAGAAAGGCGTAGAGGGAAAGCATCAAGAGCCCCCCCGCCAAACCCCATTCCTCGGCCAGAACGGGAAAAATAAAATCGGTGTGCTTGTCGGGAAGATACCGCAATTTATTGATCCGCCCTTTCAGATAGCCTTTGCCGAAAATCTGTCCCGAGCCGACGGCGATTTTGGACTGGATCAGATGATACCCGCTTTTTCTCGGGTCGGATTCCGGATTCAAAAAAATGCGGATTCTCTCTTTTTGATACGGCTTCAAACCGTATTGATAGGCAAGCCCTCCCCCCGCCACGACCAAAAAGAGAAAAAGAAAAAGGGTACTGCGGCGCACCTTGGCCACCAGAGCCATGGTGATAAAAATAAGGGGGAAGAAAAGCGAGCTTCCCAAATCTTTACCGACAATCACCAAGACAAAGGGGATCAGGGTCAACAGCATCGGCTTCAAAAGATCCTTAAACCCGTATCCCAAAGCCCCCGCCGGATTGTCGCTGAAGTATTTGGCCAATACGAGAACAAGGCCGATCTTGGCGAACTCGGAGGGCTGCATGCTAAAGGGTCCAATGGCCAGCCAGCTTCTGTGGCCGCTGATCTCCTTTCCGGCGAATAAAACCAAAAGCAGAAGAAAAATCGTGAAAATATAAAAATAAACCCCCAGCTTGTCCCAGAGGCGGTAATCCATGGTGACCAGAAAAAGCATGACAAAAATGCCGATGGCAAACCAGGCAAGCTGATACCAAAAAAGGGTCAGCATCCCCCCCTCGCCCCAGAAACTCAAAGCGCTGTAAAGATTGACCAGTCCCAGCGTCATCAAAGACAGTGTGACCCACCAAAGGGACCAATTAAAGTTTTCAAGAATCTTACGTTTCATAAAACAATTTCTAAATTCCAAATACTAAATTCTAAACAAAATCCAATTTTTCAAATTACAAATTTCAAACCGTTGTTTGGATATTGGAATTTAGGATTTGAAATTTGTTTAGGATTTAGAGTTTAGTGTTTAGAATTTCATTTATCCCCTTCCAAATACGTTTTGATCAACTCCCCGGCCAGCGGAGCGGCGGCCGAAGAGCCGTGTCCGCCGTGTTCCACAAAAACCGCAACCGCGATCTTCGGGTTTTCCACCGGAGCAAACGCCACATACCACGCGTGATCTTGGCACGCATTGCCGCGGCACACCTTTCCCAAAGAGACCACCTGCGAGGTCCCCGTTTTCCCCCCCATCGGAATTTTCAGGGCGCTCAATCGATGGGCCGTCCCTTCGGAATTTTCCACCACGCCGGTCATCGCCGCCTTGACCCTCTCCAAAATTTTCGGGTCGAGCGCCGCCGCGTCTTTTCTCTCGGGCGGCGGCTTCAGCGGAAACAGGCTCTCTTCGCCGGTCGTCGTGTCCGTACTCCCCGCCACCAGATAGGGGCGGATCGGCTTGCCGCCGTTCACGGCGGTGGAAACCATCACGGCCCCCTGCAACGGCGTCATCAAATCGTACCCCTGCCCTATCGCAATGGACAAAGTCTCCCCTTCGTGCCACGGCTCCTTGCGATATTTCAGTTTCCATTCCGAAGTCGGAATCAATCCCCCTTTTTCATCCGGCAGATCGATCCCCGTGGGGGCGCCCAAACCAAAGGCCCGCGCGTACCGAGCCAGCCGGTCGACGCCAAGCCGCAAACCCATGGTGTAATAATAGACGTCGCAGGAAGCGACAAGGCTCCGAAAATAATCGACCATCCCATGCCCCCCCGCCCCCCAACACCTGAAAAGCCGGTTGCCAAAATGGAGGCCCCCGCCACAGTGGATCTTTTCGTCCGGTGTCACCACCCCCTCTTGCAAAGCCCCGGTGCCGTTGACGATTTTATAGGTGGAGCCGGGGGGATAAGCGCTCTGTATCGCCCGGTTCAAAAGAAATTTTTCGGGGCGCACCGAAATCTCGTGCCAATATTCTCCCCCGTATTCCCCCCCCAGAAGATTCAGATCAAAAGAGGGGGCTGAATATAAAAGAAGCACCGCCCCGTCTTGCGGATCCACAGCGACCGCCGCCCCCGTCTTGCCTTTAAAATAGTCCCGCGCCACCTTTTGCAGGCGTCCGTCCAGGGTCAGTTTCAGATTCTCCCCGTTGACCGGCTCTCTTTGCGTCAGCTCCTCTTCAACGCCGGGATAACTGATTTCGCGCCCCACGGCGTTGACCACTTTCTGCTGAAAGCCGTCTTTCCCCCGCAACTGCAAATCCCAAACCTCTTCCAGACCCCTTATTCCCACATCATCGCCCAGGCGATAACGATCGGGCCATTTTTTCTGGAAATCTTTAAGCCGCGGCGCATCGATCTCGCGGACATATCCCAAAACATGGCTCGCGATATCCCCGTCGTCATATTCCCTTTCGTAACGGAGCCGGACATCCACGCCGCGCAGGTCGATATCTTCAGAGACATGATCCCACGGATTTTTATGGGCTTTGACCCAGGAAACCCTGTCCATCGAAACGTCTTTCAAAATAGAAATGGGCTGCCAAGCCGCCTGTTTGAAACGTTCCCCCCATTTGGCCTGCAGCTTTTCCTTCGGGATATCGAGATGCTTTTCAAGGGTTTCAAAAACTTTTTTGGGGTCGTCAACATACTGCGGCGTCAAAATCAGATCGAAAGCCGGTCTGTTTTCAACCAAAGAGACGCCGTTGCGGTCGAGCATCATCCCCCGAAGGGCCGGCTGGGGAATTTCGCGGATGCTGTTTTCCTCTGAAAAAAGACGGTAAAAAGTCCCCTTGAAAACCTGCAGATAATAAAGACGCACCGCAATCAGCCCCAGCGCCGCGATGATGACGACGAGAAATTTTTTGAGCCTCGGTTCCAGCTCGTGCTGCGCGCTGTGTCCAAATTCCATATTAGAATCCTCTGAAAAACTTGGGCGAGGGTGACATTTTCTAAAAGACGCGACATTTTTTG
>JAUYJH010000167.1 GCA_030688705.1 Deltaproteobacteria bacterium
AGGCACTTCTGATGTAACAGAAGAGAAGGTATCAATGGCGGCTTCTGTGACTGGCGCAACACAACCCAGAAAATCCACACCATTTGCAGGCAAGGACATTGCAACACTTGGAAGTAAATTGGAAATTTCACCGATCATAAACCCTCACTTGCCTTATCGTCGCTTTTCAAAAAAAGTTGTGTGTGCGTGGCAGATTTGTAGCAAGAGGAAGGAGAAAAAGAGAAGTCAAATAATCCACGGTAGATGAAAGAGCTACCCAAGCCCTGGTTAGGGGCTTAAGAGAAGCCAAAAGAGGCGCTTGACGGCGCCGTGGTCCGCCTATGGAGGAAGGACAGCCTTATTCCGCGAGGAACAAAGCCGTAAGGTTTGAGGCAAGTTCTCGGGCCGTAAGGAAGGATAGATAAATCCAAAACCTAAACCGGTCGGCCAATGGAGATTGGAAGGTGAGCCTGCGCAACTAAGGCAAAGCTAAAATACTAACAACGATCTTCGACTCATGGTGAGTGCGGGCGGCACGAGAACACAAGGGAAAGAAATCGACCCACGGAGGTCTGGCAGGATCGGGGGAAACTTTCTTCCGTAAGAAGACCTCAAGGAAAATCAACGTCCTGCCAGATAGATGTTTCACGTGAAACAGTTTTTACCATTTCTTCGGAGGGATGGAGGCGCGGGTGCTGTCAGGCTGAACTATTGCAGTGTTCCAAGCCCCGACCGTTTCAACAGCTGTGACGATAGCGATTAGTTCACCATTGCTATTAATGAGCGCGCCGCCGCTGTTTCCGGGGGCGGCTCGAGCATTGGTATTAACGCGCAAAGAATTTCCATCTTCAAAATGAGTAATCGTCCCCAAAGTTGATAGCCGTTCAAGGCCCGTTCCCAGATACGATATTTGATCGGGAAAGCCGATGGCCCATACTTCTTCACCGGCAACAGCTTGATCTGCAATTTTAAGGTAAGGGAAACCCTTAAGCCCTGAAACGCGGAGTTGAACCAAATCAAGACCTAGCTCATCATGGGTAATATCTTCTTCGCGAAGAAAAATTTTCCGTTCCCCAATTTTAATTTTCGCATTTTTGAACTGGCCTGTTTTTCTATCGTAAAGATTATGTCGAGCCGTAAGTAAATCACCCTTATCCGACACTAAAACGGCCGAGCCGCCACCTTCTGGCGGAATCATAATGCGTATTACCGCTTTTCCAGCTTTTGTAATCTCACCCGGGACAAAGTTGTCCGGATAATGCACCCCGAGGACCTGAACGGGTGGAAACAGATAATTATAGGGACACGAAGCCGGAAAAACAGCGCCAAAAAGACGCAAATTCTTGTTTTTGCCTAGCAAATTATTCAAAATATCAGAGGACTCCGAGCAGCCTTCTCTAAAAAGTCCCAGCACTTTTTGCGGCCCGTAAGATGAGATCAATTCAAGGCCTTTTTTCGCCTCTCGAGGGTTGAGCACAAAAACATTTTCTTCTGGTCGGTCCTCGTCACGTTGTAGAGGTTGAAAAGAGGCTATTGTTTTTAGGGAAAAGGAGTCAATTCTCTGCAGGTCACAGCCGACGCCTGTTACATGCCCTCTGGATAGCTCTTGTTCGTTAAGACCGATGCGCAACAGAAATTCGCGCGTATCCGGATCGTTTGGAGAAAAATAGATCATCATCTCATAGATATTATCGGCTGATTGTGCCCTGAAGTTGCTTCAATGAAAATAGCCCACGCGTAAAATTAGGGGACGTTCCCCCAAAATTTTGACGGTGACATCAAAAAGCGTCAAAATTTTGGGGGAACGTCCCCTAATTCACGTGTAGCACTTGGCAAAAATAATTAGCAACTTATTTTGAGACCTGCCGATACTATTAGTAGGGAGTCGGAACGGAGTTTTAGTGTTCTTCAAAGAGGGGGTTTTTGGCAAGGGATTCGCATTTCTAACCACTTGTTTTCTATTGGTTTCTTGCGGTGGCGATCCCTCTTCAGGGGGTGGCGGCCTGGCAGGACAATCTCTGGCTGAATCACCGGAAGCAAATATCTCCAAAACAGCACTCGATCCAAAAATGGAAAACTACATTACTTTTGATGTGTTGGGGGGCATTTTCCGTAAATCGATGGAGATGGAAGCGATGGTTTTAGATGAGGCCGTTGAAACAACCTCAAAATCGGCCGCCAAATTATCGATCAGCGTCCCGCCGCCGGCAAGCGGAGAGGGAAAACCTTTCGTTATCGACACCTCCTATTCTTATGTTGGGAAAAATGGATCCGGCAAACTGATTATCAGCGCCACCGGCAATGGAGCGGATGAATTTACCACAGCCGATTTGAGCCAAAAAATCCGTACTTTTAACCCTCTCAAGCTCCGTTTTCTTTTTTTCAATTTTGTCTTCAACAATAAATGTTTGGGAGAGGTGCATGTAGAAGGTGAAATAGTCTGCGACATCACGGGAAAATATGACACAGCGACAAGAAAATTTTTGGGCAATGCCCATTGCGCAAACGGCCCCGCGGAACGGCCTCAAACCATTCTATATATAACTGACGCGGCCAATTATGACGTCGAAATGAATGCCGGATTGATCATCAACGGAAATCCATTCAACTACGGAAGTTATAAAAATTCCGGCACCATCACCATTGACGGGGACGAGAAAAAAATTGAGGAGCTTATTGTGGATGGAAGTTCTTGTTCTTAAACAAGAGAAGCGTTCTTTTTCCGAGATTATTTCTTAATTCATAATTTTTTATCTCTGCCAATTCCCAGTTTTCTTCCGGCTTTGATTCTTTTTCCCATTCAGGCCCCTTCATGGCAATTGCGCATCCCGATCTTTTTAAATATTTTTCGGCCATTTTTAGAAACTCGATTATTGAAAAAGCGGCCCTGCAAACCACAACATCAAATAATCCCAATTGTTCAATAATTTTTTGATTTTCGGCTCTTCCTTGCACCGCCCGAATGCCGGTCAACTTTAACTCTCGGATAACCGCCTCGCAAAATTGAATTTTTTTAAAAACAGAATCGAGCAATACAATTTCCAAATCGGGCCGGACGATCTTGAGCGGAATGCCCGGAAAGCCGCCCCCGCAGCCGATATCCAAAAGACGGCCTGATTGGGGAAGAAGGGAGAGGGGGCTTAAACTATCCTCAAAATGCTTGACGACAATCTCTTCGTCGCCCGTGATGGCGGTCAGGTTGTAAACCTTGTTCCATTTTTTCAGCAATTCCAGATATTTTTGAAACTGCGGATCTAGATTTGGAGAGAAGTTTGTTCCTTGGCCAAGAGACATGTCATGGGGCTCCGCTTTTGTTTTAAAAATTTCCGGCACCATTCAAGGCGTTTTTTAAGAAGGCCGTCGTTCGAATCAGGGTCGTGATGAAACAAAACCAATGTTTTAACGCCCGATTTCATGGCAATTTTTACCACCTCCTCAAAATTGCTGTGCCCCCACCCCCTGTGTCTGGAATATTGGCTCGGGTCATATTGGGCATCATGAATGAGCAGATCGCTCCCCCGGATCCATTGCGCAAAAGATTTATTCCCTGTTTTTAATTCCTGATCCGCCACATAAATGACCGATTTGCCGTTCGGAAAAATAAATTTAAACCCCAGTGCCGGATCGGTATGATCGACCCACCGGCATTCAAAGCGAACTCCGTCATCCAATCTGGCTTTTTTCGGTTTTAAATCGATCCATTTTATTTTTGCCCGCCATGTCAGAGGGTCCACGGGGAAAAATGGCGGCGACATAATCTGCCACAACGTTTTTTTAAAGGAGGCTCCGTTTCCATTTTTGGGCCCCCCCAGCACAATTTTTCTATTCTGATAGAGGGGGGCAAAAAAGGGGAGGCCGAAAAGATGGTCCCAATGAAGATGCGATAAAAAAATGTATGTATTTGATTTTTTTTTGGCGATTTTTTGCCCCAACAGGCGGATGCCGGTTCCGGCATCACAGATAAAATCGGAGTTGCCATAGGAGAGGGCCACGCAGGAGGTGTGCCCCCCATATGCCGAGTGGTCTATTTTGTGGGTGGGGATAGAGCCCCGAACTCCCCAAAAAGCGATCTTAATTTTTTTCTTCATATTTTTGGGCTTGGGAGTAACGGCCAAGCCTGACAAAGCCAAGATACAATATACGTCTTAAACTGCGTGAGGGCCTTTTCTGATACATGGGCAAAATCGAATCTATCATATTGTGATACAACTTGTAGTGATAAAAAATTTGAGATTTTAAAAACGTTTCGCCCTCCCTGCTCGAAAGCTTTAAGGCCGACAGGCCTTCTAAATCACGCGACAGTTTTTTTTGGTTTTTCTCGGAAAGAATTTCAAAAGAATAGACCCGTGTTTGGGCAACCGGCTTTCCATTTTTTATTCTCCCCAGATACCAATGATATTCCGCTCCCTCTTTGATTTTTTCTTTGGCCGGATTGATGGAGAATTTTTTGGCGCCGGCTTTGAGAGAAAATATTTTTTGTTCTTTGGAGTGCTTCTCAAAAATAATGAAGACCGGCTTTTCGCCCAAAATATCTTTGCCGCGCCACTCAAACTGAAGGGTGGAAGAGGGGAGAATGTCGCCGTAAATCGGAAATATTCCCTGAATGCCGCCGACTGGGGGGTGAATCGCCAGCGGGGCTTTCACCCCGACAGGCCCCATTTTGGCCACATTGATGGCATCTTCCAGTGCCGTATACGGGGGTGGGAGATAGAGGCGCGGTTTGACAGACCCTTCACCCGCCTGAAATTTTTGTTTCCCCTCTAAATCAATCAGGTCTCCGTAAAAAAGAAGAAGAACCGCGCGTCCCTTTGTATTGTAGACCTTATAACCGTTGTAAAATTCATCCCCAAATTGCGGTTTTACTTTTTTGCCCTGCGGGGTCACAAAATAAAGCCCGCCCCCCTGTTGGATGACGACGCCGGTCGCGGCAAAGGCGGGGGAGAAGACAGAAGACAGAAGACAGAAGACCCATATTGTCATTGCGAGGCCCCAAAGGGGCCGTGGCAATCTCCATTTCCTTCCGAGGGATTGCTTCGCTAACGCTCGCAATGACACCTTTAATGTCTTTTTCATCGACGTAAATAAACCATCAAAATGGAGATGGCCGCCGGCGTGACGCCGGCAATTCTTGCGGCTTGCCCCAGATTGATCGGCCGGATGCAGGTCAACTTTTCCACAATCTCTTTCGACAATCCGGAAATGCCGTCATAAGTGAAGGCAGGGGGGATTCTCATCCCCTCCATTTTTTTGAACTGCCCAATCTCTTCATGTTGGGCCTCAATGTATCCTTCATATTTAATATGCGTTTCGGCTTGTTCTTCAATTTGCGCGGAAAAAGTCCCCGTCTCGGATGAAAAATTATCCAAGATCATTTTGAGACTGATTTCGGGTCTGCGCACCAGCTCTGCCAAAGAGGTCGGTTTTTTAATCGGCGTCGATCCAAGGCCGGTCAATTTTTGATTCACACTGCTGTTGGGAGAGACCCTTTGCGAACTCAACCGCTCCAATAATATTTGGATGGTCTTTCTTTTGTCCTGAAAATGTTCCCAGTCTCCGTCTCCGACCAACCCTATTTTTCTTCCGATGTCGCGCAATCTTAAATCGGCATTATCCTCGCGGAGCAACAAACGGTATTCCGCTCGCGAAGTAAACATCCGATAAGGTTCTTGAGTCCCCTTGGTGACCAAATCATCGATCATCACCCCGATGTAAGCCTGGGAGCGATCCAACACCAAGGGCTCTTCCCCTTTGACTTTGAGGGCCGCATTGATTCCGGCCATCAAACCTTGCGCGGCGGCTTCTTCATAACCGGAAGTTCCGTTGATTTGGCCCGCGTGAAAAAGGCCCGCCACTTTTTTGGTTTCCAGTGTCGGCAATAATTGCGTCGGCGGAAGCGCATCATACTCCACCGCATAACCGGGGCGCATAATTTCCGCCTGTTCCAAGCCGGGCAGGGTGCGTAACATGGCCATTTGCACATCGACCGGAAGAGAGGTCGACATGCCGTTCACATAAATTTCTTTTGTCTTTAAACCCTCCGGCTCCAAAAAAATCTGGTGGCGCTCTTTGTCGGCAAAGCGGACTACTTTATCTTCTATCGAGGGACAATACCTCGGTCCCACCCCTTCAATCACCCCACAATACATTGGAGACCGATGAAGATTCGCCTTGATAATGTCATGCGTCTTTTCTGAAGTGTAGGTGATGTAACAGGGCTGTTGGGGAAGCTCCGCGCGCGTTGGAGAAAAAGAAAAGAGGGGGGGAGGGTTATCGCCCCACTGTTTTTCCAGAGAAGAAAAGTCGATGGTTTTGGCATCGCATCTTGGCACCGTTCCCGTTTTGAGCCGCACCAATTCAAAACCCAAATCCAAAAGCGATTTTGAGAGACCCTTTGCCGCAAAATCTCCGGCGCGACCCCCTTCGGCATTTTTCAAACCGTAATGCATAAGACCGCTTAAAAAAGTCCCGGTTGTTAAAATAACTGTCTTTCCCAAAAAACATTCCTCGATTTTGGAGACCACCCCTTTGATGTTTCCGCCCGCTCGCCCCAGACTCCGCTCACCCTGAGCTTGTCGAAGGGTCGAAGGGTCAACCAAAAGAGATTCAATCAGGGCCTGTTTGACCGTCAAATTTTTAGCATTCTCTACAATCTCTTTCATTTTATCTTTGTAGAGATGCCGGTCGCATTGAGCCCTGGTTGCCCGGACCGCCGGCCCCTTGCTGGCATTGAGTCTGCGGAATTGGATGCCGGTCGCATCGGTCGTTTTTCCCATCTGGCCACCCAGGGCATCGATCTCTTTGACCAAATGCCCCTTGGCCAACCCGCCGATGGCCGGATTGCAGCTCATGTGGCCGATGGTATCGAGATTGCCCGACAAAAGAAGGGTGGAGCACCCCATCCGTGCCGCGGCCAATGCCGCTTCACAACCGGCATGACCGGCACCGACCACGATCACATCGAAAATTTTAGGGTAATGAAACATAAAGCCCGCGGGGACCTACCACAGGCTTTTATTGAAAACAAGATTTTAGGCCTTCAGAGCTTGCCAAAGGTCGTGCAGGGCCGCTCTAAAACGGAGCCAGCGATTGGAAGAGCCCTGCACAGCCGCCGCGATAGATTCACGTGTCCCCTTATCAAAATTGCTTCTGTCTCTATAAAGTGCCAAAAGGGCATTGGGGGCCAGATATTGAATCTGGCTCATCACGGGTAAAAAAACATTTCTTGCCGCGACCTCGGCCATATAGGCGCGGACCGACGGTTCCGCTTCATGCATAAACTCTCCAAGAAGCGCTCCGCTTTCATCTCTTACTCCCTCTCTGAAGGCCATTCTCATATCTGCCAATGCGAGACCTGTCGCCGCCACTTGTGAAGCGCTGGGACCCAACACTGCGTTCATTCTTGCAACATCGTCCCTTGTCGCTCCGCGAACAATTTTGGAGAAACGGTCGGCATCGGTAATGATTCCCCTTATATCAGTGCCTTCTCCCGCAAAACCGGGCAATTGACCCGCCGCATCACGAGCCTCTGCCAACAGCATCGCCATCTCCATGGCGGGACCAATCGTTCCAGTCATAGCCGTTGTTGTTGCCATTTGCGTAGCTGTAATCATAAAAATACCTCCGTTTTGAAGCCCCTCACATTGATTATCGGCAGATTTTTGAAAAAGTTGCCTGCTGGGGTCGGCGGTGTGGATACAAAAACTGCATACAAAAATCAATAAAAATCTTTTGATTCAATGCGTTATGGTTCTAAAAATCAACTATTTACCGATGCAAAATTCTTTAAAAATGGCGTCCAGAAGATCTTCAGAAACATGGGACCCTGTTATAACTCCCAGGTTTTCATGCGCTTTTTTAAGATGGTGTGCTATCAACTCAACCGGGTTTTGCCGATTTAAGGCCTCTGCCGCTTTTGAAAGTTCCTTTCCAGCACCTGAAATTGCCTCTTTATGCCTTAATTTTGTTATTTTTATCCCTGAATTCTCTATTTTCACATTGTTTTTGACCCATTCTGCCATTAATTTCTTCAAGTTTTCGATGCCATCCCCCTTAAGCGCTGAAAGGGGGAAAATGGATTCATTGCTGTTTGGGAGCATCAGACTTTTTGGATTCCAAGCCGGTCCCAAATCATTTTTATTCAAACAGATGATGGTTTTTGAGAGGTTCAAGGTCGACAAAAAATCGAGATCATCCGCAAGAAGGG
>JAUYJH010000173.1 GCA_030688705.1 Deltaproteobacteria bacterium
GGCCGCCGCTCAAGAGATCAAGAGAACGCCTCAAGATATGGTTTTGACGATAGACGACAAGGGCCATGTTTTTTTGGGAGACTCCAGATCCCCCATCGGCATGGAGGAACTCCCCGCGAAACTGGCGGCGGTCTATCAGGGTAAAGAGAGCAAAGATCTCCTAATCAAGGCCGATCAACAATTGCGTTACGGTGAAGTCATTCAGGTAATGTCGGTGGCGCAAAAAGCGGGCGTGGAACGGATCGGCATGATTACGCGCCCGGAACAATAATGGACCAAGGACAATGGACCATGGACCAAGGACCAAAAAACTTTCCCTCAAGCGGCCCATCTTTTTCTCTGGATTGGGACACTTCATCTGCCTCTTGCTGATTCTTTTTGTCCCCAAGTTCAATATCCTAAAACCAAAAGTAAATGTCGTCTGGGTGGAACTCCCGAGGGGGGCCTCTGAAGAACCCGAAATCAAGATGAAAGAGGCTGAAAACCTGCCGAAAACCACCGTCCAAGAACAAAAAGAGTGGCAAAAAGAGCAGGAAATCGTGAAAAAAGAGGAAAAACCGATGCTGGAACCGCCAAAACCACCCAAAAAAGAGGCACTCCGGCCCATACAGCCCGAACCGGTCGCGAAGAAAAAACCGGTCCCAAGAAAACTAAGCGATGTCGAAAAAGCCCTGCGGGCGTTGAGCAAAAAAAAGCCGGCCCCGCCCGAAGCGGCACAGGTGAAAGAAAAGGGGGAAGGGTTTAAATATGGGACCGGCACCGAGGCGTTAAGAATACCACCGAGTGATCCTGAATATGTCGCCTATGTTTCCAAAGTAAGAGCAAAAATTATCAATGAATGGATTTTGCCGCAGACTTATTTGGAAGGACCGCTCAAACCGAAAGCGGGTCTCATTGTGATGATCAGCAAGCAGGGAGATATTATTTCGACAGAATGGGAAGAGCGTTCCGGCAATCCCTCTTTCGACGGCTCCTGCCTGCGCGCGGTGCAACGGGCCACCCCTTTACCGATTCCGACCACCCGTTTGGAATGGGAAGCCTATAACGAAGGCTTCTTGATCGACTTCGATCCGTCCCTTAAGCAACTTTAATTTTTTCTTTCCCGCCGTATTTGTCCCACCAAGCGGTGGCACCCTTGTTGATGACAACATTCAGGGCTTGAATATTTTGCACGCCGCGGTCGGAGAGCCATGTTTCCAACGCTTTTGCACCCGACTTGGCATAAACGGGGATGCCGTCTTTCCAGGTGGCGCGCCCGCAAAGGACGCCGTTCCATTGGACTCCCGATTCTGTGGCAAGTTCTAAACTTTCGCGAAATTCTTCATCACTGACGCCGGCGCTTAAATAGATAAACGGTTTGTTGGTGACGGCGGCCGCGTCTTTGTACCACTGCAGAGCCTCTTGTTTATTGTAGGCAACCCGATTCTCATTTTTGAAAGATTGGGCCCCATCCACATATTGCATATTGACCGGCACCTCCACTTTCAGAACGTCCACATGGTAGCGGTCTTTTGAAAATTCTTTCATGCTTTCGGTCACAATTTCCGGTTTCTGTTTCGCATATTCGAAATTTTTCCCTTCCCCTCCGGCGACATCATAGCCGACAAATTCGAGAAAGAAGGGAATGTCGCTTTGAACGCATTCCGCGCCGATTTTTTCAACCCACGTTTTTTTGGCCTCATTCACTTCTGTTCTTTCAAAGGGATTATAATAGAAAAGAATCTTGATGGCGTTAGCGCCGGCGGCCTTCAGTTTTGCGACGTTCCAGTCGGTCAGCAAGAGGGGCATGCGGCCCGGCTTGGTATTTTCATAGCCCGAAGATTCATAGGCCAGTAACAATCCAACCCCCTTGGCCCGCTGTTTGGCGGCCTCGAGACCAAATTCAGGGTCGAGCAAGATAGCGGTGGCATGCGGCGTTAAAATTTTGGTGACGGCTGTTTTAAATTCGGCCATCTGTGCCGGTGTGATTTCCTTGGGATCGACTCCCTTGGCTTTGGCAATCGATTTTTGCAGGGAGCCCCTTTGATCCATTGCCGCGGCGGCAATCACCCCTTTGGCATTGCAAAGCTTCATCAGATTTTCGTACTTCCCTTTGGTCATGGTCGTCATATTTTCTCCTTTTTGAGCGGGTGAAGGGAATCGAACCCTCGTCTCAAGCTTGGGAAGCTCGCATACTACCATTGTACTACACCCGCAATTTGGCTAGGGAATAGAGCGGTTTTTATACGAGGTCAACATGGAAATTGGGCCCTACCCCGCCCGGAAAATTTAGAGTATAATTCCAAATCGTGAAAACAAAACTTTGCCTCATTTGCAAAAAAAAAGAGGTTAAAAAAGGGGAGGGCCATTGGCCCTTTTGCAGTGCCCGTTGCAAGTTGATTGATCTTGGAAAGTGGGCCAGCGGGGGTTATGCCATTGCCGGCGAACCGGTCCAAAAGGAGGATGAGGAAGATGATGCCGTCAAGCCACCCCATTCGTGAAGCCTTTCGCGCCCCTCTACGCTACGCGCTGGGCCCCAGCCAGATTGTGGAGCATTCTGATGGTTTATTGGCTGTGGATGAAACAGGGCGCATCGCCGCTTGCGATGACTATGAGACCCTTTTTCCAAGGCTCCCCAAAGATTGCGTCATTCATGATTTCAGAAATTTCTGGATCATCCCCGGTTTTGTCGACTGCCACACTCATCTTCCCCAACTCGACTGCCGCAACAAAAACGGCCTGACCCTTTTGGACTGGCTTGCAAAATATATCTATCCCGCGGAAACCCAATTTGCAGACCCGCATGTGGCCAGAAATATCGCCCCCCGTTTTTACGATGAACTTCTCTCTCACGGCATTACAACCGCGGCCATTTATTCAACCGTCCACTTTGAAGCAACCGATATCGCCTTTCAAGTCGCCAAAGAAAAAGGATTGCGCGCCATTATCGGACAGGTGCTCATGGACCAGAATGCCCCACAATCTCTTTTAAAATCGCATCTGCAGTTGATGAATGAAACTGAAAAGCTGATTGCCAAATGGCATGGGTTGGAAAAACGTCTTTTTTACGCGGTGACCCCCCGTTTTGCTCTGACCTGTTCCAGGGCCCTGCTGGATGATGCCGGAAAATTGGCCCACGAGGCCAAGTGTTATTTTCAGACCCATCTGGCCGAAACACAGCAAGAGGTGACGCAGGCCAAAGAAATTCATTCTTTCAAGAATTATGCCGATTTTTATGAAGCCAGACATGCTTTGACGAGCCGCTCTCTTTTTGCACACGGCATTTATCTTGAGGATTCCGAATTAAAAATTCTCTCGGACCATCATGCCGCCATTGCCCATTGCCCCACCTCCAATGTTTTTTTGAAAAGCGGGACGATGCCTTTGGCAAAAATTGAACAACATGGAATCCGCTGCGGGTTGGGGAGCGATATCGGTGCGGGCCCGACGTTTTCAATGAGACAAATTGCAGATTGTGCCTGTGAAGTTCACCCGCAAACAATCATGGATCAATCCAAGGCATTTTATATGGCGACATTGGGAGGGGCCGAGGCCCTCTCCATGTCGAATCAGATCGGGAATTTTGCGGAGGGAAAATGGGCCGATTTTTGCCTGTTTGACAACTCGGACAGCGCGGGAAAAGCCAAGAAAGTTTTTGTCTCCGGTCAGTGTATCTTCAAGGCCTCGTAAAGAAGGCCCCACCTTACTCCGCGGTCGCTGACGGTGATCTCTTTAAATCCAAAATGTTCGGCGGTTTTGAGAAGGAGAAGAGAGCCGGCCAAAATCACATCGGCGCGGCCCGGTTCCAGCCCCGGAATTTTTTTTCTCTCTTCGATTGTTTTTGATCGCAAGTCGGCGATGATATTTTTTAATTCGTCCAAAGATAATTTGGAGCCGTGGATTTCGTTGTGATGATAGACTTTCATTTTCTTTTTTATGGCACCTAAAGTTGTTGCTGTTCCTGCCGTGGCTACAAGGGCCCCCTCACCCGGCCTTCGGCCACCCTCTCCCTCGAGGGGAGAGGGAAAAACTTGCAACTCATTTTCAATAACTTCGCATAGTTTGTCGTAGTCTTGTCCATATTTCTCCGTCAACAAAACCGACCCAACGCCCAAGCTTTTGGTCCATGGTCCATGGTCCCCGGTCCTCGGTCCCATTATAATCTCGGTGGAGCCGCCGCCGATGTCGATCACCATAATGTCGCTGCCAAAATCGGTGGAAGCGGCCTTCCAAGTAAGCGCCGCCTCCCGTTCGCCGGAAATAATCTCGATGGCAATGCCGGTTTTTTGCTTCACCTCTTCCACAAAATCTTTTGCATTTTGCGCCTTGCGGAACGCCGCCGTCCCCACGGCGATTATTTTTTCAACACCGTGCCGATTACAAATGGCTTTATACTTTTTTAAGACAGCAAGCGTTCTTTCCATGGCCGCTGGAATAAAAACGTGCATCGAGCCCATTTTTTCTCCAATGCGCGTGAGTGTGGCCTCATCGGCCAACACAGTAATATTTCCATCGGAATTTTTTTGCGCAATCAGCAAAAGGACGGAATGGGTGCCGATGTCGATGACTGCCATTTTCATAAATCCCAAATCCTAATATCTAAATCCTAAACAAATTCCAAATTCTAAATTCCAATGATCCAAACCTCACGTTTGAGATTTGAAAAATTGGGGTTTAGGATTTGTTTAGAATTTAGGATTTAGTGTTTGGGATTTCACTTTAGACTGGGGCCCCACCATGGAAGCATACCCGACCCTTTGGAAACCCGCACCGGATTGGCGCCGTCAAAACGCATCACATAAATGGCGGAATCTTTTCCGCGCGTGGAATGAAAAGCAAGATAACGGCTGTCCGGGGACCAGCTTGGGTGTTCGTTGTTCCCTTCGCCCGCGGTCAGGCGCTGGATCATGCTCCCATCGGGGTTCATGGTGAAAATATCAAAGGCTCCGGAATCGCGGGCACAAAAAGCGAGCTTTTGCCCGTCCGGGGACCAGACCGGCGTATCGTTAAACTGTCCCACAAAAGTAAGCCGCACCTCCCCCTCGCCGCCGGCCCCCATTGTGTAAACGTGGAGCTTGCCGCCCCTGTCCGAGGAAAAAACGACGCGCCCACCGTCTGGAGAGTAAACCGGAGAGACATCAATCCCGTGCGCATGCGTCAAATGGGCCACCACTTTTCCGGCCAGATTCATCAGGTACAAATCGGAATCTCCTTTCATGGTGCTCGAAAAAATAATACTGCCGCCGTCCGGCGTGAAAGAGGGAGTAATATTGGTCGCCCCGTTTTTGGTCAGCTGGCGTTTGCCGCCCCCTCCGGCGTCGATCGTAAAAATTTCCCAGCTGCTTCCCGTCATGGATGTATAGGCAATGCGGGAGCCGTCCGGAGAAAATTTGGGCCCCAGGCTCAAAACCTTGGAATCGGTAATCTGGTTGTTATTGGCCCCGTCATAATCCATCACCGCGACCGCCTTGTAGAATTTTTTGGTCGGCACGCTGTAGGTAATTTTACTGTTGAAGGGGCCTTTAAGGCCGGTCATGGCCAGCATCACCTCATCAGCAAAGCGATGGGCAATGGCGCGGGCATCCTTGGTGCTCCCCACATACTGCTTGCCGACGAGCATCTGTTTCAAAAAAGGGTCAAAGAGCTTGAGTTGCACCGTCAGCCGGTCTCCCTCTTTTTTGATTCCCCCCTTGATCAGCCCTTGGGCCTCGATGGCGCTCCATAAATCAAAGTTGATGGTCTCGGCGGTGATAGCCGTGCTCCCTTTCGGCTCCAAAAAAGCCTCCGGAGGGATGAACTGAAAATAGGCTGAAATTTCCAGATCGTTCTTGATGATCTCCGAAATTTCTTTTTCGTAGCGCCCGGCGCCTCCGCCCAAGGGGACCAGTTCCGTAATGGCAATGGGAAGTTTTTTGTCAGACGGCTGGTCGATGGGGACATAAATGCGCGCCTGCACGTGTGCGCAGAAAAACAAGACAAAAAGGACGATGTATTTTTTCATTCAGGCCGCTTTCGGTTTATGAAGCAGTGCGGTTACCACCCCCAGAACCACCGCATCGACCATCCCCCAGACAAACCATTTCACGTAAAAATCGTTTGTCCAGGGAACATAGGGATACATTCCCAAAATCGTCGTTCCCCAGTAGAAAAAGCCGATAAAAACGCCAAACCGTACCCCTTGGGTAAACTTCGGTTTTTGCGAATCGTGACCCACGGCATACAGGCAGGTAAAGAGGGCGGCAAAAACCAGATAGTAGGCATAGACCCACTTTTGCATCACGGCAATCTGCTCCGGCCCTCTCAAATACTGGCTGTTGGCCTCAAACACCCCGGCCATGAAATTGTTGTTGATGACCCAGTCGAGCCCAAAATAGACAGCGGCCACAACAAGGGTGCTCACCAGCCAATTTTTGACATTGCATTTGCAATTCCCTGTCATATTCCCCCCTTTCCTTAAAAATTAAGGTTCGGGGAAAATACCTTCTTTTTGACATCCGGTCAATTTGGATTTACATAAGGTGCCTGGCACCTCATGAGGTGCCAGGCACCTTATGAAAAATTTTAGAAATGAGCCGATTCACGATCCGTGGAAAAATCCGGAAGAGATCAAATCGTTGTTATCCGGCATTGAAGAGGCGAGAAAAATTCTCCATCAACCCAAAAAGGTTTTAGTCGGGGAACAGTGGATTGACGGCGATCATGGGGAATATTGCAACGTGAATCCCAACAATAGAGAAGAAAAATATGGCCCCTTCACCACCTCTTCTTTGTCACAAGCCGAAAAAGCCCTTGAGTTTGCCAAAAAAATACAACCGGCATGGGGAGCCAAGCCATTTGCCGAGCGGTCCAAAGCTCTAAGAAAAATC
>JAUYJH010000175.1 GCA_030688705.1 Deltaproteobacteria bacterium
TGCTAAAACAACGACTGGACTCCGGCTTCCGCCGGAGTGACAAACAGAGGGAAATTACCTTGGCTAAAAGGCGAAAAAATTATAAATTTAAACATAATGGCCAAAGGCAAAGACAAAAAAACTCTTCCGGCAACACCGGTAACAGACGAGGTGGAGCCGTTTTTTCAGGAGCTTGAAAAACGCCTTAAAAATGTTCCCCAAGAAGAGATTGAGGCGGGGGCCAAAAAAATCGGCGACTTTTTAGATGGGCGGATCGGCTGGGGCGATGTTTTCAATTTCACTCCCGAACAGATGGAACAGATGGCCGAGATGGGTTACACCCATTTTAAAGTCGGCCGCTATCAAGATGCCGAACGTTTTTTCAAGGTATTGACCATTCTTGATTGGGACAATTTTTATTATCACTCAATGCTCGGTTCCATTTTGCAGCGCCAAAAAAGAGATGGCGAAGCCATCGTCGAATATTCGCAGGCGCTGGAATCCAATCCAAACGATATTGTCAGTCTGACCAACCGGGGGGAGATTTTCATGAAACATGGCTGGCTTAACAATGCCGGCCAAGATTTTGACAAGGCGGCGGCGCTCGATCCGGCCGGTGAAAACAAATGGGCCAACCGGGCAAGGGTTTTGAAGGAACAGCTTGTCAAAAATAAAAAATAAAAAGGTGGTACCCCGGAGGATTCATGGCCGTTGACAGTATTCGTCCCCACATTGAAAGAGATTCGCAGATCAGACCGGGCCTGGAACAGCCGGAACTAATTGACCAGCTTCGTCACGGCAATATCTACGAAATACTGCGCACCCCCGGCGTCAACCGGCGCGACCTTGAAGAATACCTTGCCAACCAGTCGCGGGTTTTTCAAAATCAGATCATTCAGGATTATCAAATTTATTCCGAGGCGGGGAGCATACCGCCGCCGGCTATGGAGGCCCACTTTCCCGTCCACGCCGCCGGAATGACAATGACCGGCGAAGACCGCCAGTTTTTCAAACAAGAGATGGGGCGTATTAAAGCCATGAAAGCCACTACACCAGGGGGACAGGGTGGGGGGCAAGATGTCGCCGGCATTGCCGACAAATCACTCAAAGAATGGGACAACTTTTTTTCCGAACTGCAGATGAAGGTGATTGACCAGCAGGCGATGCGGGAATTGAAATCGAAAACGGCGGAACTCAACCGCGAAGTCCAAAGAATCATCTCTATGGTGCTGTCGGGGCAGGTAGACCCCGAATACGTTTTGATCGCCGCGGCCAAATCGAACATGCTGCAAAACGGGACCTTTTTCTCATGGAAGGGAAAAAGGATCATGCATTTGAATCAGGAAATGGAGAAGGCGACCAAGGAACTGGTCAAAATGGACCCGGCCGACAGGGGTTTTTTTGCCGAACAGCAGATGTCGATGCAAAAAACACGCGAGGGCTCCACGCAGATGCAGTTGGAGATGATGGATATCCAGAAATTCGCGCAAAATATCGCCACAACGCTTGATTGGGTGAATAACGCGATCCGTATGTTTGCGCAGATGCGCCAGACGCCGACGCAGGCGGTTGCGGCGAGGTAATCGTCATTCCGGCGGAAGCCGGAATCCAGTACTGGACCCCGGCTTTCGCCGGGGTGACAAATGAAAGAAAAATGGAAGACAAAAAACAGACCGGAATGATTGTCGATCCGAATCCCGAGAGGCGAAAGAGGCTCTTGGAGCGGTTTTATGCGTTGCTCGAAGACAGGGCGAGTCTGGCGGAACTGAAAGGGTTCAAAAGAGAGCATCTCTACCAGTTGGCCGAAGCCGGCCATGTAAAACTCAAACACGGCCGCCTGGATGAAGCGGAAAAAATTTTTCAGGCGCTGACCATGCTCGATCACCGCAGTGCCTATTTTCACGCGGCTATGGGGGCGGTGCATCAGAAAAAGCACAAACCGGTGGAGGCCATCGTCGAATATTCGGTGGCCATCTCCATCGATCAGAAAGATATTGTTTCCATGGTCAACCGCGGTGAGATTTATCTGCGCCACAAAAACTTTCGCAAGGCGGCGGAAGATTTTCGGAGCGCCATTTTATTGGATATGTCGGGGAGAAATCTCTGGGCCAATCGCGCCCGTTCTCTGGTGATCGCGATCAAGCGGTCGATGGAGGCGCAGGCTACCCTCACCCCACCCTCTCCCGGAGGGAGAGGGGGAATTAAAACCGGGCGCCCGCGAGGGGCGTGACAGAGACCTGAAAATCTTCTCCAAAAAATTCTTCGGCAAACTGAACCCCCATTTCAAAGCGCGTTTTGTCCCCAAAACTCAAGAGCATCCGCTGGTGAAGCCCTTGTCCTGGTTGTGGCGCTCCCGATTCCCGCAGAAGCAGTGCGGAATGGGCGCCGGCGCTCCAAATGGCCGGGCCGGTCTGGACTTCCAATCCAAGCCCCGCCGTCATTTTGGCTTTGGCCCCCTGTATGCCAGCGTCGCGCGCGGTGACCGCATCGAGCCCCTCTTGAATCTCTTCATTCACAACGGGGGAGGTCTGCAGAAAAACACCGGTGTTGGTATAAAGAGGAGCCGATGTTAAATGTTGGATGTTTTGATAGCCGATCAGATTGCTGTCATTTCCGAAATAGTGCTCATAGGCCAAAAGATGAGAGCCCCCCGACACCAAACCGGTCTCCGCGGGGTCCGGAGAAAACATCCCCGCCATCAAGGCCTGCTGGCCCCCAGAGAGAATGGCGCCGCCGGCTTTGCTGTCGCTCAAGGCAAACCCCAGCATAAACGCGGCCCCGTTGACGAGGGAGCGGTACAAAAGAAAATTTCTGGCTGTCTCTGCCCCGTGAATATCCATTCCGTAACCGATTCCAACGCCGGCCAATTCGAGCGTCGCGGTCATTCCTTGAGTCAGCATTGTGTTGCTCTCGTCGTTAACGCTTAATGCAAAGGCACCCAAAGCCGATGCCGCTTCGGCGCCGATCAGCCAGCCGCGTTGGTCTCCTTTTCCCTTCAGGACTGTGTTCATCCGGTCGCCGCCCAGCCCCGTAATCGTATTGATGACGGTCAAAGAGGGGAGCCCCTCCAGTTTTTGCGACGAGCCGCCGGCGCTTTCGCCAAACATCTCGGCGGTATATTCCGATGCCTGCGCAGAGGGCCCGGCCAACGCCTCGGCGGTGGCATAGCCAGAAGCCAAACGGTGGGCGCCGGAGATCCAGAAATGGGCGATGTCATAATCGGTGATCCCATCCGGCGGCGGCGTCAAAGCAAGATCGGTGTAGGCCAGTTTGAAACGGACACCGACCTGCAATGAAAGAACGGGGATGTTTTCAGTCTGAATGGAATCGGTGGGGAGGGTGTTCAACGTGCCAAAATAGGGAGCGGCCGACAAAGTGAAGCGATCCCCTGCTTTTATACTCCCCTCGAAAGAGAGATCATTGCCGATGTCGATCGTTCCGGCCTCGCCGGTTTTCCCCAGTCCGATCGATTGCCGGTTTTCTTTGGCAAATGTGACCGTCTCTTTTCCGGAGAGGCGGAAGGGCCATTTTTGTGCTTTTTTTAGAATGCTTAAGGCGCCGCCAAAGTGGATTGTCGGATCGTAATATTCGCTTCCGTTGTTTCCCGCAAAATTGAGTTGGAAGCCCAGTCCGTAACAATCTCTGGTGTTGGGGCAGTTGTAGAAAGAGACCCCCAATTGCTGGCCGCTCCCCGATTCGCTCACCGGCGTACGGAGATTGCCGGCCAAGCCTCCGTGCAAATCCATGGCAAACGGACTCTCCTCGGGCTCTCTCTCATGAGAAGCCTCTCCTCCGTACGGCCTTATGGGTCGGTTGAGTTCTGTCATAAAATACCTCCTTGTGTGGAGGCGACGCTAGATGAACCGCCAATATAGTAAATGCGCACTGTTCCAGACGCATGCATCATAAATGGACCGTGGACTAAGGACCATGGACCATGGACCATGGACCATAGACCATGGACCAAAAGCTTTTTTGTTGTTGTCCCTTGTCCTTTGTCCCTTGTCCTTTGTCCATTGTCCTTGGTCCCCTTTAATATCCTTTTATAATCGAAAACTGCGCGTCGGCGTCGCGGTCGTTGAAAGTGCTTTCAAAACACTTGGCCCCTTCAAAATCTTTTTCATCCCCCTGCGGGTTGCAGGCCCAGCCGTTCATGGCGATAAAGATGGTAATGTTTTGAAAGGCGAGCGACAGGCTTGGGCGGGAGCCGAATTTGCCGACACTCACCACGGAAAACACTCCCGTGGCCGGGTCGATCCGCCGCCCCTTCAAAAACGCGGTGCCGCCGGTAAAATCGTTGTCGGGTTCCGGACAACCGGCCGGAATTTCTCCCGCCTCATCCTTGTACAAAAGGGGCCCGATGTATTTCCAACTGCTGTATTTCTTGCCGCCATAAGTTCTGTTGCGCGTATTGTTGGGGCAAATAGGCGTGGAGAGGCTCTTGTCGGTCAGATTGATTTTATGCTCCAGACGGGAGATGTTGAGTTTGTCGTCGGGAAGGACCTCATATTCGCCGGGGAGCGATTTTGGTTTGAGCGCCTCGGTGGTAAAGGCGATATGAAACACTTCGTCGAGAGGCAACTTGCGCGCTTCTTCCAACGGCCCTGCCGGATTATGGATATAGGTCGGTCCCCAAAATCTCAAACCGATATCTTCCGCCGTGAAAGAACCATCCACGGAGTAGTGGCCTTTTGCCATCGCCTGCAGATCTTGAGGCTGGTCTTTTATCGCGCACAGATCGGCATTTTTATTGTTGATGACCGGTTCAAAAGCAGGGCTGGAATAAAGGCCGGCCGAAGCGTAGAAAAACGCGCAGGCCCCGATATCGTCCCGGCCCACGCCGCTTTCGCTGAATTTGCTCAAACCCTCCGGCGAACAGGGGTCCACCACCTCGCACTCGCTCCGGTCGATAGGGGCTCGCGGTGAAAGGGGGCCCGGGTAGGAGAGCGAACCGGTGAAAATGCGCCATCCATTGATTTTTAGCGGGCTGGGAAGGGGATGTCCGGGAAAATCGTAATCGTGATAAAGCCCCTGCTTTCCCGCGGGAAGATCCGAGTCATGCAGCAGGGTCGCGAAATCGAGCAAGGAGGGGCTGTCATAAGGGGTCGATGTCGGTCGGGTGTCGAGCTCCCGAAAAACGGCTGTGATTCCGTCGCGCGGTGTGGTGACCACACGGCCCCGGGTATCGGTGATTTCCATTTCGTCAAAGGGGTCAAGAATCAAAGCCCCCAGCATCACCGTTTTTTCTTCATCGGAGCCGCGCCCCTCCCTGAACATCAACTCCACTTCATCGGCAGAGGCCATAGCGGAAAGGTTTGGGTTTGTCGGGTTCAAAATTCCGGCGATGGTTTGGGTGATCCGCAATACCATCTTCCCCTTTAATGGGTCGATCACGGCCGCGATATGAACGGTCAAATGGGTCTCTTTGAGACTGTTGTCGGTGTTGCGTTCCAGCTTCCCCTGGCTGTCGAGTTTGAGGGCTTTGATCTCCAAATCGGCCTGAAAAAGACGCTGGCGAACCGGTTGGGCGGCCTCTTTGTGAAAATTGAGGCAACCGAAAAGGGGCATCGACTCAAGCGTGTGGGCGCCCGGTTTCAGATCAAACCCCTGTCCGGAAAGCGAGACAAAAGAGAGATCAAATGTTTCATCCGCCAGCCGCCCTGTGGCCGGATCGATGACCGGAATGGAACAGCGCTTGCCGCTTCCGGAGGAAGGATGCCGTCCCTCCACTTTTTCCATCGTATCGAGCCATTCAAAAAACGGGGCGTCTTTTCCGGTGATTCGGATGTCGGTAACGCGCAGTCCGCTCGCGGCTGTGTCGGAAAGTTTCAGAAAAACAGGTGTGGCCATATCGGTGGTGGCCGCGGTCACCTCTTCCATGGCAAAAGTTTCATTCCCCGTTTTTGCCTTGTAACCGGTCGCGGTGCCAAAATAAACCTGCAGTTCCGGAATTTCCAGAACCCGCGTTCTTCCCAAAAGCTGGGCTGTTTTACTCTGACCGGGCATTCCAATTTTCAAAACGGCCTTGTCGATGACATCCTGCCCGGCGGTCGCCTGCTTTCCGTCCCACCCGAGCAGATCCGTAGGCAGATAGGCGACGCTGATAAAGAGCATTTTTTCTTTGTATCCCTTTTGGTACGGGGGGAGGGTAACCGGCAGCGGTTCTGGTTTTGCCGTTTCCATCGATTCTCCGACCAGAATGGAATCTTTGAAAAGTTTGAATTGGCCTCTCGATTTGGAATCGGCTATTTCCTCGATGCTGATATTGTTGATGACCAGATCGGCAATCCCCCTGTTTTGAATGACAATCATCTGTTTCGAGGGGATGATGGAAGCCGCGTTTCCGGAAAATTCAAGCGAGACGGCCGGAAGATTTTCGGCCGATTTCGGTTTGCATTCGGCATTCACCTCTTCCAGGGGGGTCCCCGATGTGTTGACCGGAAGCAGTTGGCACCCGGTTATGTTCGGGATGCCGCATTTTTTGCACTCCGTGACAGCCTCTCTTTCCTCACAGGTGATTTTGGCACAGCGGAAATAATCCTTGATCGACGCGGCAGGGGCCGAGACGGTGTTTAAAATAACCGAATCGACGTTCGCCGCAGTGGTCTCCCCCTTGTTATCGACCCGGTTGAGGGTCGGCTTGGCCCCGGCCTTGAGAGCCACCCCGCGCAGATAAAAGAGGTCCGAGCCAAAACGGAATTTTTCGCTGACCGTTCCCGGCTTCAAGGTTTCGTTGAGGGTTGGGCGAAAAGTGACCTGAAAACGAATCGACTGCTGACTCTTCAGTGAGCGTTTTGATTTTCCCTCCACCTTGAAATAAAAAGGTCCTATGCGGCCGGGGATGGCGACCGAAACAGCCTTGCTCCCCAGATAGGTCGCCTTGAATCTTTGCGTCTCTTCAAAAGAGGGCCCCACGTCCTCGGCGCTCCTGGCGATATAGGCCCCCTTGGAGACTGCTAAAATATTTCCCTCCGGCAGGGGTTCTTCGGTAACGATGCCCGCCGGGTCGAGCCTTGTTTTTACAATGCGTATCTGCTTTGTTCCGGCATCCTTCATGGCACAATCACTCAAGGGGGGATCTATTTTCCCTTCAAAGACAGATTGCAAAGAAGCCCCCAAAAGATATTTGTCGGCGGCTTCGAAAAGGTGGCCCAGTTTTGTCGCGGTCACCAGCGTGATGGCGCCATCAGCCCCGGCCGGAGACCCCTTGACCGCGGGGAGGTTCTCCACCTCTTTTGCCTCGTCCGTGGTCAGGTTGAGCCCCGTGATTTCACCGCTCACCCCCAAGACGTTTACGAAAAACGAGAAGTTTTTAATAAGGATATCCCCCTCCGGGGTCCAAGTTCCCTGCCCGATATTTTTCGAGCCATCGCCGATTCCCTTGCCGTTGATCGTGAGGGGCGTTTTGACCCCCTTGATGTCGATTTCAACTTGAACATCGGGGAATTCGCTTCCCTTAAGGGTGATTTTTTCTCCCGCGATTTCCATCGGAATGGGGGGGGTGTCGGCGCAAAGGGGATCGTCCGGTTTCAGGCCCGCCTCCAGTTTGTCCCCCTTGATTTTGACGCAGAGTTTGGCTGTCAATTGCAGACTGCAACGGGCAGAGACGGGGACATCGGATCCGCTCCCCGCCGGGGGCTCCGCCGTGGTTGACGGGGAAGCGCTTGAAAAATAGACAGGGTCCCAATCGGCGGCACAGGCGGATAAAAAGAGACCAAGGACAATGGACCATGGACCAAGGACTTTTTTAAGGAATTTATGCATGCAAATGTTCTTCGTCAATCGGTGGAAAATGTTGCTTAAGCAAGGCGCACTGCGATGACATGAAGCGTCAAGACAGAGGCAACTTTTCTGATAGAGGGCCGAAGAGGGGGATATGGGACAAAGGACTATGGACAATGGACTAGGGACTATGGACCGTGGACCAACTACTTTTAGCCATTGGTCCATTGTCCTTTGTCCATTGTCCTTGGTCTTGTTTTTTTTATTTTTGGTCCCTGGTCCCGCATGGGCTTCCCAATGCCAGGCTCCGGCGATTCCCATTTCCGTTCTTTGCGAAACAGGGGGAAAATTTTTATGCCTGAATACCCCTCCGAGCGGGGTTCGCGAGGACCATCTCTTTTTAAAAGGGCGTTTGAATCTTGAAAATTCCGTCTTGGGACAATTCAGCGTCTCCACCCAGCATGAATATACAAAAAAAATAAAAACACTGAATATCTCAAAGGCCGCCGACACGAATTGCTGGGAAACCACCTCTTTGCAAAACGGGGGGCTCTGTCTTGAAAAGAGCGGCATTTTTTCCGTCCGCGTTCCGCTGGAAGAACTGGGGCCTTATACCCTTTTTGTGACGGCGGCCCGGCTTTCGGGAGAACCGGCGCAGGCGAGTGCGCGGGTAAGCCGCGTCATGGCCCCCACCGTGACGGCAGACGTGATTTCCTATGAACCGGATATCTCTTCCGGCGGTGTTTCAGAAGGGACCGGACAGGTTAAAGTCATTATCGATCTTTTGAAGGGCTGTCAGGAGACAGCGGACGCATGCGATTTCATCGGGGCGGCAACCGGAGGGGTGATGGTGACCGCTTCCAACACCATGACCGGCCCGCCGGAAAAGAAAATTCTTTGCGCCACCACGACCGTTTTGGGAGGGGTGGGCCGTTTTGCGATCGGGGTGCCGGTGGTGCCGGGGGAGAATCAGATTTCAGTATCCGTCTGCAACGCCGCGACCGGTTTTGAAAAAGAAAAATGCCCGACGCTTGCGGGCCGTTCTTTTCGGGTGGGGGGGGTCTCCCCAAAAATAGAGGTTTTGAATCCCCTGGCAAAGGGCCCATTCTATTGGGATGCCGAGAGCGCTCCCTCTGTTGCGCTTCGTTTCAAAGTGGCCGGATACCGGCAAACGGTGTGCGATCAATCGGTGCAGGTTTCCCTGAATACCGGTTCCCCACGGCCGGTTTGTCCCGATGCCGCCGGAATCTACCAAATGATTTTACAGCCGGTTCCCGGTTATAATGCGGCCTTGATTATCGCGGAGACCGGCGGTGAAAAATTGACGGAAACGGTCCCCTTTGGCTGGGGAAAATCTCTGACACCCTTCACGCCGCGGGGAAATGTGAAACCCGAAGAAGAATGGAAACTGAAAAACGCCCTGCAACTTTGGCTTCCCAAAAGCTGGATCAATGATTTTTGGGTCGAAAAATTGAATCTCTTTTTTGATTCGGATGATTTCAGAAAAATGGCGGCCGATTTTGCCGATGCCCCCGTCGGGCCTGAAAAAACGGATGCCGACAGAGAATCTTTGACGGAAAATCTCCCCGGCTATTGCCGAAGCGGGGGGAATGATTTGAAAATCCGCCTGATGGCGCCGCCATCGTTTAAAAAACTTTCCCTGAAAAGGCTTCAGTTTGAAGAGAAAAAATTAAGATTGCCGTTGAGCGCCCAAAACGTGTCGCTGAAAGTTCAGGTTTACAAAGATGAAGACGGAGACGGCAAGCCGGATATCGAACCGCTCCCCTTAAAAATTGTTTTCCGCACGGTGCGACTGACCCCCGTTCTGGAAGCCTCAAAAAAAGCGTTGGGCGGCTCTTTGCGCATCGCGCTGACAAGCGACGAGACCGATTGCGCCTATAAGAGAAAAAGCCTCTGTAAAAAAATGCCGGCCCTTCTGGTGCCGGAATCTTTTGAGGGCGGGGCCTCTTCTGCCGGCGCTTTCGCGGTTTGCGACCGCTCCCAAAGAATTTCATCGAAAATGGAAGAAGTTTGCCATGCCTTGAATACCATCGACCGGCAGACCGGCGGCGTGATTCAGGAAAAAATTCTTGATGCCGTCAATCAGGCCTATGCCTGCGGGGGAAATAAAAT
>JAUYJH010000005.1 GCA_030688705.1 Deltaproteobacteria bacterium
TTGAAACAGATCGGGGCCCTGGCCAAAGAAGAAATCATGGAGCATTCCTATCCCCATTGCTGGCGCTGTCAGAATCCGATTGTTTTTCGCGCCACCGAACAGTGGTTTGTCTCAATGGAAAAAAACGATTTGAGAAAAAAATCTTTGACCGCCATTGATCATGTCGAGTGGATTCCACCGTGGGGGAGAAACCGAATTTATGCGATGATGCAAAACCGCCCTGATTGGTGCATTTCCCGCCAGAGAATGTGGGGGGTGCCGATCATCGCCCTTCTCTGTAGTCATTGCGAAAAGGCATTCACCACGCCCGAACTGGTCGAAAAAGTGGCCGAACTCTTTGAAAAAAAAGAGGGGTCGGATGCCTGGTTTACGCTCGATCTCAAAGATGTTTTGCCGAAAAATTTCAAATGCCCTTCCTGCAAAAAATCGGATGGTTTCAAAAAAGAGACCGATATTTTGGATGTCTGGTTTGATTCAGGGGCTTCGTATGCCGCTGTCTTGGAAGGGATGATGAAAATAAAAGAACCCGCCGATTTGTATCTGGAGGGGAGCGATCAGCATCGCGGATGGTTCCACACCTCTCTTTTGGAATCGATCGCCACCCGCGGCAGAGCCCCGTATAAACGGGTTTTGACGCATGGCTTTGTGGTCGATGCCGATGGAAAAAAACTTTCCAAGTCGGCCAAAAATTTTATCCCGCCGGAAAATGTTTTAAAAAACCACGGCGCCGAAATGTTGCGGCTTTGGGTTGCCAATGAAGATTACACCAACGACATCCGTTTTTCGGAAGAAATTTTGACAAGGCTTGTCGATTCGTATCGCAAAATCAGAAACACCTGCCGTTATATTTTGGGAAATCTCTATGATTTTACGCCGGGCAAAGATGATGTTCCGTACGAAAAACTCCTCCCTTTGGACCGATGGGCCCTTCATGTTTTGCACGATACGACCGAAAAAGTGGCCAAGGCCTATGAGGCCTTTGAATTTCATACGATCGCTCATCTTTTAAACCGGGTCTGCGCGGTCGAGTTTTCCGCCGTCTATTTTGATATTTTGAAGGACCGTCTTTATACCGAAGCGAAGGGGGGGGTAAAACGGCGCTCGGCCCAGACCGTCTTGTTTCAAATTTTGGACACGCTGACACGATTGATGGCCCCCATTTTTTCGTTCACGGCCGAAGAGGTCTGGCAGGCGGGCCCCCAATTCAAAGGAAAAGAAGACTCCGTTTTTTTGAGTCGATTGCCGAAACCGGATCCCCGGTGGGCCGATGGGGACGCGGCCCAGAAATGGGAGCGTTTTTTCACCATGCGTTCGGTGGTCATGAAGGCTTTGGAGAGCGCCCGCGCGGCCAAGTTTATCGGCAATTCGCTGGCCGCCAAAGTGGTGATCGAGGCGAGTGCCGATCAAGAGGCCTTTCTGAAAACATTTGGCGAAACCCTTGCCGATTTTTTCATCGTCTCGGAGGTTGTCTTTGGAAAAGCCGGCGGGGAATGGGTGCATGCCTCTGAAGAGGTGGCGGGGCTTAAAGTGGGAGTGGAAAAAGCCCTTGGGGAAAAATGCGGGCGTTGTTGGAAAACTCTGCCGAGCGTCGGCAAAAACCCGCAGCACCCCGAAATTTGCGAACGCTGTGGTGAAATTGTTGAATCGGTGTCATTGCGATAGACTCCCTCTCCCCTTGTGGGAGAGGGTTGGGGTGAGGGGCAGATGGCCTATAAATACAAAATTCTTCTTTTTCTTGCCCCCGCGGTTTTAATCCTCGACCAATTGACCAAATTTTTTGTCCTGCAAAACATGGCGATAGGCGATGTTATCCCCGTCATCAGCGGTTATGTGGATATTGTTCATGTCCGCAACACCGGCGCGGCATTCGGCATGCTGGCCAATCTCGATGCGGTTGCCAGAATCCCCTTTTTCTACGGCATTTCCGGGATCGCGATTTGCGTTCTCATCTACGCCTTTTTGCACCTGGAAGAGCAAGATCATTACTATCCGTGGCCTTTGAGCCTGATTGCGGGGGGCATTCTCGGTAACCTGATCGACCGCGTCCGTTTTGGAAATGTGGTCGATTTTCTATCGGTTCATCTGCAGGAAAATTATTTTGGTTCCATCAAACTGGAATGGCCCGCGTTCAATGTGGCCGATTCGGCGATCACCATTTCCATGATTTTGCTTTTTGCGCATATTTTAAAAAAGAGGTAAAATCGGCCGACCATGAAACCAATCCTTTTTAAACTCGGCTTGCTTTCGTTTCCTTCCTATACTTTTCTAATCATGATCGGCATTTTAATCGGCACCTGGCTCGGGCTTAAAATCTGCCGCCAGCGCGGTCTTCCGGTCATTTATGGCATCGACATGGCGATTATCGGGATTGTCGCCGGTTTTTTGGGGGGGCGCGTGGCCCATGTTTTGGTAGAAGCCCCGGCCTATTATTGGGAAGAGCCGGTCCGTTTTTTTTATTTTTGGCAGGGGGGCTTTGTCTCTTGGGGGGCCTACATTTTTGTGTTGGCCAGCTGGTATTTTTATCTCACATGGCGCAAACAGCCGGTGTTGGCTTATTTTGATGCGGCGTCGATGATTCTTCCGGTTCTCTTTTTTTTCGGGCGGACCGGATGTCTTTTGGCCGGTTGTTGTTTTGGCAAACCGACTGATTTTCTAATCAGCTTGACTTTCACCGATCCGGGCTCCACCGCTTATCAATATCATCCCAACATTCCCCTGCATGCGACGCAGGTTTATTTAATGCTCAACGTCCTCTTCATTCAGATGGTTTTGTGGTTTGTTTATAAAAAAAGGTGGCGTTTTCAGGGCCAGCTTCTCTCCATTCTCTTTTTGATGTATCCGGTCGGCCGGTTTCTGATCGAATTTTTGAGGGGCGATATCGACCGCGGCGTCTATTTTGGCGGCACCCTCTCCGCGGGACAGTTGGCCATGATCCCTTTCTTTCTTGTCGGCATTTACATGTATCGTCATTTCAAAAAATTGGGCGTTCAACCGCCCCCGCGCATCGCATGAAAAAACTGATATTGGAATCCTTTGGCGTCACCGCACTTCTTCTTCTGGTTCTGAAGCTCGGCCAGCTTTTTATTCCCCCTAAATGGATGTCTCTTTTGGTTCCCGTTCTTTTGCTCTACCTGCCGTTTGCGATTTTAGCCGCGCAAAAAAAACCGATCGATTTTGTCGATCGCTCTTTCAGGCAGTTTTGGTTGGGGCTAGCCGCCTTTTTAATAACGATAGTGATTGTTTTCCCCCCCTACATGTTGGCCGCCCACTACTGGATGATCCACATTTTTCATTTTGATGCGTTTAAAGCCGCACCACTAAAAACATTGTGGGATCCTTTGCCCTACCAAATTTTGGCGGTAGCGATTCCGGAGGAATTTTATTTTCGGGGGTATTTACAGCCATTGATGAACAAAATTTGGAGACCGAAATGGCGGCTCTTCGGCGCCAATCTCGGCTGGGGGTGGATTATCACGGCACTCGTTTTTGCCTTTGCCCACAGTGTGATTCAGCTTCAATGGTGGCATTTTTCCATCTTTTTTCCGGCTCTCCTGTTTGGATATCTGAAAGAAAGAACCGGCTCCATCACCGCCCCCATTTTATTCCACGCCTTCTCCAACGCCTTCATGAACTGGTTCTCGAAGAGTTATTTTTAAGATGCCAATCGGCGTTTTCTGGCTTCAAGAGCTTCAACCAATAGCTGACGGACAACAGAGGCTTTTGAATTGGCCTGAAATTGGGCAATTCGTTCAATCTCCAATGCAAGCCAAGCGGGGAGATCCATCGGGGGGAGTTTGATAGTTTTACTGATACCTTTTGTTGCAACCCCCTTGGAAAAATCTATTGCTTCTGACCCCTCATCAAAGCGTTCGTCAAAGCCCTTTTTGTTTGGCGTCTCTTTCTTCTTCATCTCTGGCCCTCCTAACGGAAATAATGCGAATCCCAAAAGCGGTCACCGTGAAAACCCCCACATAATACTTATCACGATGTTTGCCAATAACCGCATGGCGAACTCCGCCCTTGTCATATGCAACCCCAGTCACCAAAATATTGTCCCCTTCAAAAATAGAATCCCTAGCTTCCTCAAAACTAATCCCATGCTTATTTTTGTTTATCTCGTTCTTTTTGGGATCCCATAAATACATATGAATTATATATTAAAATGATATGAAATAGCAATGCCCATTATCTCGCCACACGGCACTGCACAAAGCAAAATCTGTGCCAGGCTAATGCGTTTTATAAGAGGGGTAAGGGGAGAAAAGCGACGTAAATGGTGCACCCATCCGACGTTTTTGAATCACTTTTTAATTTTTCTATACGGCAATTTGTTTCCTTTCATTTTTTGTAATAATAGGTGAATAAATGATGGTTTCCATTTTGTGAACCAGCCAAAAAGGGGGGTAAGTTTATGTTAAAGAACAGATTGCAAGTGCTTTGGGTTCTGATCGGTTTCGCTCTTGCGGTTCCCCAGATGCCGGTCTTTGCCGGCGAGCATCCCGGTGATGA
>JAUYJH010000009.1 GCA_030688705.1 Deltaproteobacteria bacterium
CATTGCGACCCCGAGCTTGTCGAGGGGGAAGCAATCTCTCGGCTTGGGGCGCAGGCTCCGCGAAGCAATCCAAATGCAATATATTGCTTATCGAGAGATTGCCGCGGCCCCTTCGGCTTGCCTTGCGGAAGCCAAGGGGCCTCGCAATGACAAAATTGGACTTTGTCAACAACCTGCTACATCAACCTTCACCCTGCATTTGCCGAATCTGCTCCACCAACCCTTGAGGCTCAAACGGTTTCATGACGTAATAAACCTTGTTTTGAAGCAGTATTTTTCTCTCTTTGTCATTGAGCGTTTTGGCGGAGAGGGCAATGATGGGAACGGTCTTGTAAGCGTCCATTTGACGCAACAAATGAATCACGTCAAAACCGCTCAAATGCGGCATCATCAGATCGGTCATGACAAGATCGTACTTCGTTTTTTCCACGGCCTTTTGGACATCGGCTGAATCAGTGAAGGCATCGACCTTAAAATCGTGAAATTCCAGCAGGGTGCTCATCAACTCGGTAAAATCTTTTTCATCGTCTATGATGAGTATCTTTTTTCCCATATTGTTTCCCCGTTAATGGAGTAGTGGAAAATACACTTTTTGTCATCCTGAGCCTTAAGCCTGTCGAAGGGCGAAGGATCCCGATATTCAACGGGATTCTTCCTGCCTGCCGGCAGGCAGGCGCTAACGCTCAGAATGACAACACGGTTTTCGTGTATTGCCCACCACTCCTGCTAAAACCAACGGCCGGAAAGGCCGACGGCCACATGCTGGTAGCGGCCCGGGACATCGAACAAAAATTCCCGGCCGTAATCGTAGCTTACATCGAGATCGCACCAAGGGGCGATGTTCCACGAAATACCGGCCCTGGCCCCCCAGAGCTCCCCCTTCACAAATTCCATATCCCTGGCCGTGTCATCGCCGATGAACCCCCCCGCCTCAAAAAGAAAATTCTTCGCGGCCTGCCAGCTGAAATAACCGGTTCCGTAATTGGCCCGCATTTTGTGAATCAACGGCACCAAAGCCAAGAAGCCGTTTTTATCAAAAACCTGTATGAAAGTATATTGGTAACCTATCGTAAAATAGGGTTTTTGGGTGATGACAAAATTGACCGTCGGTTCCAGCTGGTGTTCATAGGCTGTCTCCCCCGCCGGCAGAGTATCCCGCACAAACTCATAGAGGACGCCGATGTTCAGCCGGCTCCATGGAGATATCTGCCCCTGAAAACGGGCGGTATCGATCAGGTCCCCCACCGCCACCGCCTGCGGCAGATCGGTGCGAAGTTGGCGGTACTGAAACCCCGCCGCCAGCGAGAGGAGATCGGGAATCGTGTAAACCGCGTCGACCAATGGCGAAGCGGTGCTTCGTACATCGCTCACTCCAAAACCGAGCCCCGCGTCAAAAACCCAGTCTTGCAGATGATGTGAAGCCACAAGCGCCTTGCCGTATTCCGCCTCTCCCTCAAAACCGGCGGCGGGGGAATCAAAGCGGCCTACCCAAAACTCCCCCCTGAACTCCAGCGGCTCTGAAAAATACCCCTGATAGGCCGCCCCCCACTCCATGTATTCTTCAGACCCATAGTCGGTCAGTGTGTAAAGGGCCCTCACCCGATGATCGTACTTTTTGTGAAGCAGTCTTAAAGGCTCTTTGGCCCCGGCCAGCTCATATTCTTTCATCCCGCTTTTCCACCGACCGGCTTGGGAGTAGGCATCGCCCAAATTTCGGTGATAGGCACGCTCATGCGGGTCGGCTTTGGAGAGATCTTCCAAAACCGGAATCGCCTTTTTCCACTCTCTGTGTTGGGTGAGAAGATCGGCATAATCGGCTTTGATGGCGGGATTTTCGGGGTACTCCATGATAGCCATCTGATAATCCTTGTCCAATGCTTCGTTCCAGCCGATCCGCCCCCTTGATTTGAGAAAAAAACGCTCCTCATTTTCATCAAGGGGGCCTTTTGTCTCCAGAAGAGAAACCACCTTGGCCGCATTTTCTTTGCCTGCCTTCTTTTGGCCGCGGGCCTGTTCCGCCTCGGAGAGCCAAAACAAGATTTCAGGGTCGTTTGGGCGCAGACGATTGGCCTCTTCAAGATAGGCGACCGACTCCCCGTAGAGCCCCGCAAACAGCGATTCCCTCCCCACCCATTTGAGGGTTTCAAAATTGCCGGGCCTTAATGCCGCCATTTTTGCATGATATTTTTTGACCTCCAAGGGTTTTTGCAAAGCACCGTAAATCAACGACGTTTTTTCAAGCATCCCGTAATCCTGCGGCTGCCGTTCCAAAAACTTCAGGGCAAAGTGGAGTGCCTTGTCGTATTCTTTTTCCCGAATGTAGGCATCGGTCAACGGATCGAGAATAACCGGGGAATCACCAAAAAGGGAGTGGGCGTATTCCAGCCACTCCACCGCCTCCCTGATTTTCAGGTTGTCGAACAAAAGATATCCGACTTCGGCGGCAAACTTTTCCTGCCGATATTGGGTGACGTATTTTTTATAAAACGGAAGAACGGAGATGTTTTTCTGTTCATAAAGGTAAATGGAGGCCAGCATTTTCTGCTCTTCAAAATCGGGGCCAAATTTTGTTTCGTATTCTTTCAAAAGCAAAACGGCCTCGCTGTAACGTTTCAAGTCGGTCAAGATGGAAGCCAGATGGAGCCACCGTTCCGTGGTTTCCGGGTCTTCTTTCAAAATTTGGCGATAAAGGACGAGGGCTTTTTCTTTTTGTCCTGTCTCGGAATAAAGAAAGGCCAGTGTATCGGTCTGGTCGATCCTCTCTTTCCTGCCAAGCCCCTTGATCGACAAAAGCTGTTCAATGTCTTTTATGGCACCCCTCTTATCGCCTTTTTTCAAATGGACATAAATTTTCATCTCCCGAAGATTGACGCCGTTTGCAGAGAGGGCCAGCGCCTCTCCGATGACCTCCAAAGACTTGTTCCACTCCTCCATCGACATATAGACCTCCGCCAGCGTTATTTTGGTTTCAATATCCCCGGGGTTCTCCGCAACCCTCTTCAAAAGAATATTTTTGAGTTCCTCCCTTTTTTGCAAGCCCTTATACAGATTCAGCATCTCCTCGGCATGGGGCGTCGGGTCTTTGGAGGCCTTTATCAGGTCAAGCAAGATGGCATAGGCCTCATCATTATTCTGCGCCCAGCGGGCGTGAAGATAAGTATCGTACAACATCTCGCTCACCTTTTTTCTGGGAAACCTTGGCTGTGTCATGAAATAACGGGCAATGGAGAGCCTGGCCTCCTGCAGGGCCTCGGCGTCATTCCGGTTTTCCAGATGTTCGAGATAGCGCATCGCCATATCCCAATCGCTTTTGCGATGTTCATGGAGATTTTTCAAAAGAGCGGTCGCTTTTTGGGGCTCCCCCATCCTGTCGTACAGGCTGGCGAGCCGCAGCGTGGCGAATTTGTTGTAGGGCGATTTTTCCAGAAAGCCCCTGTAATGTTTTTCGGACTGGCGCAACTCGACAAGGCCTCCATAGATAAAGCCCAAAAAAAGGTCGCGCGGATACAAAAACCAGCCCAGAAGGGCCAGCGCCAAAAAAAACAAAACTATTTTTTTCCACGAGATTTTCATAAAGATTCGATAATAACATCGGTAAACTGGGGACCATTCTCGGCGTTTTTAAATTGAAGCGTTAAGCGTCCATCGTTGCCGCTTTTAGCCTGTAAAGTCTCTTCTCCCGCTCTGATTTTGTAATTTTTAAGCGGTTGCATCCCGCCCAAAATCATTTCACTTTTAAACCACCCGCTCTTTGAAAATTGCAGCCGCTCTCTCGTCCCCTGAAATCCTTTGATATTAAAACTGGCCCGCGCCACATAGGGGATGCCGCTCTTGGAATGTGTCAGAATAATCGTCTGCTCCTCTGATGATGCATCCAAGGCGACATAAAGGCTCCCCTGATGATGGGCAAACCCCAAAACCCCACGGGAGCGCCGCATATCGACATGCTTTTTTTCATCGTCGAAACGGACCGTCTTGAGAGCCCCGCTGTTCGTGATTTTATAGCCTCCGGCCACCGCCTCCATTCTTGTTTTGTAAAAACCTTGCGCGATACGGACAAAATCCTCCGCAAACATCGGAAAAATATCCTGCAAAAAGGCGTAATCATAAACCGCTTTGAGCGCCTTCAAAGAAGCCTGCCTCTCTCCACTGTAAAAATGGTAATAAACATTGATCGGTTTGATGCGAAGCGGCGCTTCGGTGTTTTTGAACGTCTCGATGACATCGACAAAACCGTAATAGGGCCCTTCCCAAAGATTGGTATAGGTGTTTTCATTTTGAGCGCTGGCATAGATCTGGTGATAGAAGCCCCTCTTGATTCCCAAAGGGCCCACAGACGCATAGCTATCGTAGCGCCGGTCAAAGCGGGTATCCCCCCCGTTGATATTGAGCAGATTGTTTTGGTACGTCAGCCCCACTTCCAGATCGTTCACCACGCAATTTCCCGACCAGAGAAGAATGCCGACTTTTTTTCGCACTCCCTGCGCGTCAAGCATCTCTTGCATCATCTTGGCCGACCCCACAGTCTCTTTTTCGGGATTGAATTTGTAGCCGGGGATTTTTAAGGCCACGGTCCCTCGGCTCCAGTTGAGCGGGTGGGCGTAGGTATGGACTCCCGCCTCTACATTGGGGAGACGGAAAATATCGCGATAGAGCCGCATCACCCGCTCCGATTTATATTCGTTCATGTCGAAATAGCCGGTGATGAGGGATGCCGTAACGGGGAGATGCGGCATCTTCTCCAAAATTTCTTTCAAAATGATCTCGCCGGAAAACGACTTCCAGTCGATGTGCGACAGGTTGACCACCCCGTCCCCATCGATATGGGTGTAAAAAATGCGGCTCCCGTTGCGCGTTGTCGTGTCGGGCCGCGGCAAACCCTTTGTGCCGAAGGCCTCTTCAAAAAACCGGAACGGGTTGATCCGCCAGTGGATTTTTTCGATCTCCTTGTCTTCGTAGAGCATGGTATTGAAAGGGGCAAAACCGCCGCGGGGGGTGGTAAAAACAACATCGGTTGTTTTGTTGTCCAAATCCCGTCTTTTGATTTTGAGATAAACCTTGCTCGCGGGGGACAAAGCCTTGACCATAATATTTTCATGCGATTCGGCAAACGAGAATTTCCTTTCGAACTCTATCATTGAGGGGTCTTTGTAAACGATATCGTAAAAAAGAGGATTACCGGAATAGCCACCGCCGTATTCAATGCCCAAAGCCTCCAGCATCGCGCGGCATTCCTTGGTCAGGCGCCGGTTTTCGTCTTTGAGGACGCCGATCTCCCCGAAAAAGACGACTTTTTTTCCCTTGAGAATCTGCCCTTGCATCCAGTTGCAGTAGAGCCCCGGGTTGGGGACGGCGTTGAGTCTTTTAAACCAGGTAAAAATACCCCGAACCCCCGTCATCTCTTGGGCAGAGGGGAATGGATCCGCAATAGAGCGGTATTCCAGCTTCAACCCCAGATGCTCCAGCGGCATCTCGGCATTCAGATGGATGGCCGAATAATTGTAATCGCTTTGCACTTTGGGATCGTAAAAAGCGAGAATCGTGCGGGGAATTTCCGCGGCAAAGACTGGACCATGGACCATGGACCATGGACCTAGGACCAAAAGAAACAGAAAGATTTTACCGGTTATTTTGCGGGTCCCTGGTCCCTTGTCCATTGTCCTTGGTCCCCCTATTTTCCCATCGTCCCCAGTGCGTTCAGATCGGGAGTGGTGAGATACCAGTGATACCCTTTCTGCCTTGATCGCCGGATGGCATAATCCACAAGATTTTTTTCGTCCCCATAGTGATAAAGAATGTTAAAAACCGGCTTTTTAAATCGTCCTTGAAACCGGTCCAGAATCTCTTCTCTCTGTTTTGTCTCTTCCATGGGTGTTTGGGTGCAGGTACGGTTGAGAAAACGGCAATGGGTGTACAAATCCTCCACGGTGACACCGTAAATAACCTCTCCATAATCGTCCAACAATTCCAGCGCGTTGTTGGGTAAAATGAGGGCGTCGGGAAAACGCGCCCGGATCGATTGGACAAAGGCGACCATCGCCTCTCTGGAACCGGCAAATTTTTTGGGATATTTTTCTTCCAGATAGGCGGCCGTATCGACGGTATCGAGAAAAAGCCCTTGGTACCCTTTCGCGAGAATTTCGGGGATCACCTTTTCCAAAAGAAGCTGGCGCCATTTGGGAGAACGGATATCAACACGCCAAGCACCGGGCCAATCGGGATTTTCTTCCACGATAAAATTTTCTCCCATGATTTCGGGCCAATAATCCCGGGACGTATTCGCCTCACCGACGCTCAAGTAGCCGAAAAAAAGGGTCTTTAAATCTTTGAAACTGTTCGGCGAAATAGCATCGGGTTCCAAAATGGCCAGATCGATGTCCATAAACGTCCTCGCGGAAACAGCCTCGCCATAATAGACGATCCAGCGGACGGGGCGGCTCCGAAAAAAAAACCAAAAGACGAACAGCGCCGCGAGCGCCGCAAAAAGGAGAGCGATCCATTTCATTTTGGCATCCATTTTTTGATTTTTTCCATCAACTCATTTGCCTGAAACGGTTTGGCCAGATAATCGCTGGCACCGGCCTCCAGAGAGGCCGCCTTGTCTTCTTCCCTTGCCTTGGCGGTCAAAACAATGATCGGAATGTTTTTCCATTTATTTTCGGCTTTGATCCGCCGGGTGGCGGTCAAGCCGTCCATCTCCGGCATCAGAATGTCCATAACGATCAGGTCGGCCGAAGAACCGGCCAGATAGGCAAGCGCCGCCACGCCGTTTTCGGCATAGGCTGTCGCATACCCCAAAAACTCAAAACGGTCTTTGAGAGTCTGGGCCAAAAAAAAGTCGTCCTCCACGATCAAAATGGTTTTTTTTTTGTTCTTCATGGTTTTGGCGGCAGATAAAACCGTATTTTTTCCAGAAGGGCCTCTATGGAATAGGGTTTTCGGAAAAAGGCGCTCGCCCCGCCCTCTTTTGTTTCCGTCTCCAAACGGGGGTCATCCATCGCGGTGATGATGATCACCGGTATTTTTTCGGTGTCGGGGTTCGCTTGCAGGGTTTTCAGGACCGACTGGCCCGACCCCGCCGGCATTCTCAAATCGAGAAGAATGAGATGGGGTTTTTTCTTGAGGGTCATCTCGACACCGCGCACCCCCTCATAAGCCGCGAAGGTTTCGTACCCCTCGAACTCAAGGCGCATTCGCAGAGTCTTCACCAAATCGACATCATCATCGACCACCAAAATTCTGAATTTTTCCATTTGTCCTCTCAAAAGCGATTTCAATGAGCCGCTCCGCGCTGGTGGCATCATTGGGATATAAAACAATGCCGGAACGGATCACCGGTTCCTTCCCGCTCTGCGGAGATTCCTGCAAACCGGCCCTGATAAACTGTTCCACCCTTCCGGAAATGATGTTGGCGCCGTCCAACGGGGTATCGGGCAGGATCAGCGCGAAATCTTTCAAGGTATAGCGAAACAACATATCTTTTTTGCGCAGCATTTTTTCCTTGAGAGCCTCCCCTATCTTGTGAAGGACTCCGTTTCCTTTCGCCGACCGCAGATTGTCGATCGACAAAACAGCAAGGGCCAGGGGAACCCGCCTTCTGTCGGCCTCTTTCATCGCGCCATGCAGCATGAACCGGAAATCGGCCGCCGGGTCGTATTCCGGAAGGGTAAAATAAAATGCGGCCCCTTTTCCCAAATCGCTTTCAACCCAGATATTCCCCTGATGATGCGACACAATCTCTTTGGAAATGGCAAGCCCCAACCCGGTCCCCTTGTACCCCGGAACCCCCTGCGGCCTTTGAAGCTGCTCGAATTTGCTGAAAAGCCGCGGCTGATCCTCTTTGGCAACGCCCAGCCCGTCATCCACAACACCGATTCGCACAAACCCGTTGTCTGCCGGCCGCGCCGTGATCACAATGGAACTTTTCGCGAAACGAAGCGCGTTGTTCAAAAGATTATGCAAAACCTGTTCGACCATGTCGCTGTCGGCATAGACAGGGGGAAGCTCCGGGGCAACATCGGCTTTAAGTCCGATATATTTCTCCTTGGCCGCCATATGATAATCGCCGATGGTTGCCTCAATAACATGGGCGATATTCACGCGCCGCCGCGTTATTTGCACCTTGCCGGATTGCAGACGTGAAATTTCGAGAACCTCTTCCACAAGACGGGACAGTTTGTCGATGTGCCGACTGGTGGTCTCCACCAGTTTCGCCTGTTTTTCGGTCAATTTTCCCATAATACCGTCTTTGAGATTCCAGATGGCCCCCTTGATAATGGTGAGAGGGCTTCTCAACTCGTGAGAAAGATTGCTGATGAATTCATCTTTCTGGTCTTCGACGCGCTTGCGCTCCGAAATATCCTGAAAAGTGATGACGCCGCCGCCGGCATGGATGCATTCCACAGGGAAACTCTCGTTGTTTTTCCTGAAAAAAAGAAGGTCCTCGCGCCGGAATGGATTGGCCGCGTCAAAAAACTGGTCTTTGACGACAACGGACAGAGGCTTCCCGACAAGTTCATTTGTTTTCCACCCCAGCAAACGGCTCGCGCAGACATTGGCAAAAGCGATTTTCCCCTCCGGATTGACCGTAAGGAGGCCCGTGCCCATATGGTCCAGAATGTCTTTTGGCGAATTCATCAGGGTAAAAAAACTTAACACAAACGGCTAGTTGTGTCATCGACTCGCTGATTGAGAATTGGCGGCTATTTGGGAAGGATGAGATGGACCTTGGCGCCATCGGGATGGTTTTCGACGCACATCCTTCCATGGAGCCAACGGGCTTTTTCTTTGCAAATGGCCAAAATCAAACCGGTCCCCCGGTGTCCGACAGAGCCAAGCGGCCTGTATATGGGGACGGTTTTATTGAAGATGACTCCCGGTTCTTCGTTGGGAATATGGGGGCCGTCATCCATGACGGTGATCTGTATCTCTTTGCCGTCCGCTTTGACGATCACTTTCGCTTCTTTTTTCGCGAATTGCAGGGCATGATCGATAAGGTTTATCAAAATCTGGACGGCCAAATCGGGGTCGGTTTTCCATTCCGGCAATTTTCTCGGCAACTCCTCTTTGAGACTGATTTTTCTTGCCTTGGCAACCGTTTCAAAATTATTCATGGCCTCCCTCACCAAAGCACGCATATCCACTTGCATCAAATGGGGCTCCACGTGTCCGTTTTCCATGTTGGCAAAATCGAGCAGATTATTGATGAGACGGATTAAACGGTCGGTATTCCGGTTGGTCATTTCGATAACCTGCATCTGTTTCTCGGTCAACGTCCCCAAAATGCCATCCATCAGATTGGCAATATTCCCCTTGATGATGGTGAGGGGGGTTCTGATTTCGTGGGAAACAATCGTGACAAATTCATCTTTAAGCTTGTCGGCCTTGAGACAGGCCGCCAGCTTCAAATCCAGCTCTTTGATGCGGATACTCATTAACTCGAGTTCTTGCGGTGAGATATTGTACTCCTTTTTATGCACCATCCCCCCTTCTGGGACCACTTGTTGCAAGTGCCATGCTCAAAGAGCATGAACATAACATATTGAAATTAAATATAAATTTTTAATAATTATTATATGAATGGCAATAACGTCAAATATATATCACCCATTAGAGTCAAAATTTTGACGATTTTAGAGGGGGGGATTACGTTAAGGATTTGATGGTCTGAACAAGTTCGACGGAATCAAACGGTTTGGTTAAAATCCGGTTGACCCCAAAATCACGCGCCTTTGTTTCCAGATTTTTGATCGGTTTGGCAGTGATAACGATAATCGGTATCTTTTTTGTGGCAGCGTCGGTCTTTAATTTTTGGCAGACCTCCCACCCACCCATTCGTGGCAAGGCGACATCGAGCAGTATCAAATCGGGCTTGAAAGATTTTGTTTGCTCCAGCCCCTGTTCCCCATCGAGGGCCACATCGACCAAAAACCCGAATTTTTGCAGGCGCAAAACAAGAAGGCGGACCAGGTCGCCCTCGTCATCGATGATCAAAACCTTTTTTTTGCCGTTTTCCATTTTTCCCCTTCTGGATAATCCCACAAACGGCTATACTCGTCATCATGAAAATATTGAGTCTCCTTTTATTATCTGTTTTTGCCTCATATCCCACGCAACGCTATTTTTTCCACGGAGACGGAAAATTAGTCGTAAAAGAAAAAAAGCAAGCACTGCAAAATCTGTCACCCCGCCTGATTGCCCTGCTCGACTATCTTCAGGAAAAACTGGGGGATGGAAAAAAAGAGATCCAAATCTTATCCGGCTATCGAAGCCCTAAATATAATGAGACCCTCCGCAAAAAAGGGCGACTGGCCGGAAAGGCGAGCCTCCACACCGAGGGGATGGCGGTCGATTTTACCATGGAGGGGGTGGATGCCAAAAAAATCTGGGAGTTTGTGCGCGCGATGAATTGTTGCGGGGTGGGCTACTATCATGGAAACGCAGTGCATATCGATACCGGCCCCGCCCGCTTTTGGGATGAGACCTCTTCAAAAGTTTTTACCGACATCTCTTCGCACAACAAACAGATCTATCTCACAACCCAATACGATATTTATAAACCGGGTGAAAAAATTCATTTCGACATCGTCAGAATCACCGAATACCCTTTTGGGGTCCAAATGGGCAAAGAATGCGTCTCCATCGCGTCAAAAAAGGAGGCGCAACATTTGACTTTCGACCGGAAGCTGAAAAAGCGAAAGGGTGAACCGCAAACATTGAAACTGAAAGTGTGTCAAAAACCCTCCCCCGAAATGCCCGACACCATTTTATCGAACACCTTTATAATTGATTCACCAAAATAGCGGTGTTAGGAGAGACCGTCATCCCGACGAAAGTCGGGATCCAGTCGTTCATTTCTGGTTCCCGACTTTCGTCGGGACGATGTCTGGATTCCGGCTTTCGCCGGAATGACAGATGTTCGCATTGAGGGCCCTTAGCTCAGCGGTTAGAGCGGTCGGCTCATAACCGATTGGTCCTAGGTTCAAATCCTAGAGGGCCCACAAGAAAAATGGCCTCCCGCAAGGGGGGCTATTTTTCTTCCTCTATTTTCCATTTTCTATTTTCAGCTTGTCCATCGGCCATTTTTCTGAAAAATAGAAAATTGAGAATAGAAAATAGAGGTTTATGGCGTTTCAACTTGAGAATCTATTTCAAAACCCCCCTCCGCCCCCCTTAACAGGGGGGAACCGCCGGGTCCCTCTGTTGCCAATGCCATGTCTGTGGCGGACCCGGCGCCGTGCTCCGGCGAAGTAAATTCGCCTTCGCACGGGGCAGTGGAAGTTATGAAATGGGTTCGAGAATCTCTGAAATGAATTGACCATATTCTCTTAAGCTGGTTTATCGCTCCTTTATAAAATATGGGCACCTCTAAAAACCCCGGTTGTCATCCTGATCCCGCACTTTCAACGAAAGTGCGGGATCAGGATGACAAATTGCAGTTTTCATAGGTTTTTAGAGGCACCCATATGTACGGAAAACTTGAAAATATTTTGAAAGATCAGCTCAAGGAGATCCGCGAGCAGGGGCTCTATAAAGAAGAGCGGCTGATTTTGTCGCCGCAGAGTGCGGAAATTCGCGTTCCTCAAGGGGATGTCCTTAATTTTTGCGCCAATAATTATTTGGGGCTGGCCGACAATGCCGAGTTGATCGCCGCGGCCAAAAAGTCTCTTGATGAAAGAGGCTTTGGAATGTCTTCGGTCCGTTTTATCTGCGGCACCACCGATCTCCATAAAAAACTGGAACAAGAAATCGCCCGTTTTCTGAAAATGGACGACACAATTTTGTATTCTTCTTGTTTTGATGCGAATGGCGGTTTGTTTGAAACACTTTTGGGTGAACAGGATGCGATCATCAGCGATGAACTCAATCATGCCTCTATTATTGATGGCATCCGGCTTTGCAAAGCACAACGATACCGCTACAAAAATTCCGACATGAAGGATTTAGAGGCTAAACTCCAAGAAGCCAAAGATAAAGGGGCACGGCTTAAAATGGTTGCCACCGATGGGGTCTTTTCAATGGACGGCACTATCGCCAAACTCGATGCCATCTGCGACCTGGCCGAAAAATACGAGGCGTTGGTGATGGTCGATGATTCGCACGCCACCGGCTTTATCGGAAAAACAGGACGCGGCACGCCGGAACATTGCGGCGTTGAGGGACGTATTGATGTGATGACCTCTACATTGGGCAAGGCACTCGGCGGTGCGACCGGTGGGTTCACTACCGGTAAAAAAGAGATCATCGAATATTTACGCCAGCGCTCGCGCCCTTATCTTTTCTCCAACACCGTGGCACCCGTTGTCGTGGCCGCCTCTTTAAAAGTTTTTGAGCTTTTGGAAAAATCGACCACCCTTCGCGACCGTCTTGAAGAAAACACGCAATACTTTCGAGCAAAAATTAAAAAAATCGGTTTTAAAATTTTAGAAGGAACCCACCCGATTATCCCCGTGATGTTAGGCGATGCCAAGCTGGCTCAAAATATGGCGAAAGATCTTTTGGATGAAGACATTTACGTCATCGGCTTTTCCTATCCGGTCGTCCCCAAAGATAAGGCCCGTATCCGAGTCCAAATTTCGGCCGCCCATACACGGGCCCATCTCGATCAAGCCCTCCAAGCCTTTGAAAAGATTGGCGAAAAATATCGCATTTTTTAGCAACTTTTCCCCAAAATTGCCGATAACAGTGATAGGCCATTATGAGCAATCCTCTCATTCCATCCATCGGTGTTTTTGTCGGAACGCAAGTTGCGGCCGGCGAATCGCTTGCCGCCAATACTTTGGGAATTGCGGCGGAAATGACAGCCCCTTCGCAAGAAGAAACCTCCAAATTATCCGCTCTGACAGGGTCTGCTCTGGAGGCCCAACCCAAAATGGGACTCGGCCGATTTGCACAAGTTCGTGCCAATGGCGATGGCAGTGCAAAAAAAGTCCATGTCAGTGCTGATTTTACGGGAGTGGATCATTTGTTCTATAGAAAAGTGAGGCAAAAGGGGATTTATACCCGCGCTGATATTAAACTTGCATTGGATTACCTCTCTGAATTGCATCCATCGATTCGGAAACTGTTGCTTGAATTTGAAAAAAAACAAATACCTATCGCCTTTGGCGAGGAAGATTTGACCTATTCCTACGCCAAACCCACTTTTCATAGCCGTATCGATCGTACGGCCCCTGATTTTGGCAAAGGAATTGTTATTCAAAAAGGGGCGACGCCGGATATTTTATTTCATGAAATTCTCCATTGTCTCCCCCTCTCTTTGATTCAAAAATTGCTCCCCTTTGATATTGTTCTCCCGCCGGTCAATCCTTATGATTCCTTTGCAACGCTGCGAAGCTCTATTTTACAGCATATGCGGGTCAATGAGGCGATCAGCTTTTCGGGGCAAGGTTATTTTTATCAAATGGAAAGAAGTTATCAAATTTTTCCCATTTTTAACGCATTGATGATGGATCGCCTCGACTCCGCCTACAGAGAGGGGGGTTTTAATGGAGTGATGGCAACATTTCCACAAGTGCTTCCCCACTACGAAGAGCGCGAAGGACTCAACTCCGTTTTACTGTCCCTCATTGCCAAAGTGGAAGGAAGACTGACGCTGGAATGGAGAGAGGTTGAACAAAAGCTGGCGGCTTATCAAACTGAGTTCCGGGGGGAAGCGTATCTCCGTTATTTTCAGGATTACCTCAATCGTTATGTCCGTGACAGAAAACTCGATTGTCCCCCCGATTTTTATTCACTGGAGGAGATCATCAAAAGGGCCGGTATTGCTCTGTGGTTGAACGACAAAGGGAGTACGGAACAGTTGGTTGCTCTCATCGATTCTCTCTTTGGAGAATTGGAGGCGCTGGAGAGGGGACAATTCAAAATAGAAGCCGCGCGGCCTTTGCCCCCCTTAAAGATTTTGTCTTTTTCCGATATCCCCCCGGAAGTATCGCATGCCGATCGCCAACAAATTTTTGCGGCCTACTCGAATCTGGTGGAAAGAGTCATCGATAATCCCCCCGGAAGCCTTTCCCATGAAGAATTGGCGGCCCTGGTCAGTTATGCACGGATGGTCTCTCCGTCCAAGGCGATCGAACTGACGGAGCGATTGAATGTTTATCTGGGTGCCGGTCACAATGATCTCCGTGTTGTTTTGGGGCTGATTCTTTGCGACAAAGGTTTCAAAGAGGAGGGAGAGGCGATGGTTTCCAAATATCTCTCCCCGAAACAGTTGCGGTCTGCATATCGATGGGTGCTCAAAATTATGGGGCCCGATTTTTTGGTCCCCTTTTTGGAACGCTATCAACAGGTGATTTTGGAAGAGGATCAAAAACAGGCGGAAAGTTTTCGGACCGCGGCGCTGGGACAGTACAATTGGGAATCGCCTTTATGGAGAAGTGCGGCGGAACAATTATTTTCACACCCCAAACTTGTTAACAATGCGGCGTGGAGTTGGTTTGGGGGCTGGCTTTTTGAAAATGGGGAAGTCGACACCCATTTGCCGGATAGTGAGCTGTTAAATTTTTCGGAAGAAATGATAGAGAACAACGAATTTTTGCATCTCCTTTGGGGGCTCCGAAAAAAGAAAAAACTGGATCCGGGGCTTGAAAACGTTGTCAATCGCATTTGGGAAGAGCATCAGAAAAAAATGAGGGGGCGCTATGCCTCTCTTCTCCCCATTTTTAAACTAAGCGGGGAGACCCATTTTCTCGATTCCATCACAACCATGGGAGAGCATTTCCGTTTTTATTCCGTGCCTGAACTGGAGGCTATTTTTCAGGATTATCCGGCACCGCTCAAAAAAAAGGCTGTCACTTTGGCGCAATTGTTTGGAAAAGAGGGGTGGGCTTATCCCAAAACAGCGGCCCTCTTACTGAAAGAAGCCTACAAACTCGCGACGCTTCAAGAGCAAGAGGTAGCGACAAAGATAAAGATATGGAAATTTTGGCTTGAGGCTGTAGCCCGCCGTAGGGGGCCTTTGCCCAAAGAAATGGCCGTAGAGATAAAAAAGAGGATTGAAGCGGGGTTAAAAGAAAATAAACCTTGGCCACGCCCGAAAGTTTTGGAAGTTCAATTTTGGAAGGACTACTTTCGCGAGCAAGAACAATTTGCAGCCTCGGTTTTTCCCCTCCTTTGGGGCCTTCAGCTTTTTCCGGAAGAATCGGGTGTTTATATCAAACGGGCTTGGGAGAAATTGAAATCGGATTTTGATCAATTTGAACGAGATTCGAATGCGGATGTTAATCTTGTAGATGCCATCGACTTCGAACTTTTTCCCGCCGCCCTTTATCTGCTGGATACCGCCTTGCAAAGGGGAGAAGAAGAAATGGCAAAAGCGATCTCCGATTTCCTTTTTCGTGAGATACCCAAACAGTTTCCTTCGGACCGCAAACATCAATGGGATCCGGCTGAAGAGCGTGATGGCGATTCAACCTGGAAGGATCGGTCAATAGCTTTGAAGTCGCTTGCCTCTACCGAATGGAAAATGGAGATGGAAGGGATAAGAAGAAACACTCTAAAATCGACGGGCAATTTAACGGCATGGTTCAAAAGAATGCAGGCCGAGCTTTATCGGGGGGGAGAAACCATTACCATCGAGGCGCTCCGTTATTACTCGGACAATCTCATTCGCGAAGAACGGATCGATTTGCTTCCCGATCTCTACCGCATGATGATTCTGAAAAGTCTGATGGCCTTGAGTCCCGACACGATAGCTATCACGCTGAAAGCGATCCAAAAATCCCCTCTCCCGGATGCCGCCAAAGATGATCTTTTGGAAGAACTCTCGCGGCGGCTTCTCGATCTGGCGCAAGGCTTTCAGGGGGTCGATTTGTCGATGGTCCATCATCTAAGGGGCCTTTTTCCATGGCGCACCCCTTTTATGAAACCGAAAGACCTCCCGCATTATCCCAAAACAGAGCAGCTTTTGGTGGAACGCCTCTCTAAAATTCCGGAACTCGTGAATCCCGAAAGAGGGAAAGACGAAAGATTGCGGCTGGCGGTCTTTGCGGCGGCAGGGCTCCCTTTGCAAAGGTTTGCCTCGTGGCAGGAACAGAGCAGCGCCCCCACTTTTTTGGCGAGAGATCTGGAGGGAGAGCGGGGTTTCTACCAGAAGCAGGGATTGCCCCATCCGATCGACATCCCGCTTGTCTGGACTACTGTAGAGGCCGATACTTTTTTGACCCGGAATAGAAAGAATGTCAGGGCCCTTCTCAAAGAGGGATCGATGGAAGAACAAAAAGCGGTCGTTCGTCTTTTGGGAAGAATGCTCGGCTCTGAAAGACGCGCATTGAGAGATAAAAATGCGGGCAATTCCAGCATGGCCATTTTTTTAATCGATTGGGCGAAGGAACAATACGGGGCGGCCGCTCCTTCGCCTCTTTTGCCTTCGGTCTTGGACCATCTTTTTTCGCAAGGTCCCCAGACACAAAAATATTTGAAAATTGGATTGGAGATGATGCAGTGGCGTATCCACCGTGAGGCAAAACGGGATATTTTTGAAAGGGCGACCCAAGATATTTTTTACGGGAAGAGGGTCAAAAAACAGATAGAGATTTTTCGGGGCCAAAAAAGCGGAGAACAGGAAGAGGCCTACTATCGTCTTCTTTTGGGTATCGATTATAAAAGGCATCCCAGAAATATGCCGACCGATTTTTTTCTGCAGAGACTTGAAAAAGACAGACTGTTGCAACAGGATTATCGCCTTTATTTGGCAGGAAAAAAGAGCCGTAATCCCATTCTTTTGGCAGAAACAGGGTTGGCCGATATCGACTGGCTCGGCCAAAAGGGAAGGGATTGGCTGGCTCGTACTCCGATAGAGAGACTTGAAATTTATATCAACGCCCTTGGGTTTTTAAAAACCTACCTCTCCCTTTTGTCCGAAGAGGAGGCAAAGCGGTGGGAGGTAAACGCCGATTATTTCGAATTTTCAAGCACATGGGTCGGGGAGCATTTTGACCATTTTCGTCCTTATTTGAAGTCGCGTGTAAGCAATACAGAAGAGATTACTGTGGACCAAGACCATGTATTTACAGATGTCTCCACCGAGATACGTGAAATGGCAGAACTTTTAGCGGTTGCCGGTTGGGGAAAAAAAATGGAAGAATATTTGGATGCTTTGCATGATGAATCGGCAGCAGCGAGAGGGGTAGGAGAGGGGGATGTTCGGGAATGGAATGAATACGGTGATTTTTGGAGAGAAGAAGAAGTTTCGGAAGTTGTTGAAGATTCTAAAAAAAGTCCAAAGCCCAAAACCGATATATCAGCCTCAAAAAAGAAGGAACTTTTAAATACTTTGGGTGGGGCCAAAAGAGAAGCAGAAGAGATATTAAAAAAGTGGATATTGGGCAATTTGGAATTGCAGATTGAAGAAGCGGGCATCCCCTCTTTTATTGAAAAAAGAAAAGGATTAGAGAAGGAACTTTTAACGTATCTTCTTGCTTCTATCAGCCCCGCCAACCGAGTGGTTTTGGAGCGCCAGTTGCAAAAAAGCAAAAAAGATGCCGATCGCCTTTTGCTTTTAGGGCGGGCATCCCATCTGGAAAAACTGCTTCAACTGGCCAGTATCCATCCGCTGGTCCCCGAGCAGTATCAAAAAATGTTTGCGATTTTTCAAGAAGAGGTCCCTCCGCGCGATCCGATCGATGCGCGCAGAACTTTGGAGATGCATCTTGCCGGCGGGGAACTTGAAAAATTTGACGTCTACTTTACCGCTCCTCTCAAGGAGGGAACGATCGCCGGCGTTTATCGAGCGACCTATGGTAGAGAGCCGGTGGTGTTAAAATTGATTCCCGAGGGGAAAGAAAAAGATCTTCGGGATTCGCTCCGGATCGTTCGGGAAATGCGCCGTTATTTAAAAGCCGGTAATTATAAGACAGCGGGGTCCCAGGCGGTTGATGATCTTTTGGTCTTTTATGAAGTGACGATGATAGAAGAACTCGATTTAGGAGGGGATATCTTCCACGCAAAAGAAATTGCTGCCATTTTGCCGAAAGGTTTTGCGGTGCCAAAATATTTGGAGAATGTGTCGGCGCCGCCGGTGATGGCGGCGATGCGGCCCGCCTATTCGCGGCGTCTGAAAGATTTATCGCCTGCTGAAAGAGAGAGAGTTTTTAAAAAAGTGGATGAGGAGTTGATCCCCGCCATGATGGCGGGCGGTGTATTTCATTATGATCTGCATCCGGGAAATATGGGGCTCATGGAAAATGGGGACATTATTCTCTACGACACCGGCCGTGTGCATAAAATGTCTGAAGAGGAAAAGAAGAGGCTTACGGATTTATATATTAATTTGCTGCATAAGCGGAGCACGGAAGATTTGAAAGAGACCTTGCGCTCGATGGGCGAGGTTTGGGATAAAAAATTGTTTGAAGGGATCGATGTTTTGCTGCGTGAATGGATTGAAAACAGGGATCCTCTGGGTGCCTTTGAAAAAATTTATTCCCGATTTGCCGATTACGGCTTCAGACTGGGTGACAGCTACGTAAAACTCCTCTTCATGTATATTACTTGGGAGGGGACGAAGAGATCACTTGCATGATTGTAGTCTATTTTAGGGTAAAGTTCCTATTTTGGGAAAAAGTCGTTGCAAAAAGTATTCATTTTGTGTAATATTTTCAA
>JAUYJH010000031.1 GCA_030688705.1 Deltaproteobacteria bacterium
CCGTCTATGAAATTCCACGGTAACAGCCGGCTTCCGTCAATGGGAGACTCGGTTCGCGTTTCTTTTCCGGCCGCCAAAGCTTTCTTGGTCGCTTCAAGGCAGACTTTGCGATATTCTAACAAATCTTCAAGCGGCTTGACTGACGTGAGAGGAACTACATGGCTGGTTTGGATTGATTGCATATTTACCCCTCCTTTTTTTTCATCTGATACACATCGCGAATTAGGGAAAAAACGTGTTGAGCCTCTTCCATCAAGCCGTGGGTCGGACGGCGGCGTTCTTTGACCGCCGACAAAAATTCATCGACTTCTTCTTTCCATGAATCATCCTTGTCAAAATAAAGAATCTCTTCACGCGGGTTTCCCAGCGCGAAGGCCTCGTCTTCAAATTGCCGGCGGCCGATCACAAGTTGTTCGCGACCATAGCTTCCGGTTTTGGAAAGGAGACCACTGGCGACAAGATAGCCGTCGTGGCAACCGATTTCGAAACGGAAAGTGTGTTTCCAAAGGGTGGCCGAGGAGTGGAGAAAAGCGGGCACCCCTTTTTGGGATTTTAAGAGAACAAAGGCATTGTCTTCCACATCACACTCCCAGAAAGCGTCGACCAGCACCGCCGACTCGACTTTCATGGGACCCAGAAGATGCTGAAAAATATCGAGCATATGGATCCCTTGATCGAGCAGAATGCCGCCGCCGGAGACATCTTTCCGGTTGCGCCAGCTTTCGCGATACCGAAGCCCTCCGGATTTGCCATAGGTTCCCTTGATATACAAAACCTCGCCCAAACCCCCATCGCCCACCATGGCCTTGGCGGCCTTCACCGACGGATGCAAGCGGTGGTTAAAGCCAAAAACAATCGTATGGCCCGGGCGCGCCTCGGCCGCTTTGACAATCAGACAAATTTCTTCCCAATTCCTGCCGGGGGGCTTTTCGCAAAAAACATGCCCACAATGGGTCAGGGCTTGCACACAAAACTCCGCCGTCACATTGTTGGGGGTACAAATGAAAGCGGCGTCAAAACGATTCCACGGAATCGTCTCCCCTTTCAAATAGCTCTCGCCGAGATTTTCTTTAATGGGATCAATGTAGGGATCGTAAATTTTGATTTCGCTCACATTGGGATGTTCCTTCAAAACCCTGTGGCGGATTTTGCCCATGTACCCATAGCCCAAGATAAGACATTTCATCTGTTCACCGCCTCAAGAAGCTCACGGACTGAATCAGTCCGAACAGGCATTGTGTACTCTTGCACGTATTTTGCCGCCTTTTGCCAGCTTGGCAAAACCGCGTCACGTTGGATTTTCTGATATTGCGTCAATTTTTCAGCCAGATCATCCGTCGATAAAACACATTCCCTGAATTCGCTCAATTCAAAAAGAGGATCGATCGTCTCTTCTCCCTCTTGTCCAAAATAAAAAGGTTTTAGCCCCTTTAAAACACCATAGAGCACCGATGAAGAGCCCCGATACAAAAGGACGGAAGAACGCTCAAAGTCTTTTGCAATATCCTTTTCCTTGGAAATTTCGATATTGTTCCATAAGGTAACGTCTTCTTCCAGATGCAAACGAACCTTGTCAAACGGCAAAATGGGATGGGTACGAAAAATAAAGCGGTAGTCTTTGAGACGCTTTGCAAGACGGATAGCCGCATGAAATAAAATCTGCGATTCACCCATGAGCCCTTCGGGCAAAACCAGAACCGTTTTTCTCTCCGGGGAAGGCTCTCGCAGATCGGCATCCGAATCCTTAAACCTAAAGGAGCCAAAGGGTATCAGTGTGGAACCGTTTGATTCATGCCCCTTTCGGATGATCTTTGCCGTTTCCGGCCCGGTACACAAAACGACATCGGGTCCGGTCAAGGCCGAATTATAGGCCGGATTGCGCAAGGCTAAAGTCCGTTGAAAAACAACGGTATGTTGATAGGCAACAATGCGGCAGGAAGGCAACCCCTTGCGAATCCCTTTCCAAAGACATTTTTCCCAAGCGTGGCCTTCATAGAGGGACACAAAAAATTTGGGTTTCCAGAATGTGCAAGCATTTTTGCCGATAAAGTAAAACAGGGCGTTTCTCAAGGTCAGATGCCTTAAGGATTCCATTCCGGCAAAGAGCAAAAAAGGACGGAGTTCTTTTTTCTTTTCTCCAAGTGCCCCAAAAAAAAGTGAAAAACCGGCAAGGCATTGTTGGAACCAGACAACAAAAATGTCTCTCACTTTGACGAGACAGAGCTCCGGAAGCTGAAAAGGAAAAGAATCGCTCTTATGAGAGTCCAAAAAGGGACGCCAATGCTTCTCTTTTGCATTGCCACAGAGAGTTAACAAGGAAATCTTCTTTTCTTTAAGGCGCCAAGCCATATCCCCCAGATAAAAATCTTCACCTCTTTTAAGAGAAGATTGCGGATACCCCCAAGTCTTGCTTAAGGCATCAAACTCCTTGTCGCACAGTTTTTTCAAAACAGCCCTGCAATAAAATTGCAGAAAAAAGAGCTGAAAACTCAAAAGTAAAGATCGAATAAAGCCGTATAACACCCTAAAAAATATAATAAAAAATGACACTGACAACGATGCCATTTGGGCCTTCCGAACCACCTCATAGCGCCCATTAGTTAGGTGGATCCATTGGATGGCCAAAACAGGA
>JAUYJH010000045.1 GCA_030688705.1 Deltaproteobacteria bacterium
GCGCTCATTTCCCCTCCTCAAATTCCGCCAGAACGTTTTCTGCGAGTTGTTTGGCGGTTGGTAGTTTTCCTTTTAATTCGCTGGGGAGTTTTGACTGTAGGTGATACGCGGCTACCCCGATGGGGTTCGCTTTTGTGCACAGGGCGTATTCAACTTCTACGTCGTCTTTTTCTGCGCAGAGGATGATGCCGATGGAGGGTTGGTCATCGGGGTCGCGTTCTTTGTCGTTGAGCAGATTCCAATTTCGATCATTTCGTCGATATCAACGAAATGATCCTCGCTACGCTGGCCCCCGAGTAGTTCATATTTGTAGTTCGGATTGCAATTGTTGTTGTGGCCAATTTGGCTACAAGCTGTAGCCAAATTGTGGGATCGGAATAGCGGGTAAGAGTTTCTTCATATTGCGCGGCAAAAACTTCGCCACTTTATTTTCTGGGACAAGCTGTCCCAGAAATGTAGGGGGGGAGAGGTTTTCAGTTCTCGCACAAGCTGTGCGAGAATTTCCTTAAGTTGGTCGTTGTGATGCTAAGAAGCATCCGTTAAAAATTCGATTTCTTTTTGGGCGTTGGGATATTGTTTCAGCAATTCTTCTCTTTTACCCATTTCAAAATCGGCGAAGTCGAAGCCGGGGGAGACCGTGCAACCGACCAGCGAGAATTGGCCCCCTTCGTTTGGATACGCCCCAAACCAATAACCGGCTGGGACTACATATTGGAGTTTTTCATCCTTGTTTACATCACTGCCTAGCGTGATTTTTTCCATTTTTCCATCGGGAGCAATCTGGACAATCGTTAAAGAACCCCCCAAATAAAAATGCCACACCTCATCGGCATGGATCCGATGCAATCTCGATTTGGTCCCCTTGGGCAACAAAAAATAGATGGCCGTTGAAATATTGCGATCCCCCTTAAATTTCTCCGGCAGAGCCTCTTTCTCAATCTTCCTCGCATCCCGATAAGTCTCCTTAAAAAATCCCCCCTCCGGATGCGGCAACAACCCAAAAGTTTTAACCAGTTCTTCTACTGTGATGTCGTTTTTCATCTACTTCTCCTTTATATATTAAAACGCCGAAGGCGGATGCGAGATTGCTCTGAGAAAACCATCTCGGAGGCGATTTTAACATCCGGGATCAAAGCCAAAATCGCCGAGAGAGAGCGGGCTTTTTGGGTAGGCCCAAAAAGAACCGCGTGTTTTCTCAGAGCAATCTCGCATCCGACTTCTTCCTTTTAACCGAGCACCATTTTACTTTCAAGCTTGCAATGGGGGGGTGGGGGAGTGTTAGAGCATGGGCAGATGCATCACACCGACTTTGTCCATCTTCACCTACACACCTATTACAGCCTGCTGGATGGGGCTTGTCCTATTTCAAAACTGGCCGAGCGTGTTCATGAACTCAAAATGCCCGCGGTGGCAATGACCGATCATGGCAATCTGTTCGGCGCAATCGAATTTTATCAGACGATGTCGAAAAAAGGGATCAAGCCGATCCTGGGATGCGAGGCCTATCTTTTGACCACCGGTTCTCGCCACAAAAAAGATCTCCACAGCGAAGGTTTTTTGTCCCACATCACTCTGCTGGTTCGCAATACCGACGGCTATAAAAATTTATGCCGCCTTGTGACGGCCGGGCATCTGGAAGGTTTTTATTACAAACCCCGCATCGATAAAGAATTGTTGGAGCAACACACGGAAGGATTGATCGCTCTTTCGGGATGTTTGCGGGGCGAAATTCCGACGCTGTTGCAAAGGGGCTTGTATGAAGCGGCAAAAGAGAAGGCCGGATATTACGCGAAACTTTTTGGGCCCGACAATTTTTATTTGGAACTGACCGATCACGGATTGCAGGCGCAGAGCCTTGTCTACAAAGGGTTGGTTCAGTTGTCCAAAGAGACGGGGCTTCCGCTCGTGGCCACCAACGATGTCCATTACATTCATCAAGGGCAGGCGGTCTCTCATGATGCGCTTCTTTGCATTCAGACCGGCAAAACCATGGCCGAGACCAACCGTCTCAAAATGGAAACGGACCAGATGTATCTAAAGACCGCCGAAGAAATGAAAGAAATTTTCAAGGACCATCCCGAGGCCATTTCCAATACCATTCAGATTGCCGAGAAATGCAATTTGGAGCTCGATTTCAAAACGTATCATTTTCCAAAATACCAGGCGCCGGATGGAAAAGATTTGCAGACCTATCTGGCTGAACAGGCGGCCGCCGGTTTGCAAAAACGCCTTAAAGAAATTGAAACGCGCAATCAACTTTCAAAAGCAGAGTGGGATGCCGCCCCGTATCCAAAACGTCTGGAAGAGGAACTGAACATGATCAAATCGACCGGTTTTGCCGGTTATTTTTTGATCGTGGCCGATTTTATCCAATACGCCAAATCGCAGAGGATTCCGGTTGGGCCCGGCCGCGGCTCCGCGGCCGGTTCGCTGGTTGCGTATTGTTTGGGTATCACCGACATCGACCCGATTGAACACGCCCTGTTGTTTGAAAGATTTTTGAATCCGGAGCGGGTCAGCCAGCCCGACATGGATATCGATTTTTGCATGCGCCGGCGGAACGAAGTTTTGGAGTATGTCGCCAAAAAATTCGGGAGCGTTTCGCAAATCATCACCTTCGGTAAAATGAAGGCGCGCGCTGTTATCCGCGATGTCGGCCGCATTTTGGGAATGCCCTACGGCGATGTCGATAAAATCGCCAAGATGATCCCCAACATGATCGGCATTACCTTGGAGCAGGCGATTAAAATTGAACCCCAGCTGAAAGATCTTTCTGACAAAGATGAAAAAGTGAAACAACTTTTGGAAATTGCCAGAATGTTGGAGGGCTTTCCGCGCCATGCCTCCACACATGCCGCCGGTGTCGTGATTTCCGATCAGCCGCTGGTCAACTTTTTGCCTCTCTACAAGGGCCAGCATGATGAAATCGTGACCCAGTTTGACATGAAGGCGGTCGAAAAAATCGGGCTGATTAAATTCGACTTTTTGGGTTTGAAAACGCTAACCGTGATTGATGACACCATCCAGTTGGTCGAAAAACGGCACCGCAAAAAAATAGATTTGGCCACCTTGCCGCTCGATGACGCGAAAGTGTACAAAAAATTGACCGAAGCCGACACCGCCGGCATCTTCCAGCTCGAATCTTCCGGCATGACCGATTTGGTGGCCCGTCTGAAACCAAACCGCTTCGACGACCTGATCGCATTGGTTGCCCTTTTCAGGCCGGGGCCATTGGGCTCCGGAATGGTCGATGACTTCATCAACCGAAAGCACGGCAAAACCCCGATCAAATATGAACTCCCGCAACTCAAGGAAATTCTCGAAGATAGTTACGGCGTTATTTTGTATCAGGAACAGGTGATGCAGATTGCAAGCCGGCTGGCCAATTTTACTTTGGGGGACGCCGATCTTTTGCGCCGCGCGATGGGGAAAAAAATCGCCGACGAAATGGCCCAACAGCGGGAAAAATTTTTGCTGGGGGCCACCGCCAATAAAATTCCTTTTGCCAAGGCCGAAAAAATCTTTGATCTGATGGCCAAATTTGCCGAATATGGTTTCAACCGAAGTCATTCCGCCGCCTATGCGTTGATTTCCTACCAAACCGCCTGGTTTAAAACCCATTACCCCACTGAATACATGGCGAGCCTGCTCACCACAGAAATGGGAAATGAGGATAAAATTATTTTTTATCTGCAAGAGTGCCAGTCCTTGGGGATTGAAATGCTCCCCCCCGATGTCAATGAGAGTCTTTTTTCCTTCACCGTTGTGGACGACAAAAAAATCCGCTTTGGTTTGGGGGGGGTTAAAAATGTCGGTGAAGCGGCCATTGAATCGATCATTGCCGCGCGTGAGGCCCTGGCCTCCGGCGGGCAGGCCGATGGGCTGTTTCATTCTCTTTTTGATTTTTGCGAACGGGTCGACAGCCGCAAGGCCAACCGGCGCGTGGTTGAGAGCCTTATCAAATGCGGGGCGTTTGATTTTACAAAAGGGCGGCGTTCGCAATTGGCGGCGGTTATCGACCACGCGCTGGAATTGGGGGCCGGCAAACAAAAAGAAAAATTAAGCGGGCAGTTTAATTTGCTGGATCATTTTAAGACCGAAGACCGAAGACCGTGGACCGAAGACCAAAAACTTCCCGAGATAGAAGATTGGCCGGAGCGGCAACGACTTCAGTTTGAAAAAGAATCGCTCGGGTTTTATTTAAGCGGCCATCCGCTGGCGCAATACGAAAATCTTTTATCCCAATACGCCACGCATGATTGTACGCAGGTGGGGGAATTGAATGACAAAAAAGAGGTGAAGGTGGCCGGGATGGTAGCGGCGATGCGCGAGATCACCACCAAAAAAGGGGACCGGATGGGTTTTGTGACCCTTGAAGATATGAAAGGGGTGGTGGAGGTGGTTGTTTTTCCGGAGGCCTATGCCAAATCGCATGCTTGGCTTAAAAGCGATCGGCCGCTGTTGGTGATCGGAAATGTGGATGAGGGGGAAGAGTCCAACAAAATTTTGGCCCGTGAGATTATTCTTCTGGAAAGCGCCCCCCAGCAGATGACCAAAACCGTTCACTTTAAATTAAGTCCCGCGGAAATGACGCCGAAGCACTTGAACGATCTAAAGCAGGTGTTGGGGCGTTTTAAGGGCCCTTGCCATGCCTTTGTCCATGTTCTCATTCCGGAACAGTCCGAGACTGTTTTGAAACTTCCCGATGAACTCAAAATAGACCCCTCTCCCCAGCTGGTCGATTCGGTCAAACGCCTCTTCGGCCACAACGTCACTCGGTTTCAATCGTAACTTCTGCTGGACAAGGTCGGATAATTTGTTAATGGCTTTTTGGTCCATGGTCCACTGTCCATAGTCCATGGTCCCAAATCAAAGGAGGCACCATGTTGGCAGGAGGAGAAGAGGTGAAAACAGCAGGGTATTTGGGGTTGCCGTCTGTTTCGAGAGACGGTTTTAATCGTGTTGCCAAACAATCCGGATATACCGCGTGTTGGGTTAAAGACAATGTCCATCCCGGCACCCCGAATCCCGATGAAATTGCCTTGTGTGATTCCCGTAAGGGAAATTTGGACGAATATGTTGTGATGGAATCTCCCTCTCTTTGTGCCAAGGCAATTCCGGTCGATTTTACGCCAATATTTAACGCTCAATACAGAAATGTTGTGGAGAGACTACGTCAAGAACTGATCGCCAAGGAACTGGCAAAAACCACGGTCGTGGAAATTGCCACAAATCTTGATGATTATGGCTTGAATCCGGCGCAGAAAAAAATGGTCGCCGCCATCCTCAAGGCCGGTGAATCGATGGATTATCTCTATCAATTACAAAGGGGAGTTATTCATGAGACTCTGCATGATTATGCCACTACCGATGATCTGGAGTTTCGCCGCCGCTATCAAACCCTTTGGTGCGAGGATAAAAATCCGCTTTGCGTTGCGGACGAGAAAATGCCGCCGATGGTCACCCCGTTGTATCCCAAGGAGATCAACTGTGAAAAAGAGATCACGGGAGATTTGGCCAACCCCTTTAGCGTTGTGAATCGGGGTCTGAAACCGACTGTTGTTCCGGGGCTTTCGTCCGTGCCTTATTCTAAATCTTTATTGTCAGCGTCGCAGTGGGATGCCTCCGAGAGATTGAGAACAGCCTCCATCTTTGCCCGCGACGCAAAGGAAAAAGCTTTGGCCGACTATATGGACGAGGTTGCCGTAGCCCTTTTGGTTGACAAACCGTTTCCCTATGCCGAAGCCGACAAAAAATGGATCACCGCCAAAAGCTCCCGCTTCTTTTTAAGAATCGGTGCGGATGAAGTCGGCAATGATCAGGGATGCCAGACAAAAGCGATGTATGAAATGGTATTCGGAATCAAGAATCCGGTGGCCGAAGAGAATATTTCAAAAGTGACACGGCACAATCAGGCCATGGAGACTTATTTGGCAAAATTGATTCCCGGATATAATCCCCGAAAAATCATTGTAGAGACTCCCGATGTTGTCGATGTCCTCATGATGAGCGGAGAAGCCAAAGGGAATATCAAGGGGACCATGATCGGACAGACTCTTCCCAACTGGTGCGGAGAAGATGGGCAGGCGGAATGTAAAACCCGGATTATGATTTACACCAACAATACAAAAAAATCTTATAGCAAGGAATTGTTTACCGCCTTTGAGCGTCTCTTGTCCCCGGAAGTGATTGCCCATCTCGATCCGGCCGTTATTGTCGATAAGACGGTCCTTCACGAAATTGCCCACAATTTGGGTCCTCAAATGAAGAGTTACACCAAACAAATTGGGGATATGCTGGGAAGGCTTGAAGAGTTAAAAGCGGAAGTCGGCGGCATCGCGTTACAGCCCAAATTGGAAGAGCTAGGATTTGCCAAGCCTGAAGAGAGAAAGAAACTATATGCGGGACTCCTGGCCTGGTGTTTGGGGCATATCCGAAGGGCGGCTCCGAGAGGCGAAAAATATTATGAGGCCGGAAGCCCTTATCAACAATTGGCAGCCGTTGTCGTTGGCCATTTTACCGAGCAGGGGGCGTTTACCTACAAAGATGATAAATGGGATATTGTTTGGGATAAAGCCCCCGAAGCGGCAAAGGCCCTTTATGCGAAAGTTGGCGAGGTCTATCTGAAGGGAGACCGCAACGCGGTGGAATCTTTTTTTAAACAATATACATCCGGTGACGGCCTAAAACACCTTCATCTGAAACAAGTCGATGAGGCAATAGGATTGGATAAAGTTCCTTCTCCGGTTTTCACATTCAAAGTGACCGGTCTTGAGTGACAAAATTCTTGTCAGTGGCAAGCGGGGTGGGCTATAATTCTCCCAAGGAGAAAGGAGAATTTAGCCACCCTTGGCACAACAGACAAATAAGCCCTCCGCCAAAAAAGAACGCGTTTTCCTCACCGGCGTTCGCAGGAAAGGTCAAACCCATCACGAATTCGAAGCCTCTTTAAATGAGTTGGATCGTCTGATCGACACCGCCGGCGGCGAGATTGTGGGCCACGCTTCGCAAGAGGTGGAGCATCCCCATCCCAAGACTTTTTTGGGAAAAGGCAAAGTGGCCCAGATTGAAGAAGAGATTCGCCGCAATCATGCGGAGAGTGTCGCGATTGATGATGAATTAACCCCCACGCAAAACCAGAATCTCGAAAAAAATTGGAATGTCAAAGTGGTCGATCGGACCGCGGTGATTCTCGACATTTTTGCCAAACGGGCCCACACCAAAGAGGGGCGCCTGCAAGTCGAATTGGCTCAATTAAAATATATTCAGCCAAGGCTCAAAGGAATGTGGTCCCATTTGAATAAGCAGACCGGGAGCATCGGGATGCGCGGCCCCGGTGAAACCCAGCTGGAAGTCGACCGACGCCGTTTGAAAGAA